>CAYHDA010000103.1:0-13257 GCA_964355145.1 uncultured Mariniphaga sp.
TCCTTATCGTACACTGAAATAAGGACAGAAAAATTCATAGAAGGATTAACTTTATGTTCGTTTTTCACTTGATAATTCTCCGGATAATCTGAATGAATTGATTGTGAAATGATTTGCCACCTAACCGGTACAGGAATTGGTGAAAAAGCCGTTTCAAAAAATAGGTGCCGTTTTTATTTACCCAGCCGGAATCGAAATGATGTATCGCTACGGTGTTTTGGGTTTGCCTGATGTGCCTGAAATAAATGTTTTTAGGCGAAAAAAAATCACAGGGATAAATGGCAATTCCTTCTTCTGTATGATATTGAAGCTTCCCGTTTGTTGTGAATCCGAATCGGTTTGCCCCGGTTTCATTAAAAATAAATGGTAACGGCCTGATATCCTGTTCCCCATCAATCTTTATAAATGGCCGGTTTTGATAATAACCTAAAAGATCAGATAACCATTGATGACCGGCAACTGAGCCAAAAACAGCAGGTTCCAGATCATTATTGTATTCATAACCAATGAAAAAATCATTTTCCAGAAACGGATCCAGCGACCCAACCAATTCAACATCAGCATCCAGGTAAATTCCTCCAAAATTAGAGAGGGCATATACTCTGATGAAATCGGCTGCAAATGCGTATTTCTTCACCGCAATGGTTTGCCGTAACCATTCGCTGTCGATGTTTTGAACTTTTGCCAGATCCCAGAGTTCAAATTTATAATCGGGTAGATGAACTTTCCACGAATCCACACATTTTTTGATCAGCTCCGGGTAGGGATCACCGCTCAGCCAGCAATAATGAATGATTTTAGGAATCAAAATATAAAATTAGGAATTACAAATTACGAATTAGGAATTAGGTTCCGCTGGTGGAAGAAATTAGGAATTAGAAAGATTTATTGTCGCATAATTCCTCAAATACTGTATCCTGAGATATGATTTCAAAGACCTCAGAGAGGTCGCATGTTTATAGAAGATTTTGAAATTAATGGAGATGCGACTCCGGCCGGAGTCGTATGTTTCTTCACCTGCTCAATATTCTATAAACATACAATCCCTCCGGGATTAAAAAAATTCATTTCCGCAATGGTACTAAAGTTGAATTCTTAAGGTGCAGAGCACCGCAACGTAATATTCAACATTAACCAATGAATAGGATTCAAATAAATTGATCGAAAAAAAATACGACATTATTTTATTTCTACAACTTAGGTTCGCCTCTGGTGGAAGGAATTTGCTGTTAACAAAATTGAATGATGCTTAATTCCTCAAATACTGTATCCTGAGATATGATTTCAAAGACCTCAGAGAGGTCGCATGTTTATAGAAGATTTTGAAATTAATGGAGATGCGACTCCGGCCGGAGTCGTATGTTTCTTCACCTGCTCAATATTCTATAAACATACAATCCCTCCGGAATTAAAAAAATGGTTTCCGCAATGGTATTAAAGTTGAATTCCTAAATTACTGGGCTGAGTTGTTCGAAGAGTTTTTCCCACTGTGTAAAGACCTGGTCGGGGAAGAATCTGCTTACATTATTTCTGGCATTTTCACCAAACTTCCTTCTTTTATCGAAATCAGCAGCTAATTCAGACAGTTGCTGACTCATTTTCTTGATATTGTAATCAGCTATGAGATAGCCATTTTCACCGTTGGTGACGATCTCTGATGGTCCGGTTTCGCAATCGAAAGCAACAACAGGCAATCCGCACGCCTGAGCTTCAAGTAACACCATTGGTAATCCTTCGGTACGGGAGGTCATTACGAAAACCGAAGCATTTAAGTATTCTTCGATGATTTTATCGGTTGAGGGAAGAATGCTAACCCGTCCGGTGAGGCCTTCTCTCTTTATC
The DNA here is from genome assembly GCA_964355145.1 of uncultured Mariniphaga sp. GTDB lineage: Bacteria > Bacteroidota > Bacteroidia > Bacteroidales > Prolixibacteraceae > JAAFHB01. The sequence goes on from CAYHDA010000103.1 coordinate 1,843, forward strand.
GTTGCTTCGATTGTTTTTCGTAACGGTCCGTCTCCAATAATGCGGAGGTTCCAATCCTGATATAAAAGGCTAAAGGGGCCGAATACTTTCAACAAAAGATCGTATCCTTTTGGATAATCAATTCTTCCGATTGAGAGAATCGTTTTATTTATGAGTGCCGCAGGCAGCTCCGGAAAAAATGAAACGCTGTTGGGTATTACACAAACGTTCTTATTTAACTTTAAGAGTTTTGGAACATCGTAGCCAGTGAGTGAAACCACCATGTTAAGTCGTCGCCAGAATAGCCGGCGCAACAACGACCACAAATATTTTACAGAAGCAAACGAGCCATGCTGGCATCCGATCTTTATTTGATTCTTTCGTTTTGGCAGCAAGGCCGCCAATAAGGTTGGGTAGGTTCCAATTCCGAGGATAAAAATTGGATCACTAATTCTTTCAAAATATTTTTTTACTGCAAAAACAGATTGAATCTTCCGGATCAGATTATTGCTGCTATCCGGATCAATATTCAGATAATCAATATGAACCAGCGTATTGATTTGGAAAACATTTACAGTTTTACGCGTGGAAATTGAAACAATGGTCACCTGATCACCTTTAGCTGCAAAATAGTTGGCCATATTGGCGGTTACGCGCTCACCGCCTCCCCCAAAATGGATGTCATGAACCAAAAAAGCGATGTTCATTGGCAGGAGAATTTTTTTCCAAAGGAGGTATTAAATAATTGTCAATTGTCTCTTACAGCTCACGGATCAATGATCTTTTTCTCTGATATTCTGTGTGATATTAGGAATTTATACCAGGTTTTAAAAAATTCCTAATTCTTTCCGCCAGTTGGCGGACCTAATTCCTTTCGCCAGCTGGCGAACCTAATTAGTTCCTCTTCCCGGTTTCTTTCATGAGCGATATAAAGCAGAAACAGGATAAACAACATTTCAAAACTAGGTACCAGCAAAAATCTTACCCAAAGAATTAAAGTGTAGAACAGGATTGGGATCAGGTATTCGATATTCCCATACGATGTCACCTTGTTGAAAATGGGCAGGGAAAAAAGGGAGAAAAAAATGACGGTGATGATCCCAAACTGAACAATTGCATCGAATAATTCATTGTGAGGCATGATCAGTGATCCTTTGGTGGCGTTGATGAAATTTTCTACCGGACCAAAACCGAAAAGCACTTTTGAATCGAGGGGAGCAGCATATATGGTTCCAAGGACCAGGGTATTGGCAATAAAACGCAACTCGTTGGAGCCGTCATTGAGGTTGGCAAGCCTGCTGATCCCGGTTTCATAGGCAATTTCGGATCGTACATTCGCAGCATACCATAATGAAAAAACGGTGATCACCAGGTAGCTGGCAATGGCGATACGGGTTACGTTCTGCTTCTCCAGCCAGGGTTTGATGTATTTTTTTGCATTGCGAACGATGTAGAAAATCAACATGCTGAAAATCAGCAGTCTGCTTAGCGTGAGTAGTGAAAGCGCAATAACCAGCAATTTACCGTGCTTGTTGTTCAGCACATCTGAAGCAATAAAAAAGAGGAATAGGTAGGCTCCTGACAAGTTGATTTCATAGGCGAGCGAAGGTCTTCCATCTGCAGAGGAAAAGATCAGAAACTGTATTAAAATGGAGAGGATGCAGATAACATGAATATAATTCAGGTTGGTACGTCGGATTGGAGTGAGTGAGAAAAACAGGTACGGCATGCAAAGCAGCCCGAATAAACAAAGATATGCATTGATAAAAGAGGTCTGAATAGTCCCTCTGAAAATCATTACCGCAACCAAGGCTCCACCAATCACAATTGGCCAGAGGGTCTGCCTGCTGATCTCCTTTTTGAGCAGCAATGCAAAATAGATGGTCACAAAGGACAGGCCAAGGAACACTCTGAATGGTTTTTGCAGCCCTTCAGGATCGGGAAGGACGAAAAATACAATCATCATGCTCACAAAAATCAGAAAACCTACATAGCCGGATTTGATCACCTCATTTAATTATGAATGTTCTCCGTCAGCGTTCGACTGAGCTCACGCCGAAGTCTGACGGATCAATGTTCAATTCTTAATGCTCAATTATTAATTGATAATTATTCATTATATTAGCACATTACCATATTAGCACATTACCATATTAGCATATTACCATATTAGCATATTAGCACATTAGCATATTAGCACATTAGCATATTAGCACATTAGCATATTAGCACATTAACCCATTAGCACATTAACTCATTATTTAAGGAATCGTTTCACAAAGCTGAAAATACTCACGAGCAAGATTCTTAAAAATCCTTCAGTTTTAGTAATCAGATGGTGCCTGACCCTCACGAGGTACATCTCTTTTTCAGCCTGAGGCAGCGAAGAGATCCCTCCTAATCTGAAATTGACAAAAGGTTTTTCTACAAAACAAAATTTTATTCCGCTATTCACATATCGAAGAATCAGATCGTAATCTGCTGAATATTTGTATTTTGAATCGTAAGATCCCAGCCGTTGGTATAATTCGCGTGGAATAAAACAAGTCGGATGCTGTATCATATCGTAGCGAAGGCGCCGGATCGAGTTGCCGACCATAGAGTAAAACTCATCATCTTTGAAATTGCGGATTAATCCGTGAATGACCTGATCATGCGTTTCGCGGTATTTTTCAGCAATAATATTGAATACTTCAGGTTCGTACCAATCATCTGCATTGATCATCCCTATCAGCTCTCCCTTTGCCATGGCGATCCCTTTGTTCATCGCCTCATACACGCCGCTATCACCTTCACTGACCCAGTAGCTTAGCCGGGCATTATATTTTTTGATGATTTCGACTGTCCCATCGGTACTGCCTCCATCGATAATGAGGTACTCCTTATTCGGATAAGGTTGGTCAAGCACGCTTAGGATCGTCTGCTCAATTGTCTTTGCTCCATTGAAGACTACTGTGATGATGCTGATTAACGGGAGCTTCATCGCTTCATCCTGCGATTGTGTATTATCCGTAGGTTCCTTTATCGAAATCTCAACAATTTTTGCCACAACACTTTTATATCTTGATCAATGACCATTTAATAATTGACCATTTAATAATTGATCACTGACCATTGATCATTGATCACTGACCATTGGTTTATTGATTATTGACTTTCAGCCATTTGTCCCTGATCTGAACTATGAAATCCTTGCCCAAAACGACGACAGTTCCGAGGACGAAACCAATAAAAGCAGCTATAGCGAGTATCATTGGTCTGTTGGGACTATCTTTTTCGACAGGAACGGATACCGGTTTGATAATTGTAAATACTGGCGTCTCCTCCTTAACCTGAATTTTGGCTTGTTCCAGTTTTTTGGCTAACTCCGAATAAACGCCGGTTACCAGCGTATATTCTCCGTAGAGCCGCTCTTCTTCGGTCTTGGCAGTAGCCGTTGTCATATTTTTATTGCGATCACGAAAGAATGCAAGTTGTTGCTGAGCAGCTTGATATGTCTTTTTCGCTTCGTCAAACCTTTGCTGTACGAACTCCTGCTCCAGTTTTGCTTTTTCGATTTTAAATTCGGTGATGTAGCGCTGCAGCAGCAACTGGGTTTGCTGAGTCAATTGAGCGGCTGCATAAGCTTCAGGCAAAGAACAGCTTAACGAAACGTAACCGTCCTTTTCGTTGAAGAATATGCCAATCTGTTGTTCAATGATCTTTTGCACTTCGATCTGCTTCTCGGTGAGCATGTAAAGCGGGTTGGAATTCGATCTGAATTTATTTTTTTTCTCACCCTTGATGGCTCTGATGATCAGCGAAGGGAGACCCACAGTATATTTAAGCAGGGGATTTCCAAATTTTATTTTGACGTAATAATCATACAAAGTAACCTGACTATCCAGCTTTTCGAAATTAAGCGGTATTTTCATCAATTCAAGTTGAAACGGGACACTTGAAATGATACTTGAATATATTTTAGGAGAGAGTTCGGAACCGGTAGCTGTGTTCAGGTTAATTCCTGCCATTGCAGCTAATCCGGAAAGTCCTGATAATCCTCCGGAAAGACCGGCTAATTTAGATTTAGGATCAGAAATCTGCGGCACCATTGTTGACGAAGCTGTGAATTCATTGGGAATCAGTATGGCAACAAAAAATCCGATTGTCAAACTGGTTATTATCAGCTTTATTATCAGCTTTCTGCCCTCCCAGAAAGTTCTCGCCAGATTGATGAAATCAACCTCGGTCTCTTGTGCATTTTTTTGATCTTTATTCTGCGCGGTGGTCATGTTTTGACAGTTAGAGCCTTTTTATTGCTTTGGCGATGGTGATATGATGGCTTGGAAATATTTGATGAACAGCTTGATTCATGGACTATTATTTAAGGACAAACCGGTATAAACGAATGCTTATACCGGTTTGTAAAATAAGTTTAAAATTGGATCAAGTAGTTTTTCAATGGATTACCATAGGTTGAGTTTCTGAAAAAACTCCTGAAGAGTTGTCGGATGAAATGGATTACTCCGCTGGGCCACTTTAAGGGAGTATCTTTTGGCTTTCAATATTTCGTATGCCTGACCCGGAATTAATAACTGCTGATGAGGATCATCTTCTTGAATCAGATTCTTTCGTTGAAGCATGTAAGCAGGTATCATAAATAGAATACTGCCAACACCTAAAATATAAAGCATCAACTCCAATATCCCGAAACGCTGCATTGCGATTACAGAGAGCATGAAAAGCAGATTCGTAAAAACAATAATGTATGTTGCTTTCCTATGAGAAAAACCTAATGCAAGCAAACGGTGATGCAGGTGGTTTTTATCTGCTGTAAAAGGTGATTTGCGATGTAATATCCTGATTATCATGACTCTTATGGTATCTGCCAGCGGGTAAAGAAGAATGCCAAACGATACTGCAGGTGTTGAGGCAATCGCAAAAGGTTGTGATTGATCAATATTAAACTCATTAAAACGGATCACAATAATAGACATAATGGTACCTAAAACCAGAGAGCCCGTATCACCCATAAAAATTCTGTTTTTATCGCCGTAAACATTAAAATAGAAGAATCCCCCGATAGCTCCGATTAGTGAAACGGATAGTACTGCATATTCAAAATGGCCGCTGACGAAAAACCAAGCCCCGAAAACCAGCGCCGCTAACATGGTTAATCCACCGGCCAGACCATCAATACCATCCATCAGATTAAAGGAATTAATCAAGACGATGATTACAAAACTGGTCAAAATAACACTGAAAACCATGCCAATCTCGCCAATGCCTAAAAACCCATGAAGATTGGTAAACCGTATTTTGGCGAAAAAGATGATAATACAAGCCGTGAGAATTTGAGCCATCAGCTTTTTGCCTGCGGATAATGTTACAATATCGTCTTTTAGTCCAACAAAGAACATCAGAAGTATGGCTGTCACGATATAAACCAGTTCCGGAAATTCGTATCCGCTCAGCCCGATCGTCGATGCGAAAACAAAACTGACAAAAATAGCTATACCACCTAAAGTAGGAATAGGCCTTTCGGCTGCTGAACGTTCATTGGGATTATCGAAAAGCCTTAACTTTCGAACCACTCTTATAACGATAGGTACTGCATACAAGGATATACCGAGTGCCAAAATGAAACTGGCTAACAGTTGCAGAAGATTTTCTATCATAATATTTCTCTGGCTAGGTCTTTTAAAAGATTAAATTCAAATAATATTGGTTCAAAACTCCTTTTGACCCAATAGGATCAATTGTCATCAATGTTTTTCATTAACATATATGTTAATGCCGGATAATCTTATGATGCAGCTTCGCCCTCTCAGTCACATAAATTGACATCTGAAGGAATCACGTTAAATTTGATTTACCTTACAAAATATTGTTTGCAGGTACCTAAAACCATGTACCTTTTGCAAATCTACTTAAAATATTGAGAGTTTTGACTAAGCTCTTGTTCAAAAGTATTAAAAATGAAATTAATTTCATAGAAAATTAACAAAGAATTTAATCTTAATTTGACTCTTGTTTATTCAGAAATTAAGCATTGTTTCTTGAAAAAATTTAACGAGTGGTTGTGCTTTTTTTTCCAGGTGTAGGAAATTTTACAACAAGCGTAGGTGTATTTGAAATAAGTGTAAAGAAAGGTCGCAATTTTCAAAAAAAAATACCATGAAAGCGTATTTGGTTAGCCCGAAATACAAAATTAGCCAAGTCTTTGAAAAAATTGGTTTATATATTGATAATCAATATATTGTGTTTTTTTAGTTTTGTGCAGGACTTGAAATTATTTTTTATTTAAAATATGGAATTCTGGTATTTTTAAAGCAAAACCAGTAAACGCAGAATTAATTTTCTGTTTTACCAAATAATCACTTTTTGCTTTACTGATTGTAAGGCACCAGATTCTTTCCGGGAGCTTCAACAAGAACCGTATACCCGAGTGGTGGAATACGGAGTGCAACTTTATTCTTTCCTTTAAAGTCAATCAATTCGCCTATGACGCCACATAATGGTCCGGCAACGATTTCGACCATTTGTCCGGGTTGCAGTTGCTCAACGGTAATTTCCAGCTCAACTTCAACTTGTCCGAGCATCCTTTTTAACAGGTTAATATCTTCATCCCTTATAATGGCTGCCTTCCCTTCAAAATACACATAACAGACAACATTATAGACTCTTAGCACAGTCTCGTACTCTTTTCTGCTGATATAAACAAACACATACCCTGAGATCAATGGTACTTCAACCCATTTTTTACGGTCACTCCATTGTCTTAACTTTCGCTGAAGTGGCAGGTACGCTTCAATATTTTGTTCGATTAAATCCGAAAAAACCTTTTTTTCGGATCTCGATTTAACGCGAATGGCAAACCAGTTATATGGGAGCTGCTTGTTGTCTGTTTTTTCAATCATATCGCACAAAAATAAAGATTTTTTCTCATAGTGACAATTTGGATCATTGGTATATTACAATGAACAGGATTCATATATTATTCTTATTTTTGTTTGTATTACACGACCTCACTAAAAATCAGCAGGATGAAAAATTATGTTTCCGGAATAGGGATTATATTTCTGGCTGCGTTTTGTTCAATAAATTGCAGCGCCCAATCTTCAGCTAAGTCATTATTCCTTTGGTATAGTCAACCGGCGACCATTTGGGAAGAAGCCCTGCCTATTGGGAATGGCCGTCTTGGAGCGATGGTATTTGGAGGTGTCGAAAAAGAGCATATTCAGTTTAATGAAGAGACGCTATGGACAGGTGCCCCCCACGATTACGCACACGAGGGTGCCTCTGAATATTTAGGCAAAATTCGCGAACTCATCTGGCAAGGGAAGCAGGAGGAGGCTCAGGTTCTGGCAATGGACAAATTTATGAGTGTTCCGATTGGTCAGCGTAAATATCAGCCATTTGGCGATTTATGGATTAATTTTCACAATCAGGGAGAAGTTACCAATTATCGGCGGGAGCTTGATCTTTCGACCGCAGTATGCCGGACTACCTATCAATCGGGCGGGACAACTTACTCACGCGAATATTTTGCAAGCGCTCCTGATCAGGCCATTGCAATCAGGTTGAAGGCCGGCAAACCAAAGTCTCTGTCTTTCGACCTTTCGCTCACTGCCCTTCACGAGGGTTTTGCCTCCAGCATAAATAAGGATGGGACAATTGAGTTGAATGTAAAAGTTAAAGATGGAGTCTTGACCGGAACAGCAAAGATAAAATTGATAGCAAAAGGCGGGATAATCCAGATTTCAGATAATCAATTGCATGTAGAAAATGCAGATGAGGCAGTCATTTATCTTGTTGCTGCTACAAATTTCGTAAATCCAAAAGATGTTTCCGGTAATCCTGAATTGCTGTGCAATAAATATATATCAGCAGTTGGAGGGAAGCAATTCGATGGAATAAAGCAAAATCACATCAAAGATTATCAATCCTATTTTAATAGGTTTGAACTTTATTTAGGCAAATCTGCCTCAGAAAATCTCCCGACTAACCTTCGGATTAAAGGAGTGCTTAACCAAATGGATAATTCTCTTGCTGCCCTTTATGTGCAATATGGCCGTTATCTGATGCTTTCAAGTAGTCGCCCCGGCACCTATCCGGCTAATCTTCAAGGTATTTGGAACAATAAAATAAATCCGCCGTGGGACAGTAAATATACGGTGAATATAAATACAGAGATGAACTATTGGGCTGTGGAGCCATTGAATATCAGTGAGTGTCATGATGCATTATTTAAAATGATTGAAGAGGTAGTCCCTTCAGGTCAGCGGATAGCTAACGTTCATTACAATGCCAAAGGGTGGGTTTTACATCACAATACCGATATTTGGAGAGGCGCTGCTCCGATCAACCATTCAAATCATGGGATATGGGTTTCAGGAAGCGGATGGCTTTCTCATCATTTATGGGAGCATTTTTTATATAACCGCGATACGGCATTTCTCACGCAGCGAGCCTGGCCAATATTGAAGGGTGCTGCCCGGTTTTATATGGATTTTCTGGTTCCCGATCCCCAAAATGGCTGGCTGGTTTCCTGTCCTTCAAATTCTCCCGAGACCGGTGGTCTGGTTTCCGGTCCTACAATGGATCACGAAATCATTAAAAGCCTTTTTAAAATTTGTATCGAAACATCTTCTATTATTGGTAAAGACAGAGCTTTTGCAGATTCACTTAAAATGATTTTGCCAAAAATTGCTCCCTATAAAATCGGCAAATTTGGCCAGTTGCAGGAATGGGTTGCCGATCTCGATGATCCGACAAACAAGCACCGGCATGTTTCTCATTTATGGGGCGTTTATCCCGGGAAAGAGATTAACTGGAAGGAGACCCCTGAGCTTATGGATGCTGCAAAACAATCATTGATAGCCCGCGGAGATGACGGAACAGGATGGAGCCTCGCTTGGAAAATCAATTTCTGGGCGCGCTTCCGGGATGGCGATCATGCCTGGAATATGGTAAAAATGCTCCTTAGACCGACAGAACAGATAGGAACAAAAATGTCCGGCGGCGGATCGTATCCCAACCTTTTCGATGCACATCCCCCATTTCAAATCGATGGAAATTTTGGTGGTGCATCAGGTATTGTTGAAATGCTGGTGCAAAGTCATCTCAATTTTATCGATCTTTTACCGGCTCTTCCTGCAGCCATTCCGGATGGACATATTCGTGGAGTCAGAGCCCGCGGAGGATTTGACCTCGAATTTGATTGGAAAGGGGGCCAGCTCGTCAGGCTAAAAGTTCTTTCAACAGCAGGTTATCCGCTAACGTTGCGTTATGGCAATAAAACCTGTACAATGAATACCAAAAAAGGGGAAATCCTACGGTTTAATGCTGAACTGGAGAAAACGAAGCTTTGAGTGAAATTCATATGAAAGTGGATAAAATATGGAATTAGCTCAATATTTAATTCCCCGTTTACGGAAACGGTATATTTAAAAATAGTCTATCTTAGCAACCGGTTATTATTGTTAACTCCAAATTAATCCTTAACAAGAAATGAAAAAAATAAGTGTATTCGTATTTCTGATTTGCATTAGTCTGGGTGCTTTTGCAGCCCAGACGCAGTGGGAAAAACTTTTTAACGGGACAAATCTGACGGGATGGAAGCAGATTGCCGGAACAGCTGAATATATGGTCGTCAATGGTGAGATTGTAGGAACCAGCCGTATCAATACCCCCAATTCTTTTCTGGCAACAACCAGAACATTTGGTGATTTTATCCTTGAATATGAAATGAAAATGGATCAGGGGCTTAATTCAGGCGTTCAAATCAGGTCGGAACGTGAAGGTGATGCTGAAAAAAGTCGGGTTTATGGCTATCAGGTCGAATGTGACGATTCTCCAAGAGCATGGACAGCAGGAATATACGACGAATCTCGCAGGGGATGGCTTTATCCAATGGAATATAACCAATCAGCGAAAAAAAGTTACAAAAGAGCTCAGTGGAATAAATATCGTGTTGAGGCAATCGGTCACACTATCCGGACATGGCTAAACGGTGTCGCTTGCGCTAATCTGGCCGATGATATGACTCCTTCCGGTTTTATAGCATTGCAGGTTCATGGCATTGGTAAGGAAGCAGCAAATGCAGGCAAGACAATTCGCTGGAGAAATATCCGGATACTGACCAAAGATTTGGCAGCCAATTGCATGCCTCAGGATACTGAAGTGCCAGAGGTGAGTTATCTTAATAATACCCTCACCGGAAACGAGCAAACTGACGGATGGAAACTGATCTGGGATGGAAAAACAACCACAGGATGGGGGGGTTCTGCAACAGCCGCGTTCCCTCAAAAAGGCTGGACAGTCGAGGATGGAATGTTAATTCCCAATAAAGGTGAGAATAAAGGTGGAGGTGATATCGTGACAGAGAAAAGATTCAAAAATTTTATTCTTGAAGTCGATTTTAAAATAACTGAAGGTGCTAACAGCGGAATCAAGTATTTTATTCAGGCTGAGCCAGGTAAAGGAGATACAAGAGGTTTCGAGTATCAGGTTCTCGATGATGCCAGGCATCCGGATGCCAAAATGGGAGTCAATGGAAATCGTACACTTGGATCAATTTATGATTTAGTCCCTCCTAATTCTCAGGATTTTGACCCGAGTCAGCCAATAAAACGGGTAAATGGCATTGGTCAGTGGAACAGGGCCAGAATTGAAGTTAACGGCGATCGGGTGGCTCATTACCTGAACGGAGTCAAAATCATCGAAATTTCAAAAAAATCGAAGACCTTTAAAGATGCTATTCAAAAAAGTAAATTCAACAATACCCCTGGGTTTGGTGAATTTGAAGACGGACATATTCTTTTGCAGGATCATGGTCATGAAGTTGCATACCGGAATATTAAAATAAAGGAGCTTTAGGCATCATTGTTTGACAAACCGGAACTTTTAATTCCCTTCAAGATGGCAACTTATTTCAAAACAATGCATAGTCCTGTTGGCATTTTAAAGCTGATCTCGGATGAGAAGTATCTGAAATCGATTCTTTTTGATGCTGAATACGTTGAGGATGAGTCGTATATTCCTGATGTTTTGATATTGGCTCATAAACAGCTTGAAGGATATTTCTCAGGTGTCCGGCAACAGTTCGATTTGCCCATCAACCCTGACGGGACGGGTTTTCAGCAAAGTGTCTGGAAACAGCTGTTGGAAGTGGGATATGGCACTACCAAAAGTTACGGACAAATTGCACATGAACTTAAATCGGACAATTATAGCCGGGCTGTGGGGATGGCAAACGGTCGGAATCCTTTACCTATTGTCGTTCCTTGTCACCGGATTATCGGACATAACGGGAAATTAACCGGGTATGCCGGTGGTTTAGAACGGAAAAAATGGCTTTTGCTTCATGAACAGAAATATTCAGGAAAAAGGCTGATGGGATAGGAATTACGTCCGCCTGCTGGCGGAAGGAATTACGAATTGGGAATAACGAAT
>CAYHDA010000104.1:0-13248 GCA_964355145.1 uncultured Mariniphaga sp.
GGTCTAAGACGATTAATCTTCTACAAATATCGCGGTGCTCTGCACCTTAGTAAAATAGGAAAGCAGCAGAGCTGCGAAATATTTGTAGAACTAACACTATTAAGCAAGATTCTTAAGGTGCAGAGCACCGTAACGCTATATTCAACATTCACTAATGAATAGGATTTAAATAAATTTACGGCAATAAATCTATCCGATTACTTAGTTGGCAAAGCTCATTGACCATTGATCATTTCCCCATTGACGATTTGACAATTGATCATTAAAAATCACTCCGGCCTGTTTTGTTCCATCTCAATCAATAGCTGAAGTGTAAATGCCGCTTCCGCCGCATCCACTTTTTCGATGGCAAAACCGGCATGAAGCATAATATAATCACCCGGATTTACGTCATCCAACAGTAAGAGGCTTGCTTTATATTCAACATCTTCAATAGATACCAAAGCGGTGGTACCATCGACGCTGATTACTTTTGCAGGTATGGCTAAACACATTTCAACTCCCTTCTTTTTGCTGCAACAGCTAACTGCCCAAGTGCAATTCCTCCATCATTAGTGGGTACTGCTGCATGTGAATAAATATCAAAATTGTTCTTTTTTAGTATTGTGATAGCTCCTTCCAGCAGGTATTTATTCTGAAATACACCTCCTGAAAGTACCACTTTGTTGATCCCTCTGTTTGTACGGATAGTTTTTGCAAAATCAAAGATAACTAATATAATTGTGTTATGAAATTTTGTTGAAATGGTCGAATCCCTGGTTCCCCGTCGAATATCTTCAACGATTTCGCGAATTGTTTCATCGAAACTGATGGTATCGCCATAATGAAAAGCATAGCTTTCGGAACAATCAGACCTGACAATCGCTTCCAGACGCATGGGCCCCTCGGCCTGAAACGTTGCCACCTGCACCAAATCCAGTAAAGATGCAACACAATCAAAAAGCCGGCCGGCACTTGATGTTAAGGGGCAATTGATCTGCTTATCAATCATTTGAATGATCAACTGAATTTTTTCCGGATCAATCTTTTGCAGGAAAGGCAGTTCAAGATCGCGAAAGCCAGGACCAAAGACTTTATACAGATACGAAACAGCCATTCGCCATGGCTCCTCTGCGGCCATATCTCCTCCCGGCAGCGGAAGGTATTCGAAATGCGTAACTCTTTCGAAATCATTCAGATCGCAGACCATAAATTCTGCACCCCAGCTGTTTCCGTCGGATCCATAACCGGTTCCGTCGAGGGCAATGCCGATCACTTTTTCATCCAACCGGTGCTCTGCCATACAGGAAGCAATGTGGGCATGATGATGCTGAATAGGTACAACGGGAAAATCTCCAAAATTAAGTCCGGTTTTGGTTGAAATATAGGACGGGTGCATGTCAACAGCCAATAATGCCGGCTTAATACGGAATAACTTCACAAACTGCGAAAGTGTCTTTTCATAAAATAAGGTAGTCTCTAAACCCTGTAAATCTCCTATATGCTGACTTATAAATCCTTTTTGTCCTTTTCCCACGCAAAAACAATTGGTCAGTTCAGCGCCGAAAGCAACAATACCATCAGTATTTAGTGCGGTGCGTATCGGAGAAGGAACATAACCTCTCGAACGGCGCAGAATCCGCTCTTGATTGCCGATAATCCGAACTACAGAATCATCTGTACGATTGAAAATTTCCCGATTATAGAGCACCGTCGCATCTGTCAAAAGTGAAAACTGTTCCAGTGCTGCCTTGTTATCTGTTAAAATTGGTTCGCTGCTGAAATTTCCGCTGGTCAGCACTATGGCAGGTATTTTTAAAGATTGAAATAACAAGTGATGAAAAGGCATGTAGGGGAGCATGACACCCAAAATTGTTAATCTGGCATTTAGACTCTCTGCCAGAATTGGTCCATCGGAAATGTTCTTTTTTTCGAGTAAAACAATTGGTTTTCGCCATGAAAGAAGTGATTTTTCCTCTTCAGCTCCAACTTTTGCATAAGGCTTCAGCGTTTCGATATCCCGGAACATAACAGCAAAAGGTTTCCCTTCCCTGTTTTTAATGGTGCGCAGCTTATTTACTGCTGGTTCATTGAACGGATCACAGGCAAGGTGCATTCCTCCCAGACCTTTGATTAGTACAATTCCTCCGCTTTCAATACATTGGGCAACATGGGCTATAATAGTTGAAATATTGTCGCTTATCCGGTTTTGCCCGATAAGCAATTCATAATGAGGTCCGCACAGGCTGCATGCTGTGGGCTGGGCATGAAACCTTCTGTCGGTGACCGTGTCGTATTCCTTCCGGCAATCGGGACACATTGTAAATGATTTCATGGTCGTTTTTGCCCGGTCGTACGGAAGATCCTGAATAATTGTAAAGCGTGGTCCGCAATTGGTGCAATTCACAAACGGATAATCCATACGGTTACCCGGTCGAAGTATATCCTGAAGACACTCATCACATACGGCAATATCAGGGCTGATTTCGGTAATTTCGTCCGACATGTTGTGACTTTCACGGATCGTAAACCCGTGAAAAGATTTTGGCTCTGTTTCAAAGGACGAAATCGATTCAATGATCGCTGCAACCGGAGCTTCTTCCTTCAGGGCAATAAGGAACCCTTCTAATTGCTGAGGAGTACCGGAAATCTCAATCTTTACGCTCTCATTGGTATTTTGCACCCACCCGGTAAGATGGAACCGAATGGCAGTGCGGAATACAAAGGGGCGGAAACCAACTCCCTGAACTAAACCGGTAATCACGATCTGTAAAGATTTTCTGACCAATGCGTTTTTCCTTTTAGATTATGTAAATGTATATATATTTGTTGTCAATTATTTATTCCTAAATTCATCCCTATGCTAACTTTTCTAACCGGATTTGTTGCAAGTATGGCGCATGTGGCAACCGGTCCCGATCATCTTGCAGCTGTCACCCCGCTTGCTATCGACAGCAGGAAAAAATCGTGGATAATCGGTTTCTCATGGGGGCTGGGGCATACAACCGGGATGTTGCTTATCGGAATATTGTTTATCTTGTTTAAAGAAGTTTTGCCCATTGAAGCAATTTCAAAACACAGCGATACAGTTATAGGTTTTTTACTGATTGGCATCGGCGGCTGGGCTTTAATGAAGAGGTACCTTCAGCATTCACATGGTTACAAGCCTCATGGCCATTTTCATTACAAACCGTTTTTATATGCACATATTCATAAACATACCCATCCGTCAACACCGTCGGCAAGTCATCATCATGATCACGGACACGATCACAGCCACGACCACGGACATGATCACAACGATCATCATCATGGGCATTCGCACGATGGGGCGCATCAGCACGATCATGATCATTCTCATGAAGGGCACGAAAACGCTCCCCATCAAGGTTTTGTTGTGCACGACAGGCATCCGGTGGATTACGGACACGGACATTCTCATAGCGGCATAGTTAAGCAGAATGCATTTTCTGCGTTTTTAATCGGAGTGATTCATGGCTTTGCCGGGTTTAGTCATTTGTTTGCGCTTTTACCCTCATTGGCACTTCCAACAATTATGGCTTCGGTGATTTATATCACGGCCTTTGCTTCGGGAACTATACTGACAATGGTCGCCTTTGCATTCATTCTGGGAATAGTGGCTCATCGGTCTGAAGTGAAAAAGAAGGAGCAGTTCCTTAAATGGTTTTCCATAACGGGTGCCGTGATGGCTATTGCAATAGGAATTTTGTGGATTTTTAATCCGATTGGGTAACTTTCTGTGCTAAGTTATAGGAATGAAATAATGTCGTGTTTTCTCAATCGACTTTTAAAAAAAATAAAATTAAAAAATGAGGATGTCTAAAAAGTCCATTTTAACCGCAAAGTGCGCAAAGAAGGCGCAAAGAACGCAAAGTTAAGTCGTTCTTGCTATGATCTTTGCGGCCTTTGCGAAATTTCTCCGCGACCTTTGCGGTTTATTTTATTGACTTTTTGGACATCCTCAAAAAGGATTTTCATAGATCTCGGGTTTAAAACTGAAATGCGACATCAATTTATACTCATTACTTATATCAATTAGAATTAAATATTTGGTTATTTATGAAAGAATATTTGAAATTTTCAGTTAAGCGGGTCTGTTTTGTGATTATTGTATCTTTGCTTATGATCCCCGGTGGCTATACTCAGGTTAATGCGCCTTCAGGATTACCCGACAGGATTATCTTAAATCCAACTGCCGATCCTTCTACATCGGTGGCCGTTTCATGGAGAACGGATACAACAACTCACTTTGGTTTTTGCGAATGGCAACTATCTTCAGGCACAAAAGTGAATCCCGATGAAGTTGAGTCGCTAAAAGCAACCGCACAAACGACGGTTTATGAATTTAAAGGCGATCCCAGAATAGTTGCGAACCAGTATACCTGTACGTTACGCGGATTATTGCCCGGAGTCAGCTACGTTTACCGGGTAGGTGCCGGCACCTTTTGGAGTGAATGGTTTGAGTTTAAAACGATGGCTGCCTCGGAAGAAAAGTTCTCTTTTATTTACTTCGGAGATCCTCAGATCGGGCTAAAATCGGAATGGCCGCGTGTAATCAGGAAAGCCTATCAGCAATTACCCGATTGCCGTTTCATGCTTTATGCCGGCGATCTGATCAACCGTGCTGAAAGGGATGTGGAATGGGATGAATGGTTTAAATCCGGATCCTATCTTTATGCCATGGTCCCGCAGATTATGACGCCGGGGAATCACGATTATAACGGGTTGTCACTTGATTCGCACTGGAACAGACAGTTTACCTTGCCTTCGAATGGTCCGGCCGGTCTGGATGGTACCTGCTATTTTATCGACTATCCCAATCTGAGGCTCATCTCATTCGATTCTGCTGCGGGTTCAGAACTTGGTGATGAAAAAGGAGTTCTTTTACAGTCGCAAAAAACATGGCTTGACTCGGTCCTTCAAACAAATACGAAGAAATGGGTGATCGTTACAACTCATCTTCCCTTTTATTCAACAAAAGAGAGTCGGGACAACCCACAGTTGAGGAGAAATTTCCAGCCTTTACTAGAGAAATATAATGTCGATCTGGTACTTACCGGACATGATCATTCGTACGGACGGGGCAGAGCATCCGATAATCCCAATATAAAACCTTCTGTCGTTTATGTGGTATCAGTTGGCGGTCCCAAGCAGTACCCAGCCGGGAATAAGAAATGGATGGAGAAAAGCGGAAGTAATATGGAGCTTTTTCAGACAATTTCAATTGACGGGAAAAGTCTTTCGTTTAAATCATATTCTGCTGATGGCATTCTGTTCGACGAATTCCGGATAGACAGGAAAAAAAACGGAGACAAGAATTTTGTTGACTCCAAAATGATTACGCCGCAGTAGGCCGGAGTTTGTTTTGTATTTTTTACGGGGAGCAGGATTTTATTTACATTTAAAGGTACACTGTGTTGCGCAGGTGAAGCACAGTGGTTCGCAGTTTTTCTTTCTTATAAATTATCTTCTGATGAAAAAACAATGGATAAGTATCTTAATAGTCGGGATGGCTTTTGGAACGGCGTGGGCAATCAGAGGTCAGTTCGGACATGAACCAGGCGCTGCATGGGCTGGGGGAATTGGCGCATTAGCCTTGGTGCTTGTGGCAAAGCGGAGGGACTGGTATGCAAAAATGCTGCTCATCGCCTTTAGTTCTGTGATCGGGTGGGGCGCCGGAGGAATGATCAGTTATGGAATGGTAGTGGGGTACGGACGGGCCACAGACCTCCTGAATGCATCGTATGGTTTACTGATGCTTTTCGTTATAGGCGGATTGTTTGGTTTATTGGGTGGTGGTCTTATAGGATTAACACTGGAAGTTTCTGAAAAAAAGCGGGTTAACTGGGGAAGTCTGATGGCGGAAATGACTGCCGGAGGATTAATAGGGTATTATTTTCTGATTGAACAACTTGAATTTCTGATGACTCCACCCCGTTCGGAAGCATGGGCTGCTTGTATGGGTGCAGGACTTGCCATGGTTTGGTTTATGGTACGGAACAATCATACAGCGCCGCTAAGGGTCGCTTTTTATGCTGCGATGGGTGCCGGATTTGGATTTGCTTTTGGAAATTTCCTGCAGATCCTTGGCAACGTGCTCGCTATACAGTTCAATATGTGGAATGTAATGGAATACAGCATCGGATTTTTTGGAGGCTCTGGTATGGCATACGGCGTGTTCAGTTCTGAATGGCCGGAGGAAGCAACTGCACCAAAACGATGGGAAAATAATACGGCATATTTACTGGCATTTGTTCTGGTTCCTTACCTTGTTTTATCAAACTCAAACCTGATGAAGGTATTCAACGCTGCTCCGGCAGATGCTTTGCAACCTGACAATGGATCGCTGACAGGAAGTATAATCGCCGTTATCGTTGTTATTGCGGTTGTGATAACCGGGTGGATAAAGGTTATTGCAACAAAAAACAGCATCGGCAGAAAAGAAATTCTGATCCTCTTTACTGGCTTTTGGGGTGCCTATATATTCATCAGCTTCGGTGTCACAGGAGCATTTAACGGGATTTTTCCACTTAACCATCTCTTGTATCTAGTCAATTTTGGGGTCGTGCTCATTTTATTAAGAAAACACTTTCCTTCCTTTTTTGAGCATCCGGTTACGGAAATTATTGCCGGAAAGTGGTTCAAATATGCAGTTGGAATTGTATTATTAATTATTGTATTTGCCTTGATAGCCATTAATATACACGCAGAGATAGATGGTGCCAACTACCGTTTTTGAACAATAAGGCAATAACCCTGTTCAAAATACATGAAGCACGTAGATATTTATTTTCAAAGACCTGTGTGTTACGCTCTAGTAATCACTTTGCATATTTAGATTGTAATATTTATGCGATTGAATTTTAACCTAAAAAACATTTGAAATCGGTTTAGCAAAAGACGAAATGTTAAAATTTGATGTAGGATGTTAATATTTGATGTAAAATAAGTAAAATCCCACTACTTTGAATCTTTTTTTTTTTGAAAACTTTACCGTTGATGGTACTCATGATTAAGCCTCCCAAATGGAAGTGTTTTCTTTGTGAGTTTTTATTAATAAATAAATTAATTAACTATGAAAAGAAAAATCTTTCAAATGCTCCTATTGGGTTTGTGTGTTCTTTTTACGAGCAACACATTTGCCCAGGTTAAAGTGAGCGGTGTTGTTAAGAGTTCCTCCGGAGAATTACTTCCAGGGGTAACTATCGTGGTAAAAGGAACAACGACTGGAGTAGTTACCAACATGGATGGTAAATACAACATCACCGTACCTGCCGCCCAATCGGTTTTGGTTTTCTCATTCGTTGGAATGGAAAGCCAGCAGATTCCTGTAAATGGTAAAACCTCTATTAATGTTTCTCTGGAATCCGAAACTATTAGTGTTGACGAGGTAGTGGTAACAGCGATGGGTATCACAAAAGCGAAGAAATCGCTTGCTTATTCTGTCAGTGAAGTAAAATCCGATGATTTGGTAAAAGGTGGTAACACTAACCTTATGAAATCTTTGGATGGTAAAGTGAGTGGAGTTGTATTAACCAGTTTGAGTAGTGATCCTACTTCTTCTGTATTGGTGAATATCCGTGGTACTACAGCTTTGCCTTCAGCAGGTGACGCCAATGTAACTGTAAAGGGACAGCCTTTATATGTAATTGATGGAATTCCGGTAGGTAACCAGACATTTACTCAAAAGAATGGTGTTGACTTTGGAAATATTCTTTCTCAGTTAAACCCTGAAGACATTGAAAATATTACTATTTTGAAAGGCGGTAGTGCAGGTGCATTATACGGTTCTGACGGAGGTAATGGTGTTGTGATGATCACAACCAAATCGGGTAAAGGTGGCAAAAAAGGAATCGGCGTTTCGTTCTCTACTGCTGCTACGATGGATTCTCCTTACCAGTTTATGGAAGAGCAGCAACTATTTGGACAGGGCGAACGTACCTACGAATGGCAATATGACAATACCGATACCTGGGGTCCTGCACTTGACGGATCTTTTACCGGTGACTTCTGGAATACCAAAACTCAGAAATGGGACAATGGTCCGATGAAATCCTCCAAAGAAAACAGGATGAAAGAATACCTGAACACAGGAAGCACGGTAACCACCAACGTGAATGTGAATGGTAATTATGACAAAGGTTCTTTCCGCCTTTCGCTCAGCAATATGGGCAACAACGGAATGATGCCAAATACCAAAACAAATCAGAAATCGTTCACGATTGCTTCGGAATATAAACTGACCGATAAAGTTAAGATCTCGGCTAATGCCAATTATACACGTACTTATTCTCCGAATAAAGCGAATGTTGTTGGATCTAACAGCGTATTGAACAGCCTTTTATTCAATTTCCCAACCAACCTTCAGCCGTTGGCCGATATGAGAAATTACTGGATGACCGGATTTGACGGAATTCAAATGAACGGCGCCATTCAGAAGGACAATGGAATTGATAAAGCTGAAAATAACCCATGGTGGACAACTTACGAAAAGATCAACCGCTTTACCCGCGACAATTTCTTTGGTAAATTACAGCTGGATTATCAGATCAACAAAGAGTTTGCATTTGTATTGCGTTCGGGAATGGAGAATGTAGTTGAAAACTATGAGTACCGTCAGTCCTTTGGCCAACAGGCAATGGGTAACCGTGGCGCAAGCGGCGATGGTATGTTCCAGACTACTCTGGATAAGAGTTTAAGTTTTAACTCTGATGCTATCCTTTCCTATAATAAATCATTGGGTAAATTCGATATCACTGCTGTTGGTGGTGTGAACTATGCTTACAGCAATTCAAATGTTTACGCTATTACTGCCGGTTCACTTTCTGTTCCGGGATTATTCTCAATGGCCAATGTATTCCCAGGTCGTTTGACAGCCGGTTATGGCTGGGGAGCAGGTCCTTCTTACAGTGCATATGGTACTGCAGATGTGGCTTGGAACAAACAACTCTTTTTAGGTGTAACCGGTCGTAATGACTGGAAAGGAAACTTGAAAGAGGAGCAGATCAATTATTTCTATCCATCTGTTTCTTTGGCTTGGATCGCTTCCGAAACCTTTAAATTACCTGAGTCTATTAATTTGCTGAAAGTACGTTTAGGTTTGGCAAATGTGGGTAACGGTCTTACAAAACAACGTCCGATTGATACTTATAGTTTTGATGCACCAGACTGGTCCGGTACAGTAAAGACTGCCAATATCAATGCTACTCTGGTTGATCCTGATATCAAACCAATGGCATCAATAACTAAAGAAGCAGGTATTGACCTTTGGATGTTAAACAAACGTGTTCAGTTAGATTTCACTTACTTCCGCAAAGATCAGAACAATCAGCTGGGTAGCATTCCAGTAGTTCAGGGAACCGGTTTTACAGGAATGACTACTAACGTAGGTGACGTGCGTAATGAAGGTTATGAGTGGGGATTGACTTTAAATCCTGTCCGGACAAAAGACTGGAACTGGGATATTACAACAACTTTCACGCATTACAAAGCCCATATCCTCCGTTTATCTCCTAAATTTGCTCCTGCCGGTTATATCTTTGGTTCTTATGATGGTAAGACCAAAGTTAAAATTGCTGAAGGCGAAGAGATCGGAAATATCTACGAGGAAAACCCAATCTTAAGGGTGAAAACCGGAAAATACGCCGGTCAGCCTCTTCTTGACGGTGATGGTGGTGAATTCCAAAAATCATCAAACGAAAAGGATCGTGCTCAATTAGGTAATTACAATCCGGATTTCATTCTTGGTTTTAATACCACTTTGAAATACAAAAGATTATCTTTAAATATTGTGAGCAGTTTCCGTAAAGGCGGCAAGTATGTATCTGTTAATCAGCAGTATATGGAATCCAACGGTAGGGCTGTTACAACTTTAAGCTCAGGTCCGAACAACCCTTGGTGGATGGGTGGTCGTAATGCTTCACTTGGTGGTATGCCTTGGCCTGCTGCAGGTTCAAGTATCTATGAAAACATTAATGCCAACAATGATGGACAGCGCACAAATCAGGTTAACGATGCCAGTTATGCAAAAGGGGTGTTCTTGAATCCTGATTTTGCAGGCGGTACTCCAACCGATGCAGACTATATTGTCAACGGTGCCGATCTGAAAAATACATTCTATCAGTTCCCTTACAACAGTTATGGTGATGTTATCTGGAATTTCACATCTACCAGAGTTTACGATGCGACTAACTTCAAATTAAGAGAAGTTTCGCTGACCTACTCACTTCCAAATAGTGTTACCAGCAAACTTAAGGTCAATAATGTAAATATCTCATTGATTGGAAGAAACCTTCTTCAATGGAATGCCTCAGGCCGTAACGAAGATCCCGAATCTGCATTCTCCGGAGTCGGTGTAAATCAGGGTATTCTTAGGGCAACATTACCTAGTGTCCGCTCTATTGGATTCAAACTTGGTTTTGATTTTTAACAGTTGACTTTCATTATAAAAAAATATAAATAATATGAAATCATTTCTAACAAAAGCGTTAGCACTTTTTTTACTCATAGGAATTGTTTCCTGTAGTAAGGATGATTTGCGTCAATACGATGCGCTTCAGCAAAAAAATGCGGTAGAGTCTTTAAACGACCCTTATCTGTTATCGTCTATTATTAAGAAGACCAGTCTTTTTTATCAGGATATGGGCTTCGGAGTATCCAAACTTCCGGGTGCGGTTCAATACTGCGAACGTAATTATCAGGGGGGTGACAATACTTATCAGGGATTTAAATCACTTCCAACTGATATGTACACTGCCATGGATATTTTGAAATTAGTTGATGCTTCCATTAAACTGGCTGAATCAAGAGGTTCAAAGACACATGTTGGTATTTTTACCACGTTCAGAGTTTTACTGTTCTCATTCATGACAGATTTCTATGGTGATGTATATTACAGCGAGGCTTTAAAAGGCCGCGAAGGTATCTTATATCCTGTTTATGACAAACAATCTGCTATCTATGCCGGTCTGTTGAAAGAGCTTGCAGCTGCAAGTGCCAACATTACCGCCGGCATTACCGCCGGGACAGATGTAGTGAGCCCAACCTATGACCTCATGTTTGGGGGGAATAAAGTTCAATGGCAAAAATTCACCAACTCTTTGAAATTAAGGTTGTTGATGCGTGCTTCTGCTAAATTATCTGATGCAGGCGCCCAAATAGCTGCTACTGCTGCATTACCTTTATTATCGGATGCTGCAGACATGAATGCTTCTATTGCTTATGTTGGAACAAGTGCCGTTAACTCTTGGGTTGGTGGTTCAAATAACTGGGGTAATGGTGGTGAATTCGAAAGAAGAAGACCAAGCAAAACTTTGGTTGACAAGATGACATTGTTAAACGATCCACGTGAAAAAGTGTGGTTCGCACCTGTCGAAAATCCATGGACAGTAAATCCTGCTTTAAATGGTACAGTTGTTTCTACAACTGACGCCAATGGATTTACATATACTTCAACATGGGAATACCTCGATTTAACCAATTCGGTAATGGCTGCTCAGGTTCCAAATATTTTGGATAAAGATGTTCTTTACGCTGGTTTTATCGCTGGTATGATGGGCGACTTTAAAAATGGCAACGGTCACTGGAATACAGCTTTAGGTGGTGCTTATGGAAACTTCAAGGTTTCAAAGTACTCTAAATTATTCCAGCAAAATGCCCATTCGTTACTGAAAGCTCAGATTATGAACAAAGACGAAGTTCAGTTTATCCTTGCCGAAGCTGCCGTAAAAGGATTTGTTTCCGGAAGTGCTGACACTTACTACAGAGCCGGTATCACCGCTTCAATGAAACGTTGGGGAGTTGCCGATGCTGCAATCTCAACTTATTTGGCACAGTCCAGCATTGCTTTACCAGGTGACAACCCAGGTAAACTTGCTAAAATCGCTGAGCAGAAATGGATTGCACTCTTTACTGTTGCTTCTGAAGCTTATCTTGATCTTCGTAGAACAAGATTGCCTAATATTTTCTCTCAAGGTCTGCTAAGCACTTATACTTTCCCAAATCGTTACCGTTACCCGGGAAATGAGCTAGGACAAAACGTTGCAGCTTACAAAGCAGGGGTCGCAACTTTGGTTCCTGCTACTGATGATGAATTCTCTAAAATGTGGTTATTGCAATAATCCTGTTTAGATTACAAGAATAGAAATAAAAAGGGTGCTGTTGATTTTTCGACAGCACCCTTCTTTTGTTAAAGATCACTGGAAATCAATATGAAAAAATTCACCCTGTTTGTACCCCTTTTCGCTGTTTTATTTGTTAACTCTCTACTGGCAGAGACAATAAAAACATCAAAACCCGTCTTTAAAGATGTCCCGTTTACTCAGGACTACAGTATTAAATATTACATTAGTTCCAAGGGTTCTGAATTGCAAAAGGCCTTTTCTGACCGAAATGGGGTAATTCAGATTTTATCATCCGAGGGATTATTGAAACCCAATGCAGGAGCATTTCTTTATCCCGGAACACTCGTACCCGACGGTTCGTACCGCCCGCTTGGAGATAAGAAAATTTCAAACATGGATGTGCTGAATCATCAGTTTATCTACCTCGATAAGGTAGCAGTACTCAGCAACGCCTGGGCGGGAAGCCTGTTTTCGAAACACGAAACTCCTGATGCCGGATTATTTTCGGTTTCGCCCGACTTTACTTCGCTTGTCTCTGATGGTACTTCTTTAAAATGTGTCAAAGATTCAAAGGAATTATGGTCCGGAAAAACTGTTGATCCTGTCATTAGTGTCAGATATGCTGCTGATAAGGGAACATTTTGGATATTGGGAACTAAATCGTTAAGCTCCTTTTCGCCAAGGGAAAAAAAACTTACAACTGTTTTTGAAGGTTCCGGTTTTACCGCTTTCGACCTGACTGATAAAGGAGCCAAAACTATTATCGGAACATCGGACGGATACCTTGAAGTAGATAATACTACCGGAAAACAAATTGGTGCTATCCACCGGAAGGTACCTTGTACAACAATTAACTGTGTAACGAATATCAAAGGGCAGGTATGGTTCGGCACTGCCTTAGGCGCATATATGCTGCGCGAAGATGGTAAATATAATTATTACAATGGCGAACGCTGGTTGCCGGGTGATCAGGTAAAATTCATCTCCGAAGGTCCTGAAAATTCAGTATTAATACTTACAGACAAGGGTTTAGGCCAAATCTGCTTTAAGCAAATGACCCTTGAAGAGAAAGCGGTATATTTTGAAAAACAAGTTCGTGAACGTCATATCCGCAACGGATTTAATT
>CAYHDA010000105.1:0-13213 GCA_964355145.1 uncultured Mariniphaga sp.
CAACAGATTTGATTTTTTTATTTCGATAGGAACCCGGGCCATCTTTAAAAAATTCATGGAAGACATTTTTAGTGGAAAAGAAAAAGCAAATTGTGAGATAATTTTACTGGTTTCCGGCAGCTCTACCACTGACGTTTACCTCACAGGGATTGCCGCCCAGGATAAAAATAAATGTTTTATATCTGCTTTTGACATTACCGAGCATAATAATTCGATGATGGAAATTGCAAAATTAAATAATGAACTGCTCCGGCAAAATGAAGAGAAGGCAAGACGTGAAGAAGAACTTAAAGTTAAAAACCAGGAACTTCAGGCAGCTAATGCGGAGAAGGATAAATTTTTCTCTATCATCGCTCATGATTTAAGAGGGCCTTTCAGTGGTTTTTTAGGATTAACTGAATTAATGGCCGAAGGTTTACCTGGATTTTCATCCGATGAGATTCAGCAAATGGCATTTTTAATGAAAAAATCTGCTGCCAATATTTATCATTTGCTTGGTAATCTTCTAGAGTGGTCGCGTATGCAGCGGGGTTTAGTGAATATAAATCCTTCCTCTTTTTTCTTACGGCAGAAAATTGCTGAAAGTTTAGTTCTGGCTGTAGACGCAGCCAGTAAGAAACGAATTACAATAAATTATGAAATCAGTGACAACCTGATCGCTTATGCCGATGGGAATATGTTTGAGGGTACTGTCCGGAATTTAGCGATGAATGCAGTTAAATTTACTTACCCCGGAGGGCGCATCACAGTTTCAGCTAAATCAATTGCCCATAATATGATTGAAGTCTCAGTCAGAGATACGGGTATTGGGATGAACAAAAATATGATCGCGAATATTTTTAATCTCAATGTCAATACGAAACGCGAAGGTACTGAAGGAGAATACAGCACCGGAATGGGATTAATTCTCTGTAAAGATTTTATCAAAATGAACGGAGGAGAATTATGGGTGGAGAGCCAGGAAGGTAATGGCAGCACATTTTATTTTACAGTACCTGCAAACCTGAATAATTAAGAGTTGAAATATCCCACCCATTCAGGTTTTATTGCCAAATAATTACCTGGATATTTATTGAAATCTGAATTTTTGGTATTCAAAAACAAATAATGTAACTACCTGATTATCAGGTAGTTACATTATTTAAGATCATAACCAAAGGGATAAAGGGCCAGCCTCATTAACTTAAAGTGCTGTAAACCAAATGGTATGCCAATAATGGTAATGCAAAGCAATAATCCGAAAATCAACTCGGCAAGTGCGATCCATAATCCGGCAAAGATGATCCAAATCAGGTTAAGGACAAAAGAAATTACAGGAATTGAACCACCTGTGGAAACGATATTTCGCCCAAAGGGTGCCAGATGAGCGATGCCGATTTTCATGGCTTGTAATCCCCATGGAATTCCGATGACGGTCAGGCACAATAAAAATCCTCCCCACAGATATCCAAGACAGCTTAATAAACCGCCACAAATCAACCAGATCACATTTCCTATTAATCGCATGGCACCAATTTTTAAATTTCCCCCTGTATCTGATGCAAGTTACGATTTTTTTATGAATCTTTTTTTCCGGAAATGTTTAATCTACCCATTGTCCATTGATCATTATTTTTGCTTCCCTTCAATCCAGCTTGTGATTTTTTCGGAGTCCGGTTTTTCCCTCGGTGCAGCAAAGCTGACAACATTGCCTTTTTCATCGATCATGAATTTTTGAAAATTCCATTGCACCTCCGCATCAACAACGCCATTCAGTGATTTTGATGTCAGCCATTTGTACAAAGGATCAATATCGTCACCCTTAACGGAAATTTTTGCCATCATTGGAAAAGTGACGCCATGTTTCAGCGTGCAGAATTCTTTGATTTCCGCATTTGTTCCGGGTTCCTGGCCCATGAAATTGTTGGCAGGAAAACCAATAATTACGAAGTTTCGGTCTTTGTAAGTGTCGTACAGCTTTTGAAGTGTATCATACTGAGGTGTCAGACCGCATTTCGAAGCCGTATTGACTACCAGAACTTTTTTCCCTTTTAAGGAGGAGAGATCGAAAGCCTTTCCATCAATTGTGGTGGCTTTAAAATCGTAAAGTGTTTTTGGCTGGGCCATTGCACCTAAAACGATCAACATCAATAGATTTACAAAAAATAATTTTCTCATTGCATACTGTTTTAAAGGTTTGAAATTAACTGCGGTGACAGATTGGTTTTCTTGTCTGTCTAAATTTTTCTGGCAATGACATAAATTGTATGCGCTGCTCACATAGTCTGCTTGTTTTTTAATACACGAAAACTGTTTTAAATTCCTGCCCGTCTCTTAAATAGGAAACGTTCAGTTGCCCTTCACGAGCATAACCCAACATCATTAATTGAAACATATAAGGCATAATTACTTTTTCTCCGCGAAGTTCTGTTATGATATCGTCATCTTTCAATCCTGCCTTATCTGCAATACTTCCCGGTGTTACTCTATCAACTATTATCCCTTTTTCTGAAATAACGTAAGATTCATATATTTTGTCTTTCATCCAATGTGCTATACTGCCGGTTTGTAATTTTTTACTCTGAAGAGCCCCAGACTCAACAGCTCTTTTAAATCGAATTCCAGCTGAGTTTAATTTAAATTGTCCATTGGATAATTTTTCAATATTTAAATAATCATTTGGGAAATTAAACCGTATCTTATCATAAAAATAATTCATGTCGTACATCACAATATCATCATAGTTGAATATTATTAATTTATCTTTTAGTAGAAAAGTATTCCCATTGATTGGGATATAGTTATTCCCGATTTTATTTTTAATATCCTGGATATATTTATCTACAGAGAGCGCATTGTAATTAAGCGTACTGTAGTAGGTGTCGATTTCAATTTTAATTCCAATGACAATATTATTTTCATCAAAAATGAAATAACAAGTGTAATCTTTTAAAGGGACGTTATCCAAATAATAGTTAAATGGATAATCAATGTCGGAGTAGGCTCCATAAAAATCTTTAAGAAAATCTGTTCCGCAAGTATACATAGACATTTCTCCGCTCGATACGTCTTTTGTTATTTTGTTTTTCCCCCAAACTTTAGGCTTGCAATTTTGGGCTATATATGCTAAGTCTTTACCAAAAACAGCTGCATATTTTGGAGAACCTAAGAGCGTTTCCCAGGTCGGAGAGGGCTGAGCCAATAAATATGGAATTTGCTTAACTACGTAATCATTAAACCCTTGCCAAGTTTTAAGGATGCTGCTTCTTTCAAAACAATCATCCCAAAATCGGCCTTGTCTTCTTTTATGTTCTTCAATAGCATTATTAGTACTCTCATTTTTTTTGATCCTGCCGGATCGCCATAAGTCAACTACCCCAAGAACCAATGGTGTTGCCACATCAGCAATTTGCTGTCCTGTTTCATATCCTTTTTCAAAACCGCTTTTCTGTGCGGAATTGTTATTGTAACTTGGTAAAGGATTACTGTAAGTATTTGTTTCACTATTATAATTTGAAACAGGAGTGTTTAAGGTTTTCTCCAGATTCGCTTTTATTTCTGCATTTTTTGAACCTATTGAAGATACCTGGTCGAAATACTGTTTTGTAGTGGGTGATACCGTGCCATTTTGGGTTTTCACATAATACGCTCCATTTTGCTGAAAGACCTGGATTGATTCTTTAGAACCTTCAATTCCCACATAATTCGACATATTGGTTATTGAGCCTGCATTGTTTGATTTTGTATTCGAAGCACTATTTGGATTATTGGATGTGCCGGAATAGCCAGCAGCGTTGCTTTTAAAATTACCGGATCCTTCTGTCTGTGTTTGAGCTGAAAAGCTATTTCCCGAAGTATTTGCTGGCAGCCCTTTAGCTTGAGATTGTACAGGATTGGTATTGCTTCCCGAACCAGGATTGGAATTTCCACTATTTAATGTCTGAATTAATGTTTCAATTGCAGTCAGGACTTCGTTATTCGTATTGATAATTACATCGCCAATGCCTGAAGCAGTAGGGGCAAAACACGCTGAACCTCCAACAGAATTAACCGCGAGTGATGTAGTTTGCTGTTCACCAATAGTATGAAAAGTTGCCATACTGGATTTTAACTCTTTGCCTTGGCAGTTATAGGTCAGTTGTAATTGAATATTTTCATAGGATTGTATATTGCAAATGCCTTGAAGCTGAGTGCAATTATAATATTTCCCATAATTATAATAACCTTTATTCTTATCAATTTCAGCCTTTACTAAGGTTATAGTATATTCTGTTTCATTACCCGCCGAATTGATGGTAGGTCTGGCTGCCATTCTAACTAAAGAAATTCTAACGGTAATATTGTAAGCAAACCCTCGGCCATCGGTTTGTGTTTTGTCAATATATTTTGAAAAGGTTTGTGCACTGACGAAATTGGTAATTAAAATCAGTGCAACTAAAAGGGTATTTTTCATTTTTAAGGTTAATAATGTTAATTAAAATTTGTATCCCGGATATTTCAAATCAAGATTGTCCGACGTATTAATAACTGTCGGGAAAAATTAATCGCGATACTTTTGTTTATTATCGTTTTCTTAACCAGCCCTTCACTACTTAATAATGCTGATATAACGGCTGAACATCTAAAATGTTCTTGCAGCTTCAATTTCGTTGATAACTTCTTGTGGCGACAGGTTGATCTGTTTTCAAAAAATTCTATCTTTGGCTTCCAAATACCCCTGGTGAATTCTATGGAAAACTACGTTGTCTCAGCACGAAAATATCGCCCCGATACCTTCTCCTCGGTTGTCGGTCAGCCTTCAATTACTTCGACATTAAAAAATGCCATCCGAAGTAATCATCTTGCTCATGCTTACCTTTTTTGTGGTCCCAGAGGTGTAGGCAAAACCACTTCCGCCCGCATTTTTGCAAAAACAATCAACTGTCTCAATATCGGTACTGATACCGAGCCATGCAATCAGTGCGAGTCATGTTTATCATTTGGTGAAAACCGATCTTATAATATTCACGAGTTGGATGCAGCATCCAATAATTCAGTGGATGACATTCGTTCGTTGGTTGACAAGGTGAGAATCCCTCCCCAGATTGGGAAATACAGCGTTTATATCATCGATGAGGTTCACATGTTGTCTCAGTCAGCTTTCAATGCTTTTTTGAAAACATTGGAGGAACCACCTGCACATGCGATTTTTATTCTTGCCACAACCGAAAAGCATAAGATATTACCAACCATTTTATCGCGTTGTCAGATCTATGATTTTAACCGGATCGCTATCCCCGATATTGAGAAATACCTGCAGGAAGTTGCCCGGAAAGAAAATATTAAAGCTGAGCCTGAAGCACTGAATGTTATCGCTCAGAAGGCTGATGGGGCTATGCGTGATGCCCTTTCCATTTTCGATCAGGTAGTCAGTTTCTGTGGCGCGAATGTTACTTATAAAGATACGATAGCCAATTTAAATGTACTTGATTACGACTATTATTTTAAGTTGACCGATTGTTTTCAAAAAGGGGATGTACCGGGTACTTTAATGATATTCAGCGAGATATTGGATAAAGGATTCAATTCTCATCATTTTATTATGGGACTTGGCCAGCATTTCAGGGATCTCTTAATCTGTAAAGATGCGGTAACAATCCAACTGCTCGAAGTCGGAGGTGAGATACGCGAAAGATATAAAAAACAGGCGGCAGCTTGCCAGACCAATTTTTTGATTGGTGCACTTCAATTGGCTTCGGAGTGTGATATCCAGTATAAACTGTCATCAAACCAGCGTTTTCTGGTTGAGCTGACATTGGTCCGGATTGATCAGCTTGAAGAATTATTAAAAAAAAAACAATTGACGACGCCTTAGCGACTCTTTCGCTTTTGCCAATTTTTTCAGAAATTGATCCAGGTAAAAACGTAATTCATTCAAGCACAATAAATGCTGCAAAGGTTAATCCACCTGACAGAATCGCCGCTGTTGAAGCAGTAACTGAACGCCCTGTATCGCGAAAGATTGCTCCCCGCGGCGCTTTTTCAACACCTTCCATCATGGACGCTTTAAGGGAAGAGCCCAGGCATCCAGAAAAGGCTGCAATGGCAGAGACCGAGAAAGATCAACCAGCCCAAAGTGATAATATCAGCCCATTTTCACAACAAGAGCTTTTGGAGGCCTGGAAATTTTTCGTTGGAAGGGTCGATGCTCCGCAATTAAAATCGGCACTCAGCACGCGTGAACCTGTCTTGACCAACAAATGCCATATCGAATACGAATTGGATACTGATTTGCAGTTTACCCGGCTTACAAACGAACTTAAACCGGAATTGCTTGAATATTTGCGTCAGCGATTCGGTAATCAATCTATTGAGATTGGTTTTACTGTAACTGTTGAGAACGGAGAACGTCCAAAGATTCCTTATACAGAAGCTGAACGATGGGACTCGCTTGTTGATAAATATCCTGCACTTGCAACATTAAAGTCAAAATTTGGTCTTGATTTTGAGCATTCTTAAATTCAAGTTATTAATTTTGCACTTTCAAAATAAAAATGGAATAAATACAGTATTGCAATCATGATTAATACATTGATGGTTCATAATTTATAATATAAATTCTTTTAAATGCAAAAAATTAAAGTACTGAATCCCGTGGTGGAACTCGACGGGGATGAAATGACACGTATCATCTGGAAAATGATCAGAGAAGAACTGATTTTGCCTTTTCTGGATATCGACATTAAATACTATGATCTTGGAATTGAGTATCGCGATGCAACCGATGATCAGGTGACTGTTGATGCAGCCTATGCGATAAAAAAGTATAAGGTTGGCATTAAATGTGCTACCATCACTCCTGACGAAGCCCGTATGATTGAATTTGGCTTGAAGAAAATGTACAAATCGCCAAACGGAACTATCCGGAATATTCTGGATGGAACAATTTTTCGTGAGCCGATTGTTGTAAAGAATGTACCAAGACTTATTCCACAGTGGACAGCACCAATCGTTATTGGCCGTCATGCTTTTGGCGATCAGTACCGTGCAACCGATATCGTAGTTGACCGTCCGGGAAAACTGACCATGACCTTCACTCCCGATGATGGTTCCGGCGCACAGCCACATGAAGTTTACCATTTCGATGGTCCCGGAGTCGCACTCTCGATGTACAATACTGAAGATTCTATCCGGGGTTTTGCACACAGTTGCTTTAAGATGGCGCTCACCAAAAAATGGCCGCTATACCTCTCTACAAAAAACACGATTTTGAAAAAGTACGACGGCTTTTTTAAAGATATTTTTGAAGAAATTTTTATCAATGTTTATAAAGAACAATTTATCGAAGCCGGCATTATTTACGAGCACCGTCTGATCGATGATATGGTTGCCTCTGCATTGAAATGGAATGGAAACTTTATCTGGGCATGTAAAAATTACGACGGCGATGTTCAGTCGGACACCGTTGCTCAGGGATTTGGATCACTTGGCTTAATGACTTCTGTATTAATGACTCCGGATGGAAATGTAATCGAAGCAGAAGCCGCACATGGTACGGTTACCCGCCATTACAGAGAGTACCAGAAGGGAAGACCAACTTCAACAAATCCTATTGCATCAATATTTGCATGGACCCGTGGTCTTGCCTTCCGTGGTAAACTGGACAATAACCAGCCTTTGATTGATTTTTCGCTATTGCTTGAAAAAGTTTGTATCGACACAGTAGAGGATGGGAAAATGACCAAAGATCTTGCCCTTTCAATTTATGGCAACGATTTAAAACCTGAAAATTATTTGACGACCGAGCAGTTTATGACTGAATTGGTTAAACTGATGAATATCAGAATGGGTAATTAAAAAGGTGCAGTTTGAGTGAGTTATTGTTTTGTAAATATTTGATTATTAAGGATTAATGATTTCTAAAACGACAAAGCTATGATTAAAAAAGCAGTAGAGGAAGCCCTGAATGAGCAAATCAATGCGGAATTCCAATCCGCCTACCTTTATTTATCAATGTCTGCCTATTTTCAGGCTGCCGGACTTGCAGGTTATGCCAATTGGATGCGTGTGCAATATCAGGAGGAACTTGCTCATGCCACCCGGTTCTTTGATTATGTAAATGAACGAGGAGGAAGGGTTCAATTATCGCCAATTAAAGATGTTCAGGTTGATTTTTCAGGAGTTATTAATGTTTTTGAAGAAACTTTGGTTCACGAACAAATGGTTACAAGCTTGATTAACAGATTGATGGATATTTCAATTCAGGAAAGTGACCATGCAACTAAAAGTTTCCTCCAATGGTTTGTTGATGAGCAAGTTGAAGAAGAGGCCAATGTTGAGCAAATTCTTAATAATCTTAAATTGATTAAAGGAGAAGGACAGGGGCTGTTAATGATGGACAGGGAGATGAAAACCCGTGTATTTGTTAATCCATTTGCTGCATCGAAGGCTTGAATCATTGAAGAAAGTCCGATTGTTATTAACCCGGGACAGCCCGGATACCTAAAGTTACGTTAGCTCCTCCGGAATTGAGGATGAGAAAATCTTAAAAAGAGCAGGCAAACCGTCTGCTCTTTTTTTTATGATGAATCTTAATACTTATACTGTCATAATTCAAGGGCAATCATTCATCATTCGCTAAAAAGATTTCGGTACTTTCAACTTTTGTGGTTACATTTGTAGCTGAATGTTTTTTAGCTATTAATCCTACAATATAAAGTAATGTCATTCTTTTTAAAAGTACTTTCAAGCTTTTTTGGAAATAAATCTCAAAAAGATATAAAAGAGGTAATGCCTGTATTAGAACTGATCAGGCAGGAATATCTAAGGTTTCCGGCACTTACCAACGATGAACTTCGAGCTGAGTCTGTTCTGTTAAAACTCAAAATTCGTGATTATATCAAGCCTGAAGAGGATGAAATAGCAACACTTAAAGAGCAGGCAGAGAGTGGTGAGCTCCCTATTGAAGAGGGTGAAAAGATTTATGACAGAGTGGACAAACTGGAGGAGATCATTTTGAAAAAAATTGAAGAGATCCTCAATGAAGTTCTGCCTACCGCATTTTCTATTATAAAGGATACTGCACGTCGTTTTATGCAGAATGAGACGATTGTCGTTACTGCATCTGATTTCGACCGCGATCTATCGATTACCAAGGATTTTGTAGAAATTGACGGCGATACGGCGATCTATAAAAATGAATGGATTGCCGGTGGTTCATTGCAGAAATGGAATATGTTACACTATGATGTTCAGCTTATTGGTGGTATAGTATTGCATAGCGGAAAGATTTCGGAGATGGGCACCGGTGAAGGAAAAACACTTGTTGCTACTCTTCCTGTATTCCTGAATTCGCTTGCAGGACGCGGAGTTCATCTGGTAACAGTGAACGATTATCTTGCTAAACGAGATTCCGAATGGATGGGTCCTATTTATCAGTTTCATGGCTTGTCTGTTGATTGTATTGATAAGCATCAGCCTAATTCAACCGAAAGACGAAAGGCTTATGATGCAGATATTACATTTGGTACGAATAACGAATTTGGTTTCGATTACCTGCGCGACAATATGGCTGTTAGTCCGGCTGATCTGGTTCAACGGAAACACCATTATGCCATTGTCGATGAGGTCGATTCTGTGTTGATTGATGATGCGCGGACGCCACTGATAATTTCAGGACCTATTCCCAAGGGTGAGAATCAATTGTTTGATGAACTTAAGGCGCCTGTTGAACGACTGGTGAAAGCACAACGCGATCTGGTAGGCCAATATCTTGTCGAAGCCAAACGAAAAATCGGTTCATCCAACAGCAAAGAGTCAGAAGACGGAGCGCTTGCACTTTTTCGTGCCTATAAAGGACTTCCCAAGCATAAACCGCTGATCCGGTTTATGAGTGAAGAGGGAAATAAATCCAAGATGCTCAAGATTGAGAACTACTATATGCAGGATAATAATAAACACATGTATCTTGCTACCGACCCTCTCTTTTTTGTGATTGAAGAGAAATTGAATTCAATTGAGCTGACTGACAATGGGATAGAGGTTCTTTCGCAGGATAACGAAGATAACGGTTTCTTCGTTCTCCCCGATGTTGGTGCTGAAATTGCAGATATACAAAACAGCAAATCCCTTTCTGATACAGAAAGGCTTGAACAAAAAGATATTCTTTTGCAGAATTTCGCGGTCAAATAAGAACGCGTACATACTGTAAATCAGCTATTAAAAGCATATACAATGTTCGAAAAGGATGTTGAATATGTGCTTATCGACGGTAAAGTTAAAATCGTTGATGAACAAACCGGTCGTATAATGGAGGGACGACGTTACTCCGACGGTCTGCATCAGGCTATTGAAGCCAAAGAACGTGTAAAAGTAGAGGATGCGACACAGACTTTTGCAACGATCACACTTCAGAATTATTTCCGCATGTACCATAAACTTTCGGGGATGACCGGTACTGCTGAGACTGAGGCAGGAGAACTATGGGATATCTATAAACTCGAGGTTGTCGTAATTCCTACTAATCAACCTGTAATCAGAAAGGATTTTGAGGATTATGTATACAAAACCAAAAAGGAAAAATACAACGCAATCATCGACGAGATTGTAAGGCTGAATAAGAAAGGGCAGCCAATGCTTGTGGGTACCACTTCTGTTGAGATATCTGAATTATTGAGCCGGATGTTGCAAATGCGTGGAATAAAACATCAGGTACTGAATGCTAAACTCCATCAGCGCGAGGCCGATATCGTTGCAGAAGCTGGTAAATTGGGAATGGTGACCATCGCGACGAACATGGCCGGTCGTGGTACCGATATTAAATTGACTCCGGAAACACGTGAGTTGGGTGGTCTGGCAATTATTGGAACCGAAAGGCATGAATCCCGCCGTGTCGACCGCCAGTTACGCGGACGTTCAGGTCGTCAGGGTGATCCGGGTTCCTCACAGTTCTTCGTTTCCCTGGAGGATGATCTGATGCGGCTTTTCTCTTCTGACAGAATTGTACGGATCATGGATAAGCTTGGACTGAAAGATGGCGAGGTGATTCAACACTCGATGATATCGAAATCGATCGAACGGGCTCAGAAGAAAGTAGAAGAAAATAACTTCGGAATTCGTAAACGTTTGTTGGAATACGACGATGTGATGAATTCTCAGCGCGAAGTGATTTATAAAAAACGACGTCACGCTTTGTTTGGTGAACGTATCGATGTTGATATTCTGAATATGATCTTCGATATGAGTGATACCATTACCAATGAGCATCAACCCAATGGCAGAGAGGGCTTCGAAGATTTCAGGCTCGATCTGATTCGCTCCTTATCACTTGATTCTCCTGTTGCTGAAGATGAATTTGGTGATATGAAACCTGAAGAGATCAGCGACAAGGTTTACCATGAGGCTATTGCCAATTTTACCCGGCGGTCACAGGCAATCTCTAAACAGGCTTTGCCGGTTATTAAAAATGTTTATGAAACAAAGTCACATATCTACAATAATATTGTCGTCCCAATAACGGATGGTATCCGGCTGTTTAATATTGTTACTAATCTGGAAAAGGCGTATAAGACTCAGGGTTTGGACCTTGTGAAGTCGTATGAGAAACAGGTTATTCTGGCAACTATCGACGAGCACTGGAAAGAAAACCTCCGCGAGCTTGATGAGTTGCGTACTTCAGTACAGAATGCTTCATACGAACAGAAAGATCCTCTGCTGATCTATAAACTCGAATCCTTCAACCTGTTCAAGGCGATGATGGAACGGGTCAATAAGGGAGTTGTATCAACACTTATGAAAGGACAAATTCCTATTAGTGATGCCGATCAGGTTCGTGAAGCGCCTGCAGCCCGTCGTCAGACTGACCGATCGAAGTACCGCGAAGAGAAGAGTGATGCTTCAGGAAGCAGTACACCGGAAAAAACAGAAGAAAAACACATTCAGCAGGTACGTCACACTCCAAAAGTAGGGAGAAATGAGCCGTGTCCCTGCGGTAGCGGTAAGAAATTCAAAAACTGTCACGGTCACGGTCTGACAGACTAACATTATTAATTAGGAATTAAGAATTAGGAATTACGAATTTAAGGTCATCGGGTCATGGATTTTGATACTGTTCAATCAGTGGTCTTTATGGAGGATTTTTGTATCTTTTATGTTGAAATTCAATAATTTAATTACGAAAAATATGAAGGTAAGCGCAAAGAAGACACAAATATTTTTGTATACTAAGCGAACATTGTTCCAAATTGATAATTCCTTCCGTCATCTGACGGACCTAATTCCTAATTGATAATTCCTTTCGTCAGCTGACGGACCTAATTGATAATTCCTAATTCATAATTGATAACTGATATGAGTACACTTTTGGCGATACACTGGAATGCAAGTCCCGAGCTTTTTAGTCTCGGTCCGATCTCAGTTCGTTGGTATGGATTAATGTTTGCGATGGGCTTTCTTTTTGGATTTTCCATTCTGACCCGAATGTTTAAAGCGGAAAGGTCTAATACCGAATGGGTTGAAAAGCTTTTTATCTATGTGATTATTGCAACAATTGTCGGAGCCAGATTAGGGCATGTGTTATTTTACGGCTGGGCCTACTATTCACAACACCTGATTGAAATATTTATTCCAATTGCAAAAGGGGCTGATGGGTATAAATTCGTTGGATTTCAAGGTCTTGCAAGTCATGGTGGTGCCTTTGGAATTCTATTGGCTGTAATAATATTCTCTAAAAAAGTAACTAAACGTCCTGTATTGTGGACGCTTGACCGTCTTCTGGTTCCTGTTGCTTTGGTCGGAGCGATGATCCGTACCGGGAACCTTATGAATTCAGAGATTTATGGTGTTGCCACCAACCTTCCATGGGGTTTTATTT
This sequence comes from uncultured Mariniphaga sp., assembly GCA_964355145.1. Classification (GTDB taxonomy): domain Bacteria; phylum Bacteroidota; class Bacteroidia; order Bacteroidales; family Prolixibacteraceae; genus JAAFHB01. Next base: position 12,830 of record CAYHDA010000105.1, read on the forward strand.
TCGACCGGAATAATGAGACAATAGCCAAGCATCCTACAATGATTTATGAAGCACTTTGCTATTTGATTACATTCGGCCTGATGATGTATTTTTATTATAAAATCAAGGATTTGAAAGACCGTACAGGTTTCCTTACCGGCGTCTTTTTTATTGGTGTCTTTTTTACCCGTTTTTTGATCGAATTTGTCAAAGAGAATCAGGAAGCTTTTGAAAACGGAATGGCACTTAATATGGGACAGATATTGAGTATTCCCTTTATTCTTACCGGTATCTGGCTGATATATTCTTCGCTGACGAATCCTCCGGTTTTTTACAAGAATAAATAAAATCAGGGACAAGCAGTTTGGAGTTTCCTTCATCAGTTACTATATTTGTTAAAAAACA
>CAYHDA010000106.1:0-13141 GCA_964355145.1 uncultured Mariniphaga sp.
ACACCTGACAAACGCCATGCCGGTACCTGAAGGATTCGACTATAATACCTGGCTTGGACCTGCACCCGAGGCACCATATTGTCCTGCGCGCACACACGTTAACTTCAGATGGGTGCTTGATTATTCAGGAGGTCAGGTAACAGATTGGGGTGGCCATCATCCTGACATTGCTCAATGGGGAATGGATACTGAAAATACCGGCCCGGTTAAAATTCAAAACGCAAAAGCAACATGGGCAGCGCACCCGGTATGGAATACCGCAACTGAATATTATTTCGAATGTATTTATGCCAATGGTGTGAAACTTATTATATCTAATACCGTTCAAAGCGGAGTAACCTTTCACGGCACAAGCGGATGGGCAAGGGCTAATCGTGGAAATCATCAGGTTTTCCCTGAAAATCTGAAAGAAACCGTTATCGGATCATCAGAAATTCATCTCTATAAAAGCGAAAATCATTTCCGCAACTTTATCGATTGTGTGTTATCGCGGAAGGAAACCATCGCACCTGCAGAAGTTGGCCACCGTTCAATAACAATGTCCCATCTGGGAAATATCGCAATGAAGCTAAAGCAAGACCTTGACTGGAATCCAAAAACAGAAGAATTCATCAATAATGATCTGGCTAATAGCATGTTGAAAAGAATAATGAGAGAGCCTTGGGCAACCATTTATAAAGAACATCTGGTCTGATCGAATTATTGTAAATTTGAATAACGATGTCTTCATTATCGCACACTGAAAATTGAACCACTATGCTCTCAATCGTAATCCCAATCTACAATGAACAAGGCTTAGTTGACGATCTGGTAAAACGAACAGTTTCAGCTTTGGATTCATTCTGTTCAGATTACGAAATCATATTTGTGGATGATGGAAGCGAGGACAAAAGCCTTCAATTTCTGCTAAAATGGCAGGAGAAAAATAAAAATATCAAAATATTATCGCTTTCAAAGAATTTCGGTCATCAAGTCGCTTTTACTGCCGGACTGGAACATGCATCCGGAGAGGTTGTAGGCATGATGGATGGCGACTTACAGGATCCGCCTGAGTTATTTGAGGAGATGTACCGAAAAATCAAAGAGGAAGATTTTGACATTATCAGTGGTAAAAGGAGTGGAAGAAAGGGAAAAAACACCCGAAATTTTTATACTTTTCTTTTTCATCTGCTTTTTAAAAATATTTCGGTTATCCGAAAAATGGAAAATACCGGTAATTTCTCATTGATGAAACGCGAAGCAGTCGATGCCCTGCTGAGAATGAAAGAAAAAGTGCGTTATCTTCCCGGACTACGATCCTTTATCGGATTTAAAAATGGATACGTTGAATTTGTGAGAGAAGAGCGTTCAGAGGGCGACCCTAAAATGAGCCTCTCAAAGCTTTTTTTGCTTGCTGCTGATGCTATATTCTCATTTTCGCGTTTTCCCATTAAACTATGTCTGATACTGGGACTAACAGGAACGCTCGTATTCATGGGTGCAGGAATTTATGTACTTATCGCCAAAACATTTGGATTTGCCCTTGTCGGCTGGTCTTCAACTTTATTGAGTATTTATTTCCTCGGATCAATACAGCTGGTTTCGCTTGGTATTGTGGGTGAATATGTTTACCGGATTTATAAGGAATCGCAAAACAGGCCTCTCTATTTTGTCAAGAAATTCTACAGCGGGAATCAGGTAAAATAATGAATAACAAATATTTAAAATATATTTTTATTATCCTCTCCGGCTTTCTTCTGCTCTTTATGTTAAAAGGAAGCGCGGATGCCGGCATTTCCGGCGATGAATATCTCCACTACGATCAATCAGTTAAGGTATATGACTATTTCGCCTCATTCGGCAAAAATACGGAGGCCTTGGATACCCCAAATACGCACCTTAAATATTATGGACAATCGCTTGATAATCTGGTCACTATTTTAATCCGGTGGTTTAATATTGATGATATATTTCTGTTCCGCCACTTATCATGCGCCGTAGCCGGCTGGCTGACAATAGTGATTACAGCGCTTTTTGCAGTGTGGTTGTCAGGGTATTTCGCTGGATTAATAGTGATTTTTCTGTTCGCACTCTCTCCCACTTTTCTGGGTCATTCCCAAAATAACCTTAAAGATATCCCTTTTGCGCTGAGTTATATCGCAGCGATTTTCTTCATGATTCGCTATCTCTTTGCCGAAAATAAATCAAAGCTCACTGATGTACTTTTGCTTACTTTAAGTATCGCCTTCTCAGTCAGTATAAGATCCGGAGGTTTACTGCTTATCTGTTATCTTTTTTTCTTTCTTTTACTTTATACTATCTATAAATATCAGTCAGACAAATATTTGGATTGGGTATCATTTGGGAAAAAAATAATCCACTCTTTGATTATTTCGGTTATTGCTGTATTATTGAGCTTTATGCTTTGGCCTTATGCTCAAATAAATCCACTCGCGCATTTGTGGAAATCATACGAAGTAATGACTCAGTTTCCAACTACTGTTATGCAGCTTTTCGAAGGCCGCATGCAATGGTCCGATTTGATGCCCTGGTATTATTTGATTAAATATATGGCGATTACAATACCATTAATAGTTTTTGCAGGACTAATCGCGTTTGCTTTTTTATCGAAAAAAATCATCAGTCATGCGAATTTTTTAAAGTACGCCTTCCTGATTTTTTCAATTCTATTTCCTGTTGCCTTTGTCATCTATGAAAAATCGAACTTATACGGAGCATGGCGACATTTTTTATTTGTCTATCCTGTCATAATTCTTTTGGCCGCCATAGGATTTGCACACCTGATTAAGCATCTGAAAAACACCAGCTTAAAAACCGGAGTACTTCTTATTGTATTAGTGGCAGCACTTCATCCCTTAAAGTTCATGATTCAGAATCATCCGTACTACTATCTGTATTACAATCAATTGACAGGTGGCCTTAACGGGGCTTACGGAAAATATGAAACTGACTATTATTATAATACGATTGGTGAAGGTTCGAAATGGCTGGATAATTACCTTAAAAATAACAAACAGAATGAATCCGTTAAAATAGCAACCAATTTTTCGGCCAGCTGGTATTTTCGGGGTCGTGCAGGGTTGAACACTTTTTATTGCCAGTATGATCAAAGAAGTCAGACCGATTGGGATTATATGATCGTTGCGAATAGCTATATTCCAGCCGAACTGCTAAATAACAAATTGTGGCCGCCAAAAAATTCAATTTATGTAATATATGCCGACAGGGTGCCAATCGGAGCAGTTCTGAAACGGGAAACAAAACTCGATCTTCAAGGATATGAAGCATTAAAGAAGGGAGAATTTGCAAAGGCATCAATTATTTTTAACGATGCCCTGAAGATTAATACGCAGGATGAATTAATCTTTTATAATTTTGCCACGGCTCTTATTAAAGAGGGAAAAACCGACAGTGCGAAGATTGTGCTGCAGACGGCATTAAAAATAAACCCGGGCTATGAACCGGTTTTAATGTACCTCGGGAATATTGCCGTTCATCAAAATGATTCTGAAGCAGCGATTCGCTATTATGAAACTTTGATCGGATACAACCGGAAATATTATGAGGCATATGTGGGTCTTTCGAAATTACTGATGGATAAAGATACCGGAAAAGCAAGAGGCCTGTTAAAAGCCTGTTTAACGCTCGATCCGGGTTATAAACCGGCCATTATGTCCCTTGCGGATTCTTATCGAAAAACGCATCCGGAGGTGGCAAAAAAATATGATGATCTTGCAAATTCGTATAAATAATAAATTTTAATAATTGAAGTATGAAAAGAACAATTCAAATGATTTCGATGACAGGAATACTATTCCTGAGTGGTTTAAGTCTGACCATTGCACAAACTCAACCTGCAGCAAAAAAAGATTCAGTAAATGCCGATAAGGCAGCAAAACCAGTATTTTACAATGCAGCCGCAGAAGAAGAGACTTCGAAAAGCAGCCCAATGGGAAATTATGCTTTGATTGGTGGAGCAATTGTCGTGCTTGGAGCAGCTGGTTATTTTCTGATGAAGAAAAAGAAATAATAACCTGAAGTTCAATTGGACCGAAAATAACAACGGCTGCCTGCTATAAACAGGTCAGCCGTTATTATTTTTACCAATTACTAATGCGCCGGCAATACACTGCCGTTCAATAAACCGGTAATAACCCGGGATGATTTCCGGTGATATTCCGTCCGCCCTCTGACGTAACAACGAAAGAATTTTCGATTCCGACCATTCCAATATGCGGAATTCCTTTTTTCGGTTCAATCGCAAAGACCATTCCCTCTTGAATGGGTTCATCAAAACCATTGGCAATCACCGGCATTTCATCGATCGTCAACCCAATTCCGTGTCCCAGAAATTTCACTTTACGTGTTCCAAAACCCATAAAATTTTCCAGAAAATCAGGACTTAATTCTTTTAAAATTTCGTTGTAGATGACCGAAGGAATTGCACCCGGCTTCAGCATTGATGCAATATTATTTTGTATATCAACACATTGCAAATGAATTTTGATTGCTTCATCAGGCAAGGAGGCTCCAAACATATAGGTCATCGTTTTGTCGGTATGATAACCCTCAACACCACATCCAACATCAACAAAGACAAGATCTCCTTTAAGCAGTTTCCGGCTTCTGCTTCCCAAAATCGGAACGGCGGGGCTCATGCCATAATTTCCACCCGGCCCATTAAAGAAAGTGGGATAGATGGAGCTCTCTCCAAATGCTATCTGCCCCAGAATCGATTCAGTATCGAACATACCAAAACGAGCCACCCCGTGGTGCCCTTCCTGAATAAGAGCCGTATAGAGATCACAAAAGAACTCTGATTCACTCATCCCGGCTCTCAGCAGTTCAGGAACCCGCTCCTCGGTAACCCTTTGGTGAATTCTTCCCGACTGCTCCATTAACATCAATTCGTACTTGCTTTTAATTGATCTGATAAAAGAAATCTGAAGATCGGCAGCTTCGATTACCGAAAATGGGAAGTATTTCTGAAACCGTTGCAGCATTGCCACAGGAACGATCTCTTTCTCAAGATAGACGGCGTTTGGAAGATTTTTCATCGCAGCAGCAGCATCGCGAAAACTCTCCATCGGTTTTATCAAAGGGAAAAGCGATTCAGCAAGCGCCCTCTCATAACTTCGGCGCACCCATAGAACAGCCTCATCGCCTCGCGGAATAAACAAAACCCCTTCCTGCATCGTTCCGGTAAAGTAGTACAGATTGATTTTGCTAAACACGGCGGTAATCTCCCACCCGGGACAAGACTGATCCATGTGCTTTCTGAAACGCTCAATACGCGAATTCAACTCTTTTAACGGTACTTTTATGATCATTTTTTACTTCACTTTAATTTTAAAAGCCCATGCATAACTACATGAGGTGGGACGTGCCTTTTGTCGCGGATAGTTAATGATCAAACCATTAACTGCATCCCATTTCCATTTCAGATCACCCGGTACACCCAGCATTGTGATTTTCGATCCCTCAACAGGCCTGACCGATTTTAATCTGAATTCATCCCCCTGCCATTTTAGGAATATAGCATACACATTTTTTCCTTTGGTCGTGAAACATGCGTCACCCTCCTGCTGAATATTCCAGTAACGGGTACCGTAGATGGCCTCTCCGTTCGTTTTGAGCCATTCTCCTAATTTTAAAAGCGGATATTGTTCATATTCCGGAATAATACCTGCGGCAGTAGGTCCGACATTTATATCGAAATTTCCATTATGACTCACTCCTTTTATCACTTTATCGATAAATTGCTTAGGAGAAAGGCAATCTTCCTGATCAGTATCTCCGTTATAGCCAAAAGTTTTGGCTATTCCTTGCCAGAATGACCATTTATGCGACAACAACCCTTCACTTCCCTTCTCATAATCGTACTCAACATTGAACAAATCACCATGCTTGCCCCGGTCACCTTTACCAAACCGGTCGTTGACAAAAACCTCCTGATTCCGCTTTGCCGCCTCGTTGTAGAAATAAGCTACCACTTCTTTCATTTTCCAGAACGGTTCGGGATGATCCCACTCGCCGTCGAAGTACATAAAATCGGGATGGTACAAATCAATCAGCTCTTTAATTTGCAGAATCATAAAATCATCGACATAGTTATTCACTTTTTTCAAACCGGCATATGGAATCTCCTTACCGGTATAGATCGGATTATACCACTCATACAGTGAGTAGTACAAGCCTACTTTCAGGTTTTCTTTTCGTCCGGCTTCGAAAAACTGGCCAAGCAAATCCTTGTGAGGACCCATCTTCACCGCATTTCGGTCTGTGTATTTCGATGGCCATAAACAAAATCCGTCGTGATGTTTTGAAGTGATAAAAATATAATTCGCTCCCATATTTTTCGCAAACTTAGCCCAATCTGAAGGGTTGTAGTTTTCAGCTTTCCATTTGGGAATAAAATCATCGTAGGTAAAGTTTACACCATAATTCTCATTGTGGTAATCAATTGCCGGACTTCCCTTTTCATGCATCCGGTTTCCGTACCATTCAGCATAAGAGAGCCCCGCATCACGAGGTGCCCAGGCCGGAACAGAATAGACACCCCAATGCATACTTAGTCCAATTTTTGCATCATCATACCATTGCGGCATTTTATGACTGTCAAGCGACTCCCACGTTGGCTTGTAAAGACCTTGAGCCCTCATCCTGCCAGTGCCAAATACAATAAAAGAGAAACAAAAAATGAAGAGTAGTTTTAAACGCATAGCTGTAGATTTAATAGTTCTAAAGGTAAAGATAGGCAGGATATTTCTTAATCATTGAAAAATACGCCGATATGGGGGCAAGAATTATTTTCCTCCGATTCGATAAAGCGAAGATTCATTTCTAATAATCAATGAGTTTTGGACAATGGCGGGAGTAGCATACAACTCTCCGGATAATTGATTCTCTGCCACGATTTCGAGAGTACGGCCTGCTTTCAAAACCAGCGTTTCTCCTTTAACTGAAGTAAAATAAACCCGTCCTCCGGCATATACCGGCGAGGCATTGTATTTATTCTTCATTTTTTTGGTATACAAAGTACCTCCATTTTTGGCATCTATTGCAATCAGGTTATTACGGCTATCAATCGTATAGATGATTCCGTCCTTTATTAATGGACTAAGTAATTGTATAATAGGTGTTTTTACTCTCCATAAAATATTTGTGAGGGTAATATCTCCGGAACCCCTGGGATCGACCGCCAGTAATTCGGCATATTTCTCTACATCAGGGGGGGCAACATAACTGGTGTAAAAGTAGACAATTCCCCCTTCGCTGATTGGCATCGCGATGGTGGAATCCACTCCTTGTACCACTCGCCACACCTCTTTCCCGGTTTCAGCTTCATAGGCAATGCAAACTGTCGATCCATTGGAAATAAGAAGATCCTTTCCATTCACATTAACCACCAATGGGGTGATGTAGGCCTTTTTCCCTACTGGTGAAAGTTTTTCATAGCACTCCTTTGGGCGGTCGGTCCGCCAGATCGTCTGACCAGTTTTTTTATCAAGCGCTACAATAAACTGATGATCTGTACCTTCATAATGGACAATCAGGAAATCTTTATAAAGGATTGGAGAGGCACCGGTTCCCTGCATGTGATCACATTTTAAATCATCTCTTTTCCAGACAATCTGACCATTACCGGTATTGACGCATGCTGTTCCCGAACTTCCAAAATTCAGATAGACAAATCCTTGCTCAATCACCGGGGTAGGTGATGCATAGGAGTTGACTGCATGTTTACTGTAAATACTATCCTGTTTAAAAAGTAAAATATCAAAGAGTACTTTACCTGAGTTAATGTCAAGGCACATTCCCGACATTTTTTCACCATCGGCAGTTGCAGTTGTTACCCAGATTTGATTTCCATAAACAACAGGCGATGACCATCCTCTCCCGCTAATGTCGGTTTTCCAGGTAATATTGGTAGTGTCACTCCAAACAATTGGTACCAGTGTATCAGTTGAAATACCATCCAGATTACTCCCCCTGAAATGAGTCCAGTTTCGTTCCTGGGCAAAGGCAATTGTATACCCGAAAAAGAAAGTTGAGGAACAAAAAAGAATTAGCAATACTATTTGTTTGATTTTCATGTATTTAATAGGTGTCTGATTTCATAAATAATCATATCTTCCCAATTGTTAAAAAGCATATCGGCTCCGGATTCCCATAATACATTGTCATTCAGTATGCCCGTATTGATAGCAACAGTAAATATACCAGCCGCCTTAGCCGATTGAATTCCCAGCGGGGCATTTTCGATCACAATTACCTCATCAGCACTAAATCCGGATCTTCGCAAAGCGGTGAGATAAGGCTCGGGGTGAGGCTTCCCATATTTGACATCCTTACCGGAAATAATCTGTTCTGCAGCTATCAAGCCTTTAAAATCATCAAGCAGAGCATTTAAAAATTTATCCTGTGATGATCCTGTAACAACCCAAATATCAATTCCATTATTTTTCAGACTCTCCATCAGCTCATAGGCACCTGCAAAAGAGATTGCATCCGGATAGAATTCGATGAGCTCCGTCTTTTTGGTATAAATCTGATCTATTTCAACATCAGTGGCATCTCTTTTTTCATTTTGCTGATAAACAAGATTAATAGTGGATTGAGCAGTACGGCCCTCATTATGATAGACCATTTCGGGTGGAAAATCAATTCCAAAATGCCGGAAAGCATTGCTCCAGGCATCTGCATGAGCCCCCATCGAATCGTAGAGTATCCCATCCATATCAAAAAACACCCCTTTTTTCCGGGCTAAAACTTCTTGTATTCTGCTGTTTATCATTTTTTAGGGTTTCTTCCTGTCTGTTTCTGGTCTGGGTTTCATCACAGGTTTACCTGGTAATTTTACGTTTCGCATTGCGGCATTGAAAACAAAGGAAGCAGTAATCACTGCATTCTGTTTAAGATCAGCCATCACCAGCCTCTCATAGGTATCCATGGTAGTATGATATCCCCGCCCATATTCAATCTCATCCTGGATAAACTGAAATCCCGGTAATCCAACTGCATCAAAAGAAAGATGGTCGGTACCGGAGGTATTTCTTATGGTGACCGTTGAAGCGCCCATATCACCAAATGGTTTGAGCCACTCTTCAAATATTGGCCTGACAAGTTCGTTTTCCTGTATATAAATACCACGATATTTCCCCGATCCGTTATCCATATTAAAATATCCGGCAAATTTTTCGAAGTCCGGTTTATGTTCCTTTGTTTTTGGATCAACCAGATATTTTTCCACATATCCCCGCGACCCGTTTAAACCTTGTTCTTCCCCGCCCCAAAGTGCAATTCGAATGGTTCTCCGCGGAACAACATCAAGATTTTTAAGTATTCGCAGCGCTTCCAGCATTACGATACATCCTGAGGCATTATCTGCCGCACCGGTTCCGCCATGCCACGAATCGATATGAGCGCCCACCATAACCACTTCGTTTTTAAGCGCCTTATCAGTTCCCGGTATTTCACCAATCACATTGTAAACATTCGGACTGTTGAAAAATTTATTTTTGATTTCCACTTCCATTTCAACAGGAATGTCATGCCGCAGGAGCCGTTCCATTCTGCCATGGTCTTCATTTGGAAGGTTCAGTTCCGCAATAGGTTCCTTTGTTCCTGAGGTATAATTTGCTCCGTTTGATCTTGGAACATTGAATGACCCCGAGTTATTGAGAATAACAGCCGCTCCTTCAGTTGTAAGAAATGCAGTTATCTTCAAGCGCAATGCCTGCCGAGCCTGCCAAGTGGCCAAATCGAAGTTAGGTCTTCTTCCGGGGAAAGACGAAGATGCCATTGAAAGATCTTTAAGCTGCGCTTCAGTTAAACGGTTTGCAAGGGGTTCAAAACTTATCTCATAAGTTGTTGCTGAAGGTATCAGAACAATTTTGCCCGATACTTTTCCCTTATATTTTTCAAGGTCGGTTTCAGCTTTTACATCCAGCAGAACAATTTCACTCTTGATAATGCCGTTTGTACTTCCTGTCCAGGCTACAGGATTACAGGCAAAATTGGTATAATAAGGCGATGTTATTGCTGCATAGGTCTTCAGGTTATCCCAGCCTCCCCGACTGAAATCTCTGGCAGCTTCGATTCTTACATTCTGAAAGCCCAGCTCCTCCATTTTTTTCAATGCCCATTCATTTCCACGGTTGTTTCCTGTGGAACCCGTCAGCCTCGGTCCAACAAAATCAGTTAGCCAAAAAGCAAGATCCTCTATACTTGAATTTTTCAAACCTTCCTGCTTGATTTTGTAAATCATGCCAAGGTCAATATTTTCATTCTGCGCCATTAAACATAACGGAACAAATAAAAGGAACAAAAAAGCGGTACAAATTTTCTTACGTTTCATCAGCGAATAATTTGTTTTTTAATTGCCTGATAGCCTGTCCCGATTTATCGGGAGAACACCTGAGTTATCTTCATTCGTGTTTGCGAAGCGCAGATTCATGGGTGTTTCATCAGCGAATTTTTATAGTTTTTTCTGAGGTTTCAAATGTAGATAAAATTTCAATTACCCCAATTGACTTGAATTGATCTAAATCAAGCACTTTAGAGTAAATTTGCACCACTATGAACTTCCATTCTGAATAAAATAATTGTATTCATGGCGATCTAAATATTGATAATCAATGGCATAGTGTAATTTTATACTGGTACAGATCAAAAAGGCATGCTTCATTGTTATTATAGACAGTGGAGAATTCAAAATCTGCTGAATATTATCTGAATATTACAAACAAAAAAAATGACCAAAGAAAGCAACATAAGGCAAGCATTAAAACATAGGATTCTCGTTCTCGATGGTGCGATGGGGACAATGATTCAACGGGTAAAACTCACGGAAGAGGATTTTCGCGGGGAACGATTTGCAAATTGGAGTTCGCCGCTTAAAGGAAACAACGACCTTCTTTCAATTACAAAACCCACTGTAATTCAGGATATTCATGAAGCATTTCTCGAAGCAGGCGCTGATATTGTTGCAACCAATACGTTTAATGCAACGCGTGTTTCTCAGGCTGATTATGGTATGGAAGCGAATGTTTATGAGCTGAATAAAGCTTCGGCTCAAATAGCACGTTTGGCTGCGGCACATTATTCAACGCCTGAAAAACCACGCTATGTTGCCGGAGCTATCGGACCAACCAATAAAACCTGCTCTATGTCGCCCGATGTAAATGACGCCGGATACCGGGCAATTTCCTTTGCCGATATGAAAGAGTCCTATCGGGAGCAGGTAGAGGGGTTGCTGGACGGTGGCGTTGAACTCCTTCTGGTTGAGACGATTTTTGACACCCTGAACGCCAAAGCCGCCATGATGGCAATAGAAGAAGTGCTCGAAATACGGAAGATCAGGATTGAAGTGATGATTTCGGGTACAATTACCGATGCAAGCGGCCGAACGCTCTCCGGACAAACCGTTGAAGCATTTCTTAACTCCTTATCTCACATCGATTTACTCACTATAGGATTGAACTGCTCCTTAGGCGCCAAAGAGCTGCGACCCTATCTTGAAGAATTAAGCCGGAAAGCTCCTTTTTACATTAGCGCCCATCCCAATGCCGGTCTTCCCAATCAATTTGGGGAATATGATGAGACCCCCGAAACGATGGGACTTTATGTGCGTGATTTTTTCAAAGACCGAATGGTAAATATCATAGGCGGATGCTGCGGAACAACTCCTGATCATATTCGTGAGCTTGCAAAACTGGCGGCGAGGTCAAAACCCCATAAACCCGTTCTATCTGAAATAGCAACCCGGCTAAGCGGACTTGAACCTCTGACTGTTTCTAAATCTTCGAACTTTATTAATATCGGTGAACGGTGTAATGTAGCCGGCTCCATCAAATTTGCCCGTCTGATCCGTGAAGAAAAATACGAGGAAGCATTAGCAATAGCGCGTGAAATGGTTGAAGGCGGCGCACAGGTGATTGATGTTAATATGGACGATGCTATGCTCGATGCTGAAAAAGAGATGGTTCGTTTTCTTCATCTTGTGATGTCGGAGCCTGATATAGCGCGTCTTCCGGTGATGGTGGATTCATCGAAATGGACGGTTATAGAAGCTGGACTGCAGTGCCTTCAGGGAAAGGCAATTGTAAATTCAATCAGTCTGAAGGAAGGGGAGGAGTTCTTCAAAGAATGCGCCGGTAAAATAAAAAAATACGGCGCGGCTGCTGTAGTAATGGCATTCGACGAAAAAGGACAAGCGTCAACTTTTGAACAGCGCATCAGCATTTGTGAGCGGGCATACCGGATTTTGGTTGATGAAGTTCATTTCCCCCCACAGGATATTATATTCGATCCTAATGTACTTACGGTCGGTACAGGAATAGAGGAACACAATAATTATGCGCTCGATTTTATCAATGCAACCCGATGGATCAAGGAAAATCTTCCACATGCCAAGGTAAGTGGTGGTATTTCGAACGTTTCTTTTTCTTTTAGAGGAAATAATACGTTGCGCGAAGCATTTCATTCGGTATTTCTTTACCATGCCATTGGGGCAGGTTTGGATATGGGAATTGTCAATCCGGGTATGTTGCAGATCTACGATGAGATACCCAAAGATCTGCTCGAATTTGTAGAAGATGTAATTCTGAATCGCAGGCCTGATGCCACCGAACGAATACTGGCATTTGCTGAAAACATGATAGAAAGCGGAAAAAAGGAGGAGAAAATTGAGGAGTGGCGCTCATTTCCGGTAATAGAAAGAATTCAACATGCGCTTGTAAAAGGAATTACTGATTTTATTGAACAGGATATCGTCGAGTTGCTTCCATCTTATAACAGTGCTATCAGAGTGATTGAGGAGCCGCTGATGGATGGCATGAACAGAGTTGGCGATCTTTTTGGAAGCGGTAAAATGTTTCTGCCTCAGGTGATTAAGTCGGCTCGTGTGATGAAAAAAGCAGTTGCATTTTTACAACCCTATATTGAACAGGATAAACTGGATTTCAAACAAGCTCCGACTCAAAAAAGAAAGATTCTGCTTGCTACCGTTAAAGGTGATGTGCATGATATTGGGAAGAATATTGTGGGTGTTGTTTTAGCTTGTAACAATTACGATGTGATTGATCTTGGGGTGATGGTTCCGGCCGATAAAATTCTTGATAAAGCAATTGAAGAGAAT
>CAYHDA010000107.1:0-8438 GCA_964355145.1 uncultured Mariniphaga sp.
TCACCATAACTTACATTGGGTACCTGAATCTCGCGAAGTACAGGGGTGTAAAATGCGCGAGGCGCCCCTAACCCATTAATTCTCAATGCATTATTTCGTCCATTTTCAGGCGTCCATTCCTTGTGATCGATAAGGCCGGGCGGAATCTCCTCCAATTTAAAATTAACCATCTGATACGATCCAACTACCATAGCGCAGTTTTGCTCGTAGAAAGAAGTCACAATCCGCTGGATTACAAGATCATTAATATATAAATCATCACTATCGAGCTGAATGGCGAATTTTCCACAGGCGGTATGGTTGACAGCTTCATTCCAGCAACCTCCGATTCCAAGATCTTTTCGCTTCGGAATCAGGTGAATAATCCTGTCGTCACAATCAGCAAAAGTTCTGATCAATTCAGTTGTTCCGTCGGTGGAATGATTATCTACAATAATCAGGTTAAATTCAAATTCAGTATCCTGACTCAACACTGATTTGATGGCATCGGATATTGTTTTGGCCCGGTTCCAGACTGGAATGATTACGGATGCTTCGGTTTTAAAATTGCCGTCTGAGAATTCAATGGTTTTAAAATTTGGAGCAAGCCATGCCCCGGTAATTTTTAAATGAGCTGTACAAGCTTTCTCCATCTCAATTTGCTTGAATCTGTTTCGGGGATCAACATAATCAAACATTTTCTCCCCCGATTTGCGCGTATCGAGCTCAAGTTCAGTATAGAGTAATTCAGGTAAATGAACGAGTCTGTAATTTTGTGAAACCTTTAAGCGAAGATCATATAATCCGGCTAATTCAAATTCGTCCTCCATCCGAAGTGCAGCATCGACAAAAGCATCCGTGCGGTATAGCATTAATGAACCAAAGTCAAAATCATCACGTAAACTGCCATCCTGATAATCAATAACAGGATGAGATTTTAATACTCCCTCTTTCTCCTCGTAATAATCTGAATAAACCATTCCTGCCCCGCTGCTGGTACTGGCATGTATCATTCGGTGTAAAGCATTTTGCCCCAGATAAAGTGGCAATGTTTTAATATAGAGCAGAATAAATGGAGTTGTAACCTCTTTTGCAATCGCTTTAATTGCTTTTGTTGAATTTATATTATGTGACAGTATTTTTAAATGATCGTCCGTACTGGTACTGGCATCCATTTCGCCGACAAGGATAATCTTTTCAACAAAGCCTGTTTCTCTTAGTGTGTTGAGTGTAGGCTCTAAGTCTGTTCCGGGCTGGACCGGTAAAAAGCAAGTGATCATATTTCTCATATTTGATTTTTGTAAATTTATTTTGATTCAAAGAAATTAATAATTTGTTTCATCAGTATAAACCGGTCAGGTTCGGTTAAAATTGTTTCGAAAGGTAAACCCATCGCAACAACCCGGTAATTGCCGTTATAAATAATGCCGGCACTGACATTATTTTCACCGTACCGAAATGCTGTTATAGCATTTTTCCCGGAGGGTTCAATGCCATCCGGCGCCTCAACACTATAAATTTCAGGATTATAATCAACATTGAAATTCCACTTTCCTTGGAGCCATTTGCGGGCATAATCAGTGGTGTAAAAAGCTCCTCCCTTAGAGGCATGACCCGTTCGCCAGGTAAAATGGAGAATATTTTTGGCAAAAACAGCAGCCACAGAGTCATTATTCCCGCTGATTTCCGATCCGATATAAGCGCCGGAAAGAAAAAGGTTGCTTCCGCTCTTCGTTAATTGGGAAATTTTTGAAATAAATGCCGGGGTATAAATTTTAAATTCTGTAGCCAAAGCATCCTTTAAGCCAGGCGTAGATCGCTCTTCGCCCAAAATAATATCGGTAGCAAAATAGGGCTCCATCGCAAAAGAAGGCTGACAAAAAACCTCATCGCTGGCTGAGACAAAAGAATAGCCTGACTCAAGAATTGCCTTCCCGTGGATCAAAGGATAATCAAAACTATTCCCCGGAATAACTTTTCCCTCCATATCACCGGAACTTGCTCCCCAGCCGGGGCTATCATCATCGAGCCATTTTGATTTACGGTCGAAATCGTATTGATCTCCCACAAAGCTGATATCCTGATGATCTGCAACTCCCTGATCTTTCCAGAATTCAACGCCTGCTGTGACGCCGTTATCAAATATTGAAGGAGCACATATCCGGTCAAAACCATTAACAATCAGGATATTGCCCTTGCTCTTGCTTTTTAATCCTGCAGACAGGGTTTCACTTGAAAAACTCTCGCCACCTGCATTAACAGCGGTAACTTTGAAACTGTAAATACGATCGTGTTGATCAAGTTTTATAACGAGCATCGTATCTTCAGTCACCACTCCATTATCGAATCCACTATTATCAAGACGTTGATAAACTTTGTATTTATTTGGTCCGGCACCCTGTTCCAGCGGATCAATGACTGGCCGCCAGCTGAGAAGGACAGAATTCTCTCCGGAACGTTTGATCGAAAAATGATCAACGGGGAGCGGTTGCACAACATAAGGACGATTTTCCTGAAATGCCAGGTACTTCAACATTCCTTTATAGATAGCACGACCAACATAAAAACGAAATCGCGGATCTAAACCAAAACGCATATCTGCAATATTCTGATGCGATAATAATTCCAGGAGCATAGTCGGAGCATTTGGACGCCACGCCTCCGAATATTGCTTATCCCACAATCCACGCCTTGTCCATTGCGGGTTGAAAAGTTTCCGGATGTCATCAACCAATTGTGTCTGAATAATATCTGTCAGATCACGACTCGCCATACGCGATTTTCCATTGGGGAATACACCTTGACCGGCCATGGTGCTGTAAATACCAAGCGTTCCAATAATCGAATCATTGGGGGTAATTCCGGCATCGGTATGAAAAGCGAAGGCCAGATCAATTGGAATATTTAAACCGCTAATATTACGATGATTGGCCGGACCATTAGGCTTTCCCATCAGGTAGTTAACCCATTCGCCCCGTGATTGATAATCGTCGTTATAATCGTTTCTGTCTTTATTCAGGCTGTAGGTAAGCGTATCAGGGAAACCAGCGCTTTGGAGGTAATACCGGGCAGCTTCAAGGTACCGTGGCTTGCCGCTTAACTTAAGTTCAAATTGTTTAGAATCATTCTTTAATACCTGAATATTACTGTTATTAATTTCAGCAAGCGATGGCTTGTTCAGAATAAGCTCTTCTGAAGGACGGCGGGCAATATTCCCCGTTCCACCGCCAAATTTAACACCGTCAACAGACATAAAACCCGGATGATTGCCACTGCAACTAACTGTAACCATTCCGGTTTCCGGATTTTTCCCTGAATTGAAATCGAATGTTCCCAAATAGATCCATGTTCCGCCCCCGATTTTCTGATTTACAAGAAAATCAGTTTTACCTCCGGCATGAAAAACTGAATAAATCACCTCTGAAGAAAAAGCTTCATCATTTTGGTAAGATACCGATACGCTGTACTTTCCTTTTGCGGCAAACGAAGGGATAAACTGAATGGCTTTAGAATCGCTGACGCACCCAATACGCAACGATGTTCCCAACAAAAAGGGGTTGTCACCGGCGATCAGTGTATCCTTCATCAAGAATCCTTTCTGCGAACGGTCAACTGACAATTCGTTGGGAATATTCAATTCAGAACCTATCGTAGAACGATCATTATCGACAATAACTTCACTCGGCTGCCAGTCCCGCTCACGGGGTAAAAAAACAGTCGCACCGCTGTTTTCCAGCATTGGAACGAGGTAAGGCAACACATAGCTCATCGTTGACATATCCTCAACCGTTCCAAACAACCTGGCACGCTGCCACTCCCACCGGTCGAGTTTTGATTCGTAATACCATCCGTGACTATCCCAAACGGCAATATTATTGTTGTAAAGACCGGCCAAGGACTGCTCTTTTCCAATTTGGCGCACCACAGGTATCCGGGTTATGTTTTTTCCTGAAATCCGGCTGGTATCAATGGGAGTATTTGTCCTGAAAAGATTAGGCACCAACTCTTTCAGCAAATGGTGATCAGTATAAATCTGGGTGGTATATTTTCGGAATTTGCGACCCAGTGATACTTTTACTGAATTTTCAATTGACACAACTTCCTCCTCCCTGACGGGGATGTAGGAAAGCGGACTGGTAAAGAAAATCTGAATTGTCTTTTTATCCCGTATAATCGACAGTGAATCAAATCGAATACGACCAACATGTTGCCATTTTGGAAATTGCTGATCCATCTTTTTTAAACGGCTTTCCGCTTTTAATGACAAACGGTCTTTATCAGCAGTTTGCGAAAAGCTCAGCAATGGATTCACTGAAAAGATCAATGCAATAAAGTACAGCTTTATCCGGCTAAAATTTCTCTTCATAAGTTCTTAAACTTCTCATCAAAAATAAAGTTAATTTTAAAATTTGTACTTTTGTCACACACCCGTTAGAATTACAAGAAATTTATTGCATTGTTTCATTAACGCTGGTTAAAAATTGATTTGATTTTTTTTAGGCCCTTAAAAATATTGATCACTTTGATATAAAGGTAAAAAAAAAATCACGCTATATTGCAAATAAAAAAAAAGCGGCTCATGATCTTAATTGCAGACAGTGGCACTACCAAAACTGAATGGTGCATTATCGCTGAAGACGAACTCAAGGAAACTATTAGTACATCAGGAATAAATCCATTTTATCAGTCAGCCGAAAATATCTCAGACTTATTGAGGAAAGAGTTTTTATCGGTAAAAAAGTTCAATTCCATCTGCTTTTACGGCGCGGGATGCATCAATCAGGAAAAACAGGAAATCGTTAAATCTGCCCTTTTACAAATATTTGAATCGGAAACTATTTTAGTTGGGAGTGATCTGTTGGCTGCGGCACATTCGCTTTGTCAGGAAAAACCGGGCGTTGCTTGTATTTTAGGAACCGGTTCCAACTCTTGTTATTATAATGGCAAAGAAATAGTTGCAAACGTTTCTCCCTTAGGATTTATGCTTGGAGACGAAGGAAGCGGTGCTGTACTTGGGAAAAAATTAATTGGTGACATTTTAAAAAACCAATTGCCACAATTTCTGATTACCCAATTCTTTGAAATCTACCCAACAACTGCAGCTGAAATAATGGAAAATGTTTACAAAAAACCATTTCCGAGCCGTTACCTGGCCGGCTACACTAAATTTCTTTCAAAAAATATTGGATATCCCGAAATTGAACGGATTGTGCTTACCGGCTTTCAAGAGTTTGTGACGCGAAATTTAATTCAATATCCTGAAATCCATCAGACTCCGGTTCATTTTACGGGGAGCATAGCCTTCCATTTTGAAGCACAGCTCCGAAAAATCATTGAACAGAATGGACTTAGATTAGGAACGATAGAACGTGCACCCATGAAAGGTCTCATTAAATATCACACCAGTAAAGTAAATTTCTAAATTATCCTTTTTGAGATGATGAAACACACAGCAAAAAATAAAACCAGTGTAACCGAATCCCCTTCAAATTTCGATAATCTCGACAAAATGTCTGTCGAAGAGTTGCTTACCAATATTAACGAAGAAGATTCCAAAGTCCATATCGCGGTGCGCCAGGCAATTCCTCAGATTAAGAATCTGGTCGAACAGATTGAAATAAGAATGAAAAAAGGAGGACGTGTTTTTTATCTTGGAGCAGGGACGAGCGGAAGACTTGGAGTTTTGGATGCCTCTGAGATTCCGCCAACATTTGGTGTCCCTGAAAACATGGTAATTGGATTGATAGCCGGCGGAGACATCGCTTTGCGTAAAGCAGTAGAAGCAGCCGAAGATGATCAGGATAAAGCATGGGCTTCGCTTCAGGGTTTTAATATTAATAAAAACGATATCGTAATTGGGATAGCCGCATCAGGAACCACTCCTTATGTAATCGGTGGCATCAAGCATGCGCGTAGTAATGGAATTCTAACCGGATGCATTACCTGCAATCCGGGAAGTGAAATTGCAGAAGTTACAGAATTTCCTGTGGAGGCTATTGTCGGGCCTGAATTTGTTACAGGCAGCACCCGTTTAAAAGCAGGAACAGCTCAGAAAATGATCCTCAATATGATCACCACCACAATCATGATTAAACTGGGAAGGGTAAAGGGAAACAAGATGGTGAATATGCAGCTTACCAATAAAAAACTTATTGAGCGCGGAACTCAGATGATTGTCGATGAACTTCATATACCTTCTGATGAGGCAAGAAGATTATTACTGATCCATGGCTCAGTCAAAAAAGTGACCGACAGCTATCAGCGTTAAATAAACAGAATCATTCCTTATCTTTGAAATATTATTCCATTGTTTTACTAACAAGGAATATTCGACCTTAATCTTTTTCGTATGAGCGCCAATCCACTTTTTCACACAAAGACAATAGTTTTAAATGAGGGGAAACCAGAAGAGAAAAGGAAGGAGCTGCTCGATTATTTTCACAAAACCTTTGATATTGATGAACAGTTGTTTGAAGTCTTTGCTGATCAATCGGCAATGTATCAAAAAGCTGATCCATTGCGTCATCCGCTGATTTTTTATTATGGACACACTGCTACATTCTATATTAATAAATTAATTGTCAGCAAGATACTCACTGAAAGAATCAATCCCCGTTTCGAATCGATGTTTGCAATTGGCGTTGATGAAATGTCGTGGGATGATCTGAATATGAGCCATTACGACTGGCCAACAGTAGCAGAAGTAACAGAATACAGGGACAAAGCAAGACAAACCATCGGCCAACTGATAAAGACGTTGCCGTTCAATCTGCCAATCTCCTGGGATAATCCACTATGGATCATAATGATGGGTATTGAACATGAACGGATTCATCTTGAAACTTCATCGGTTCTGATTCGTCAGGTTCAATTGCAAGCCCTCAGACCAATCTCAACATGGAATCTTTGTTCAGAAGCAGCACCCGCTCCGGAAAATAAATTAATTCCCGTAGCAGGAGGTCCCCTGAAAATTGGCAAGTCCTTGAATGATCCGCTTTACGGATGGGACAACGAATATGGCAAACATGAAGCAGTAGTGCCGGCATTTAAAGCCTCAAAATTCCTATGTTCGAATGGAGAGTTTATGCAATTTGTCGATGCAGGCGGCTATCAAATGCAGCAGTACTGGACTCAAGAAGGGTGGAACTGGAAAACTTATAAAGAAGCGCAACATCCTCTTTTCTGGATAAAAAATGGCGCCAATTGGCATCTGCGACTGGTTTACAACGAGATAGAGATGCCATTAAACTGGCCGGCTGAAGTTAATTACCTCGAAGCCAAGGCCTTTTGCAACTGGAAATCTGAACAGACAGGTCTTCCGATCCGTCTTCCTTCAGAAGATGAATGGTCTTTGCTTTACAAAAATGCGGATATCCCTGATCAGCCTTTTTGGGCAACTGCTCCCGGAAATATCAATATGGAGCATTTCCAAAGTCCTTGCCCGGTCGACAGATTCAGATTTGGTGAGTTTTACGATTTAATTGGAAATGTATGGCAGTGGACCGAAACTCCGATTAATGGATTTGAAGGATTTAAAATTCATCCGGTTTATGATGACTTTTCAACGCCAACGTTTGATACAAAGCATAATCTTATCAAGGGTGGTTCGTGGATTTCGACAGGAAATGAGGCAATCGGAAACGCACGTTATGCTTTTAGGCGCCACTTCTACCAGCATGCCGGTTTCAGATATGTTGAATCAGCAAATGAAGTGATTATTCCAAAGGATACTTACGAAACAGACCCTGAAGTTATTCGTCATTGTGAGGCACAATATGGAGGCGATTTTCTTGGAATTAAAAACTATTATCAGCGAATTGCAGAAATTGCCATTGAATATGCAGGGAAAAGCAGGAAAAGTGCGTTGGATCTTGGTTGCCGGACTGGGCGCACAACATGGGAGCTCGCCAAAGCTTTTGATTCTGTTACGGGACTCGACTTCACTGCCAGAAATATCAGGGTAGCTGTTCAACTTCAGGAAAATGGAAACTTTAAATACGTCTTTCCGGAAGAAGGCGAACTATTATCCCATAATCTACTAAATATCAAAACACTTGGATTCGAAAACCTTGCTGGCAAAGTCACATTTCTTCAGTCTGATGCATCAAATATGAAGTCTGTTTTCGTTGGTTATGACCTTGTTCTGATTAACGATATCCTTGATCAAATGTATAATCCACGTCACTTCCTAAGAGGTGTACATAAACGTATGAATGAAGGAGGCAGATTAATTGTTGCCACCGGATTTGACTGGAGCGAAGAGTGTACCATACGCGAGAACTGGGTTGGCGGTCATCGTAAAGCAGGAGAACAGATCTGGGGACAGGACGATCTTGACGCTTTGCTGAGTGAAACATTCATTAAAATTGAGGGTTCCATTACAATCCCTTCGGTTAAAAGAATTAACAAACGGAAGTATTCTTATAATAACATCGATGTCTCAGTCTGGGAGAAAAAAT
>CAYHDA010000107.1:8538-13136 GCA_964355145.1 uncultured Mariniphaga sp.
TCAATGATAAATGGTCAATTACAATTGGTACATCTGTAAATTATTAAATCGGATACGCCTACCTTAGAATGGCAAATATGCTGCCCGCCTCATGTTTTTACAGACATGAAATCCTTCCGAAAATTAAAAATGCATTTGTGTAATTAATATAATTTCAGTGCTTTAGCAATCTAAATGCATGACTCCAGCTATTTTCCCTAAAACCCGGGATGCACCAAAGCATACAAAGCGGTTCAATAGCTCTGGCCGCCTCAACAAAACCCATATCCGATGGTTCGAATCCAAACAGTGAACAGATTTCAGCGACTTCAGTTTTGGCTTGCACGCTATTTCCGCAAATGAACATAGTTGGTTTTTCACCTCCAAAATCGGGGTTAATCATCTGGCTGCTGCCAATGCTGTTAAATGCCTTCACAAAATTGGCTGATGGAAACTCTTTCTGGAGCCTCTCCATCAAAGAATCATCAAGTGATGTAAAGAAACTAAGAACGCCATTTTGGGGAGGTAAATCCGCAATGGGATTGGTCGTATCAATAATAGTTTTTCCGGAAAGGAAGGTTTCGTCAATCATTTCCAAAGCATTTTGTGCTGCAGAACCCTTGGTCGCAAGTATCAGAATCTCGCCAAATTGAGCCACTTCAGCAAATGACCCTGTTGAGCCGCCTGCACCGGACTGTGATTTCCACTCTTCTAATTTTTTCAGATCGCGACTGCCAATCATCACCTGGTAACCTTTGTTTAAAAAGCCGGTGGCCAGAGTCTGTCCTACAGATCCTGAACCGATTACTCCAATTTTTTTCTTCATAGCAATAAATTTTAGATCATATAATGAACATGAGAAAGACCTAAAAAGTTTAAACAAGAAGCTTAAAAATGAATACCGATTACATTCGGAATTTTCCAGAAATGGTCGTTGTTATCGTTGGCATAAGTCTTGGAAACATAACTACCAATCTTTGAAATAATTGTATCAGCTGTTTGCACATACAAACCTGCTTCCGGACCGCCTTCAAGGTAAACGGTAGTGCGGATATCAGGAATCAGAGAAATCAGAAAACCAATCATTTTCTGATGAGTATAAGGAGAACGCGAAAAGATAAAATAAATATTACCGGCGATGTCCGTAGCACCGATCACCATACTGCATGATTGTCCGGGCTGTTTGTCCCAGGCCATCTTTTTCCCGTTGCAATCGATCATTCGCATTCCCTGACACAAGGTGTGGTAATCTGACTTTAGAGACTCCCAATTCCTGCAGGTCATATCACGGATAATCATTGCAGTATCAGATCTGTTTTTTGGATTCATCGCCATCATAACGTTGTAATTCAGGTTCAGATGAGAATTATTATAATGAGAATAGTTTTTCAGATAGCCTTTATTTGTTTTCATATTCCCCAAATTGAACATGCCGGCATTAACTGCCACATTAACTTTGAATTCCCGTGACCACTCCTCGGCTGTACGGTTTCGCTTTCCGTGTTCAGATGCTGAAAGGATTTGAAACTTACAAAGTATGGGATCTGCCTTAAGAATAAATAGCTTAGAGTTGTTCAAAATTGATTTTTCAGGAGCGTCCGGCTCCCAAAAAGAGAGCCCTTTTTGCAATTCATGCCATTTGGGCATTGAGGTGGATTTTTCCTGGGCGCTCAAAGCTGAATCCGCAGAAAAAAAAATTACGGATCCAATTAGCAGACCTAAGGCACAGGTCATGAAACGGCTAACCATTCGTCCAATCAAATTTAACACGCTTAAAGGGGAATAAGTCAAACAATTCACCGGAATAGTAATATTCGAAAGCGATAGACCCAAAAGAATAAGGTTTTTCATGAATCATAACTGTTGAGCCGCCAACGACTGGGTTTGACTTGGGTACCGACACCTCAAAACCAATATTATAAAGTGTTGCCAAAATTTCAGGACGATCATCGATTGGAAAACCGGCTCTCTCCCACTGCATCTTTATCTGCTTGATATTCAGAGCAGCATACAGATAAGAATAGAAATGATTTTGATAGGACGTAAGCCGGTTAAATCTCTCATCTTCAATTGAATTCGTTTGAAAATCCAATAAATGACGATATTTTTCGCCAAGGTAAAACACCGAAGTACTATCTTTCAGATTTTGTTCAATCAATTGAGCTGTTGCAACTTTGATTCCGGTTACCCCTAATGAAAAGGTCGATTCGACAGACAATATTTTTAAGGGACCAATCCATTTTTTATAGGCTTCGCGGTCAGAATTAAAGAGCCGGATCTGTTCGCCCACAAGCACTGCAACAATCAGCCGTGGTTCTACATCGGTAAGATTGGCCACTGAGTCAATAAGCGGCTTATCCTTTGCAACAGCTATTTTAAAATCCGCCCATTCGGAAATATTCATCCAGCCAAAAACACTTCCGCTAATTCTTTTACCATTGTCAATTGAATCCTGAATTTTAAAGTCTTGAATTTCTGAATTATAAACTGGATTATCCTGCATATATAAATTGACAGCTCCGATCATACGTTCTGCCTCAGACAGGTTCTGACTCTTCAAATATGCGTTTAAAATATAGAGCGAGTTTTCGGGATAGTATTTGTTTAATACCAGCACATTATGAAAAAAAACAGCCTCTCTGCTATTCAGCTTACTGGTATCAATGGCATTGGATTTACCATATTTACCTTTAAGTTCCTGAAAATAACGATCATTATAATCAACTGCGCCCGGATCATCTGTAACATGCAGTTTTACAGCAAAAAAGGCAGTCGTCAGAAAAAACCCGATAAGGGCGAAAACAACAATAAAACCAAAACCAAAAAACCTGAACAAATTGGTTGACAATCCTTTACTAATTCTTAATTTCATCAAAAGATAATTTTTTTTCTATTTCCTGGTAGCCTGTCCCGATTTATCGGGAGAACACCTGTATTGTCTTCACTCGTATTTGCGAAGCGCAGAATCATGGGTGTTTCACTATTTTCAGGAAATTTCACTTTAAACTTTATGCAAAATTAGTGTAAAGTACCGGTGGTAATTCAGATGATCACCTCTTTCGGTTTCATTACAGCAATAAATAACGTAAAAGTCACAATCATTTAATCTCTGACAAACTTACAGGAGAAAAGCGATTAAAAGCAGTCCATTTCATTCCTTCTTCGTTCTACCTCCTGCATGAAAAATTTTTCAAATTCATTCGTAGCCCCTGAAAGTAAAAAAACAGAAGTCCCCTTTTCGCGTGCATCAGGATTTTCGACAACAGCCATTTTTGAGAAATGTCTGAATAACTTTTGAATGTTTTCACCGGGGGGTTTACCTATCAGCAATACATTATTTATCTTCAAGTTATTAGAAATCCAAAAAAGATAATCATTACTAAAAGAACAGGCCTGAGCCATTTTCCCACGGTTATAAAAATTTAATGCTCCGGTTTGTCCATAATTGTCGCAGAATACCAAAGTTTCACGCTTCGTACTGTCCGGGAGGGTATTATATGCAATCAGCGCTTTCGATGCCATTTCTTTCCATCCAAGCATATCGGCAAAATCCTGGGGCATATTGTGATTTTTACCGTCCTCCCATTTTAAAAGACCCATTCTTTCGAATTGCTGCTTGTTTTGTGCTATTTCAGCCGGACTTAATACCGGGAATATAAATTTCGCAATTCCAATAAAAAAGAAAAGGTTAAGTCCAATATACAAAGGGGCAACAATTGCAAATTTCTTAAACAAATACTTCTCAAGAAAAACAGCCCCGAACGCAAGCAGGGCAGGATAAAGACCTAATGTATAATAGCCTTTAGCGCGTAAAATTGTAAAAAACTCATAAACCGGATTCACAACCATCAATTGCAAACCCATTTTCACTGCAACGAGCGTCAACAGAATCCAATATTTTTTAAAAATTGAACCGATTTCCAGCTTCATTTTATTCAATTTACAATAGCCATTTATCCAGTGTTTTCATTGCAAGTTTCCGCTGATACTCAGGAAGTGTTCCAATTCGTGTGCGATGACTCCCCCGGGGCTGAACTATTTTAAGAATTTTTCTGTTGCCGCGGGTTTCGGCTGCTGAAGCACTCCATGGATCAACTCCACCGTAGATCAGTAAAATATGATCCGCATCTTTTTCTAAATATCTTTTAACCAGTAAGCTCATTGCCGGATTATAGGTAAAATCAGTCGAAGGAGGCATAAAAAGTTTTTGTATATATCCCTTTGTGTCAGTCAATTCCATCAACTCCTTGAATGGTTTCGGATTATAACCATAATAACCCAATTGCTTCAGTGCCTGCACAAAAAACGGGAAAGTCGATTTTCCACTCTCTACATCAAAATAATTGGGTGAACAAACTTTAATCAGGTGATTAAAAAATTCCTGATCACTTCCGTTGGATGGAGGTATTTCAGTGACAGACCTCCCCCACTGCCAGAAAGAAAAAGCATATTCGAGGACACAATAATCGTATATCTCACTGGCTTTGGTTCTGAAAATAAATTTCTTCTCTTCGCAGTACTTTTCAAAAAGAGGCATTAGCTGGTGCTTTCTCTTTAAAAATTCTTTCTGACAGCTTGCCACTTTCCGGCGTTCGGAGGCAATTCCAGTCTTATGCCGG
>CAYHDA010000108.1:0-13119 GCA_964355145.1 uncultured Mariniphaga sp.
TCTGAAGTAAATTCCCAATCAAGTAATAATTGGGCTTTCTTTTTGGGAACGTCTACTGTATTTGTCATCCAATAGACTTGCTTTAGCCGGGTAGGTTTTATTACGTCCAGACGGACCTCCCGCCAAAGTCCGGCGCTGATCAGCCGGGGCATGATATCCCAACCGTACATGTGAGGCGCCTTACGCACATTTACAGCTTCCGCGCCCATATCCATACGGGTGCCAATCACCCCATTGGTATATTTTTGTCCCTCAGCCACCGCCGGATCAATGCGGATGGCGATATTATTTGTGAGATTTGGTTTCAACAGATCCGTAATATCAAAATGATGGCCGATTAACATATTGTCTGTTTTGCCAACAAGCTTGTTGTTTATCCAGATGGTAGCAAAACAATCCAACCCTTCAAAAACAATCTCAATCCGTTCACCTTTTTTGACTTGAGGAGTCGCAAATGATCTGGAATACCACCACTGAAAAGCCTCGTATTTTCGCAAGTCATAGATATGATTGCCGAGTTCAGGATTTTTTATTTTTCCTGCTGCAAGTAAGTCAAGTTCAACATTGCCGGGAACCTTTGCCGGTATCGCCGGAAAGTTTCTGCTCTTCAATTCATCAGGCGTTTCCGGTGAATTTTTGTCATAAGCGCCATAAACCAATTTCCATTCTCCATTCAAGGATATGCCCGGGTAATTTTGGCTATAAAGGCAATTTCCCAAAAAGAGCAGCAAAACAGTCAAAAATCGATTCATGTTGGTTTTTTTAAAGTTCAGAGATAGAGCCATCGGGTGACAAACTCAAATTATTCCAAATATCGCAAAATAGTTGACACAAAATAATTTTGCTTTATAATAGGTTGAAAAATAAACCCGGCAGACTCTGAGGACCTGCCGGGTTTTATTCAAGCGCTTTCTTCTTGTTGTGGCGGACAAGAAAAAAACTGCCAATTATATTTTCAACAAGAAACAGCTGCTGTTTGCTTATTTTTTAAGCAATCCTTCCAGTCTTCCGTAAGCATGGTCCAGACCTTTAATAAAGTCTGTTTTTAAGAGCTTATAATGCTGTTTAACCAATTTTGGATTGTCCTTGCCGTCTGGGTGACATGCACGGTCCAGCATGGTATTATTTAGCAACACGGCTTCCTCAATGACCGACAATACAGACACATCCTTTTTATCTTCAAATGTGTCAAGAAAGTCAATACAATCGCCAATCAGCTGCGATGACATAAATTCAATCTCCTTTTTCAAACGTCGTACATTCGCCATGGGTTTCAGTATTTAAGTGGGGCATCTATATTCAAACCGCGACCGGTGATGCCATACCGGCCTGGTATTTTAACTGCTATTAAAAAGCTTTTGTTTTCTTCTTTTTCTTTAGCTTGTCTTTTATTTTTTGAAGTTCAAGCTCCTCGTCAATAATTTTTTTGCTGAAGGTTTTTTGGGTAGGCAGATTCCAGTTATCTTTATTTTCCCAGTTAGATCTAACTTTTATCACGCTAAGATAATACATAACCTCCTCAGGCTGCACCTTTTTTATCAAATTTCCGGAGTCCCATTTCCCGTTATTATTACTGTCAAAAATCGCTTTTATAAGGTATTTTTTGGGTTCAAGAAATTTAAAAGTGACTAATCCATCTTTTGAAACAGGAATTGACTGAATCACTTTTTCATCTTTTTCATCAGCAAGGAGCTGAATTACAGTCGGCAAAGTAATATTTGTGACATTCAGAATTATTTTTCCATAATATTCCTCCTCCTGAGTTTTAAAATCAGCCTTGAGTTTTTGGGAGTAGGTGGAATAGATTGTTATTATTGCAGTTGAATCTATTGTTAACCTGTAATTAGTTCCGTATTTCCAGGGATACGTCAGGTTATAACGTCGTTTATTGAGGGAATCGGGGCTCAGTTTAAATTTTATCGTGTTGTATATGGTATCTTTTTTTTCGAATAGTGAAATCTTGCTGGTGTCAAGAGTAGCAATCGGTTCTGGAGATTCAATTGTCACGTTACGATAAACATCAAATCCGGCTTTAGTATTTGATGTCAATACAACTGAATTCTCTTCTTTACCGATCCGGTGCCGCTCTTTTCGTTTATTTTTAGATGACACTGTTACATCTGTGAAATAAAGTCGTATTGTATCGTTTTTCACAAAATACTCTTTCAGGCTATCCTGCTGAATATAGGACAGTTTAAATATAAGTGTGTCTTTGTTATATGCCATGGAATCGGTTAGCCAGATTCTCACGGAATCAGATTTGGCAGACATTTCGGTATATTTCCAACCTGGCTTTGCGGGAAAATTAAGTGGCTCTATATTAAAGGTATCCGCAACAGATTGTGTAAATGTGAGATCTACCACTTTACGCGATGGATGGATGTATTTATCGAGGCGCAAATCAAAGAAATACTCTCCAAAACGGAGGAAATAAATTGGATCAGGGGAGAATTTCGTCTTTCCGAACACAAGTAAAGTATCATTTCCTGTGATGACAGTATCCCGGTCTGGTTGAAATATTGCCGAAGGTATCACAAGATGATCAATGAAAGCGATTGAGTCAGCTCCTGGGGTAAATTTTAGATTGTTATCCAGATCGCTCAGACCGAAAACCTGAAAAGTATCTGCCGGAAGATTGGTAACTGCAAAGAATCCTTTATTATCAGTCTTACCAACAAAGTCGGGTCTTGTTTTATACACTAAGGTGTCGGATCGTCCGCGGTAGAGTAAAACATATGCATTGGGAACAGGCTCGAGGGTAAAAGCATCTTTAATGAATCCAACGATCCTAAGCGAATCCAATTGCGATCCTGTTGAGAAGGCCAGCCTTAAATCCTCCAATGGATTTTTTTCATTATTATCCACTACCCCATCCTTAAAATCAAGCGAATAGGTTGTATTCGGCATTAATTTTTCGTTTAAATCAATGATTAGAGATTTTCCCTTGGTACGAAAAATTGGCTTTTTGGTAACCGGCGGTGAGACAACAAATTTCTCGCTAAGTCCTTCAATGATGACAAATTCATTAAAAGTAAGTCTGATTTTCTGGTCAGTAAAATTTATCTGATTAAAATCCGGGATGCTGCGAACAATCACAGGTGGAATAGAATCTTTCAATCCACCCGAGGGCATACCAATATTTGCACAAGAAGTGAAGAAAGAGAGATAACCAATAATAATAATTACCAGCGTGAGTATTTTATTTGCCAATCTGATCTAATTTTTTGAATTCTCTGAATCACAAAATTACAAAAGTTCAACCAATATTAACGGATGAAGCCGGTAACGCCGGTATTTATTTATAACGGGTGTAAGTAACGTTGAGCTCAGGAGGAAGTGTACTTCCTTGACCTTTCAGTCCCACTCTTTGCAAGGTGCCGTTCCTGTCGCTATGTACCAGATAGAAGCCGGTATTTTTAATGGTTCCCTTAATCAGTTGCTGAAGATGCTGGGTTACGTTAAATGAGTAGGTGGCAGTCAATGCATCGTAAAACCCTCCATAATATTCGCTGGAAAGCTGACTGTCAGCGGGATATGCCTCAACACCAGTAGAGTCATGGACCATGATGAATAATCTGGAAGGAATCTCATATCTCCGGCTGTCGCTTAGGATTGTATCAGCATGAAAGGTCAGGGTTGCTTTGTTGATAATATAGTTTGAAGAGTCTTTCCATGTTGAAAGTGAAGGAAGGTCAATTTTCGCTTTAATACCTCCGGTCGGTTGCACGAAAATAAGCGAGTCAAGATTCTTGTCCTTGTTTAAATTAGCATAGAATTTAGATGCGGTATAATCATGGCTATATCGCTCCAGATTGGCTGAGTTCGCTGATACACGATAAGCAAACCCAAGGGTATCACTCTTCGTGTCATGAAAATAAAGGACAAGCATTGAAGATGTTTTATTGATGCTTACCACGGTTCCTTTTCTGCTGAGCGGGCTTGGTTCGATATATAATCCTTTAAAGATATTGACAAATATGTCGTTACTTAACATATTCAAGGAGTCAATAGCGAGAAGTTTACTTCCAAAATTATTTTTCAGGCGAACCCTGATATTTTGAAGTGTTGTATCCTGAGCCAGGCTATCGGTTCTGAATTTGGGAACAAAGCTTCCGGTACCAAGCAATTCAGTTGAAGCGATACTTTTAACATCAAATGATGAGAGATACTTTGCATCGTAGTTAAGCGGACTGTTTAATTCATAGACCTTTATGGTTTGAAGGCTTACAGTATCTCCATAAATTACCTTGTAGGTCATGTCCAGCACTACCGAATCAATAACCGCGCCGGGTTGATAAGACGGGTGATAAGGCAATCTGAATTGTGCGGCAAAGCCAGCGTCAGTACGACCGAAAACCGGATCGTTAAAACTTCCCAACAAGTTGTAGTAGGGCCTGTCGACTCTGATTTTCGTATCGGTGAATATTGAAGTTGCTATGGATGTTTTTTCCTGATGAAACCTGGTTTCCAATGTCTTAACACCAGGAAGCAGATTAATGCCAAGACTCTGATCCCCTTTTTGACATCCCCAAACCACTACAGAAAAAAGAAGAATCGCTACCACAGGGTTCTTCAATTTGAAATATCTATCTTTCAATGTTTTAAACTTTTAGTAAAACCGGCGCAAATTATTAAAAAATATTGTAAAAATCGAAAAAGGAATCAATATATGTCTCCTTTGGCTGATAATCGAGAAACGGTTTGCCCGAAGCTTTCATATAATCCTCCAGTTCATTATTGATGCTTTCGCTGCCCTTTATAGTTGCGTCGGAATAATCAATCGCCAACTTGCTAAAATTGATGAAAGTTGGATCTTTAATAATCGAAATTTCATTAATATCGATTCCGTCTTCTGCAATTTTACCCGCCATATTATTATTAAGCGGATTCTTAAACTGATCGTTATATACCGAATAAATAATTTTAGAATTAGCGAAAAGGGGATTGTCCTTGTAGGTTTTTTTCACAAAAAGCGGAATCATTCCTGTAAACCAGCCATGACAATGTATAATATCGGGTGACCATCGTAATTTGATTACAGTCTCCAGAACACCCCGGGCAAAAAATATCGCACGCTCGTCGTTATCCTCAAATTCGACTCCTTCTTCATTGGTTGCAACAAATTTTCTTTGGAAATAGTCTTCATTGTCAATAAAATAAACCTGCATCCGGGCAGCCTGTATTGATGCCACTTTAATGATTAACGGATGATCATTATCATTGATAACCAGGTTCATTCCGGAAAGACGTATCACTTCGTGAAGCTGGTTTCTTCTCTCGTTGACACATCCAAAACGAGGCATAAATGTGCGGATCTCTTTCCCTCTTTCCTGAATACCCTGCGGAAGGTACCTCCCGATCTCGGAAATTTCAGACTCCGGTAAGTAAGGAGCGATTTCCTGCGAGATAAATAAAACCTTCTTTTTTTCCATTGCCACTACTTAAATATTTTGCAAAAATATATAAAAAATACTGAATATTCAATCATTAGCTCAATTGTATTCTCAATGTATGACCTTTAATCTTTCTTTGTGTTCAGATATTTCGTTACTTTGCACTCTCTTTCTAAAAAAATAATGAAGCTTTATACTACGATTGCATCCTTGCAGGAGGCGTTAAAAATTGAACATTCAAAGGGCTTAAAAGTTGGATTTGTACCGACCATGGGTGCTCTTCATGAAGGTCATTTATCCCTTGTAAAAAAAGCCGGGGAAATGTGTGATGTTGTGGTGGTTTCAATTTTCGTCAATCCCACCCAGTTTAACGATATAAATGATCTTGCAAATTATCCGCGAACACTGGAAACTGATCTGGAACTGCTTTCTTCTGTTGGGTGCGATTATGTTTTTTCACCTTCAGATAAAGAGGTTTATCCGGCTGCTGACACACGTAAGTTCGGTTTCGGAATTCTGGAAAGTGTGATGGAAGGAGAATTCCGACCCGGACATTTTAATGGTGTTGCTCAAGTAGTTAGCAGACTATTTGAAATTGTTCTTCCTGATAAGGCTTTTTTTGGAAGGAAGGATTTTCAGCAATTGGCGATCATAACGGAGCTGGTAAAGCAGATGAATTATCCTGTTGAGATTGTGCCTTGCGAAATTATTCGTGAATCGGATGGATTGGCGATGAGTTCAAGAAATAAGCTGCTGCTGCCTGAACATAGAAATTGTGCCGGAATAATCTATCGAACCCTTAAGGAGGCTTCCGTACAAGCCGGCATAAAATCTGTTGCTGAGATTAAAGAATTTGTAATTAACGAGATAAATGCCACCCAATTATTGCGAACCGAGTATTTCGAGATCGTCAACGAAATGAGCTTAATCCCAGTTCAAAACTGGAGTGAACCCGGAATAAAAGTGGGCTGTATTGCGGTCTTTGCCGGAAAAGTCCGGCTAATTGACAACATAATTTTTAACTTAATTTAAGAAGATAATGTTTATAGAAGTTTGTAAATCCAAAATACACAGGGTCACGGTTACAGGTGCCGATCTGCAGTATGTAGGAAGCATTACGATCGACGAGGCACTCATGGATGCTGCCAATCTAATTGAAAATGAAAAAGTTCAGATAGTTGACATCAATAATGGCGAACGTCTCGAAACTTATGTTATTCGGGGTGAAAGAGGTCTTGGCGAGATTATTCTTAACGGCCCTGCCGCACGGAAGGTGGCTGTTGGCGATATCATTATTATTGTCTCCTATGCCTCTATGGATTTTGAGGAGGCTAAATTGTTTAAACCAAGAATTATTTTTCCGGATACTGAAACTAACAGGCTGATTTGAAAGCCGGATTGGCCGATTTAAGTAATTTTCAATGAATAATGTTCAATGATCTTAATTACTTAATGTCCTGATTCCTTCCGCCAGCTGGCGGACATAATTCATAATTCCTAATTGATAATTCATAATTCATAATTCATAATTTCTTATTACCCGTCCCGTGTCCAAAGCCAAAACTACCTTCGTTTGCCAAAGTTGCGGTACCAATTCTCCAAAGTGGGTTGGCAAATGTAATTCTTGTGGCGAATGGAATACCTATACAGAAGAAATCGTAGCTGAGCGAAGGAGTTTGTCGCCAGCACTGACAAACGGCAATACAAAGCCGCTCATGCTCTCGCAGATCGATCTTAACCTCCAGTCGCGGATTGTAACCGGAAACGAAGAATTTGACCGCGTTATCGGAGGTGGCTTAGTCCCGGGCGGAATGATCCTTCTTGGAGGAGAGCCAGGGATTGGCAAGTCAACACTTGTTCTTCAGATAGCATTGCAGCTAACCCAGCTAAGAGTGCTCTACATTTCAGGTGAAGAGAGTCTTCAGCAGTTAAAAATGCGTGCCAACCGGCTAAACGGCAAACAATCGAACTGCCTGTTTTTATGTGAAACTTCTTTGGAAAATGTACTTCTTCATCTAGAGAATGAAAAGCCCGATCTGGTAATCATTGATTCAATCCAGACAATGGCGACTGAATTAGCTGATTCCTCCCCGGGCAGTGTTACACAGATCAGAGAATGCACAGTGGGCATCATGAAAGTGGCCAAATCAAAACAAATTGCGGTCATATTAATAGGGCATATTAACAAGGAAGGCAGTCTGGCAGGACCTAAAGTACTGGAGCATATTGTTGATACAGTTCTACAGTTTGAGGGTGACCGGAATTACCTTTTCCGTATCCTCAGGTCGATAAAAAATCGTTTTGGATCAACCTCTGAACTGGGCATCTTCGAAATGCGGCAGGACGGTTTGCACGAAGTGAATAATCCGTCAGAAATGCTGCTCTCCTCGCACAGCGATGGATTAAGCGGAACTGCCACAGCTGCCACCATGGAAGGAATGCGCTCATTTCTAATTGAAGTACAGGCACTTGTAAGCTCAGCTGCATATGGCAATCCCCAACGTTCGGCAACCGGATTCGATTTACGCAGAATGAATATGTTATTGGCAGTTCTTGAAAAAAGAGCAGGATTTAAGCTGATGACAAAGGATGTTTTTCTGAATATTGCCGGCGGTTTGCGTGTAGATGATCCGGCGATGGATCTGGCAGTAATCGGGGCCGTTCTCTCTTCTAATTTCGATGTCGCGATAGATAAACAGATTGCATTCGCCGGAGAGGTGGGTCTCACGGGAGAGATCAGACCGGTAAACAGGATTGAGCAGCGAATTGCTGAGGCACAAAAACTCGGATTTAAAGAGATTTATCTGTCCAGATACAATAAAGGGGTTGATTTTTCACGTTTTGACATTAAAATCCATCAGATCGAACGCGTAGAAAAAATGATCAGGACATTATTTTCATAAAAAAGAGGATGTATTAAAAGTCTTTTTAACGCGGAGATACGCAGAGAAGGCGCAAAGCTACGCAGAGTTATTCTGCTGTATTTTAATTCATTGCGGTTCTCTGCAGTTTTCCTCAGCGGTTCTCTGCGGTTAATTCTTCACTTTTGATACAGCCTCTTTTGGCTTTAATATTCCCACAAATCCTGCTCGTAATCGAATATCGCGTTTTTGATTCTTTCAGATTCTCTAAAGGCATATTCGCCATCGGCATACTCCTCAATAGAACGGTTGTTATAGGTATTCTCCTCCTTGACAATATAACCATCAAACCGGCGGGTAAGGAACAAGTCGTCGAAGCTTAGACTGCGTGCTCCGTTAAATTCATTTAGTGCTTCTTTCTTTGCAAGCAACGGACGAATCTCCGGGTAATAGACCCAGAATAATCTCTTGCGAACAAATGATGTATCCTTAGCCTCCTTTTTATAAACGCGTATCGGACAAATTCCAAGGATACGCACCTGAAGGGTTGACTTTTGTTTGTCGAAATACCAAACCTCTTTAACCTCTAATTGCTTAACTTCCAGAATCGGAATATCTGCTTGCACCACTGTGTCCCGAAGGTCTCCTGTATTGATGTCCGTAACTTTAATTGATTTAACAGAGTCGCCAAACTGTTGTTTTACCTGGTTGTAAGTAATAGGCTCTTTAAATTCTTCATCCGGAATTTGTGCATCGAAAGCGGTTATCCTCTTCTCTTCAATACCTTTTAGGAGTGTATTAAAAAGGTTGGAGCGTCCTTGTATTGTACGGGTAGGATAGTAAAAATGCTGGTTTGATTTTTCGCGAAGATCAATGATACGCCAGACTGTTCTTGACCACACTGCATCCGACTCCCTCACCAGAGGCAGTGGCGCAGGCTTACGGTCGATAGTTGTCCTTTTCGTATATGCGCCATCGATGACCTGAGCATTCAACAGATTTGCTGAAGCAGTTCCAATCAAAATTGATATAAGGATCAATAATAACTTTTTCATCGTTAATTAAATTTATAGCTTAAAGCTTATTGAAGGTAAATTACGCGTAGTGCCGTCATCTCCTTTAACTACAATGCTTTCAATATATAACCTGCTTCCGGGATTTAACCCTTTCATAAGGTCAATTTGATCTTGTGAGAACTTATTTCCTTTTGTCGGTTTGTCAACAATAAAACCGGCTTTCGAAGTTGAAACAACAAATGAGGTTACTGTGAAATTCATTGCAAAATCAAAATCCGGAATCTTTGCCAATACTCCCTGCTGAGCCAAAAGTTCATTTTTTGTGATCGCTCCATCAATTTTACCGGCTACCGAAGCCACCGGATCGGGAACCCGTTTCACGCGAAATTCTGTAGATCCGATCGGTTTGGTTGCCCCGTCTATCAGAGCGTTAACAGTAACGATTGATTTTACTCCAACTTTTTCCGGTCTGACAATATAGGTTCCGTCCGGACCTGATGTAATGACGCCATTCGAGATTGACACTTTAAGATTACTTGCCGATATTCCGGGAGCAGAAATCGAGACAGGATTGTCGAGTCCCGCATAAAAAACATTCATTTTTGTTGGTGATACAGTCATTGACGGTTTCGCCACTTCATATTCATGCTTAAATGGATAGTTAACGATTATACCTGCAGGATTTTTATAGTTAATCTGACCTCTCCATTCAACTTTTCCCTCTTTCCCGGCTATCGTTTTATATAATCCGGCATTTTCTCCCAAAACAATAGGTAATTTCGATCCGCCCACAATAATTTCAGCATTTGCAGTTGTATCCACAGCAGAAAGAAAAACCTTAGCCTCATAAGGACTTCCCTGAAGCACATAATCGCTTTTAGAAACTACCTGAGCCTGAAGCTTATTAAATTTAAATGACGAGGCATCAATTTGAGCAAAAATATAGTTGATAACATCTGACTCGGCATTACGTACATCACTTTGAATTTTTGACATGAGGGTAATTACCGCAATTAACGGGTATCCTTCAAATTTACTCTCTTCCCATGAAGGGGTGCTGCCTTCAACAGGTGGAGGCGGAGAAGTGTCAAGACTCTTATTAATTGATGCAACTAACTGAGTATTGCTGGTGTCAATCAATAACAGCAGTGAGTTCCTGTAATTCTCAATCACTTTTTTCAGCGCAATTCCATTTTTTTCGTAGATCATTATCTCAGCAGCAAAATTCAAATTCTCCTGCGACTTGATATTATTGACATCTCCTTCGGGACCATCCGCTTTTTTAACGATTAACTCCTTCAGGTGATTAATATATTGAAAAAGCGAGTCAGAACTTGCCTTAACCCTTAGAACAGAGCGATTTAATTCTCCTGCCTTTTGTGGATTTTCCTTTGCGGCTTTATTAAATTCGTCGTAAACACCTTGGTTTTTTGCAGTAAAATTCTCAATCGTTTGCATGAAGTTGTGATTGACCATGACAAAGGCATCCAACACTGACTTGTCAACGTTAAGCGCTAACATGGCAGTCAGTACCAAATACATCAAACTGATCATTTTTTGTCTGGGTGCTTCCGGACAGTATTTTGTTCCCATGTTTGATTTAACCTTTTACATTCATTGCTCCAAGCATATTCCCATAAACATGGTTCAGTGCTTCTAAATTTTTATTGAGTTGTTCTGTCTGCTTGTGGTATTTCTGAGCCTCTGCCAGTGTGCTGTTGACCAGATCAGTCATTTTTGTATGACCATCAAAGGCTTCGGCTGCTGAAGCTGAGAGCTTTTTGGCATTTTGCAGATGCAATTCGTAAGATGAATTTAATGCCGACAAGCTTGTATTGATAAGCGAAAGACCGGTGCTGTATGTTTTGGTCTGATCGTTTAGCGTATTTAAATCCTTATTCACCAATTCTGTAAAACTCTTATAGGATTGTGACAATTTATCGCTGGTAGAAACAAGCTGATCGTTTATTTTTTTAGTCGAATCATTCAGTGTCTGAGCAAGATTTTTAGACGAATTGCCTAAAATCTGAGAAGACTGATCATAAGAATGAACCAGATCATTTGTTGATTTCTCAATTGAATGGGCTGCTCTTGAATTAACGTCTTTGAATGAGGACATCGACTCAGAAGCTGAAGTCAGATTTTTCACATATTCATCCGTAGCCAGTGTTGCCGTGGAGATATCCGCAATACCTGTGGCCGTATTGGCGAGATCCTGAAGTCCCTTTTTTACTTTAGCTAATAATTCAGGTGAAATATCGGCCTTTTCAAGAATATCCTCAACAGAAGTTGGTTTGGAGGTATATGAATAGTCATCCTCTACTTCTTCAGCTTCGTAGCTTTCCCTCAGTTCAGGATAAACTTTTTTCCAGTCGGGTATTTCAACAGATGGTTCAAACGCTGAGAGAAAAAAGATCAGCACTTCGGTCGACATTCCGATGGTGAGCATGGTTCCGCCACCTGTCCAATGCTGAAGTTTAAACAAAGCGCCCATTAGAACAACAGAAGCACCCCAACTGTAGGCGTAATTCATGAAGGACTTCCACTTTGATGAATGTGTTAATTCAGATAATGCCATTTTCTGAGTATTTTTTTGTTAAGTATCTTTTAATTATTTTTTTCCTTGAAGTTCATCTCCGAAAGTGGAGCGCACGCAACGAAAACCGATATATGATTTTGCAGTGTCCTGATATTCGAATGTCCGGGTACCTACCTGGATAAAATACGCAATATCTTTCCATGAACCGCCTCTTATCACTTTTCGTTTCATTGCCGGTGGATCGTCAGGAAGTGCATTCTGTTCGAAGTTAGGGTTGAGGTCGTGCATGAAATTATATGCCGACTCATCGTAAGCGCTAATCGTCCATTCAGAAACATTGCCTGCCATATCATATAATCCATATCCGTTAGGATCGTAAGTTGCAACTTTTACAGTTGTTTTGCCTCCGTCATCGCTGTAATTCCCCCTCATTGGTTTGAAATTTGCGAGGAAACAACCGGTTTGAGAGCGGGTATAATAACCACCCCAGGGGTACATCGAATTATTTAGGCCACCTCTTGCGGCAAGTTCCCATTCTGCTTCAGATGGTAAACGATAATCCTGTACCGAATAATCACCTCTGTCGGCAAGGGCCGAATTTTTGAAGTTTGTCCGCCACATGCAAAATGCTTTAGCCTGCTTCCAGGTAACACCAACTACCGGATAATCATCAAATCCGGGATGTGAAAAGTATTTATTTGTCAAGGGCTCGTTAAAAGCATAAGAATAATCGCGGATCCAAACCAGCGTATCGGGATAGACATTCACACCCTCACTCATCACAAAACTTGAACGGCTCTCTACAGGGACAACTTTCCCGCTAAGATCGTTCACTTGTCCGCCTTGATAGCTTTGAGTTTTATAGTTATAGGCATTTTGCATACGAGCTGCCTGCTGAAGGTCAACCCATGAATAGCTGTAATTTAATTTTCGGGGATCAATCTCTTTTCTTCCCAGAATCCGGTCGTTCCCGGCGTAATACATTGGCTCCAATGCATCCTTATAATCAGGCTTGCGCCAGTCCAGCTTTCTTTTCCAATCCAGAATAGGAGGATCTATCGGATTCCCTTTTCTGTCCTGAGTAATCTTAAATTCCTCGAATTGATCCGAGAGCATCTTTCGTGCCATTGAATCCCTGACCCAATAAACGAATTGTCTGTATTCATTATTGGTAATTTCAGTGTCATCCATCCAAAAAGTGGATACATCCACAGTTCGTGTGGGAGAGGTAGCATAGGCTACATCCTGATCGCCAGGACCCATATTGAAACTTCGACCGGGTATCATAGCCATACCAAGAGGGGAAGGCT
>CAYHDA010000109.1:0-13063 GCA_964355145.1 uncultured Mariniphaga sp.
GGTGGTGCCGACAGTAACCGTGCCATAGTCTTGTGAAGTTACGGGTACAACTATAACCGGGGTGCCGCTTCCAAGTAGGTCGGTTTGATAAAGTGTGCTGTTCTGACCCAGTTCTCCGTCGCAATACCAGAGATAGGTGCTATCATAAACAACGCCCGAGGGTTTTAAGCCCTGAGAGGCATGACTTTCGATTAATGTGCCTGTCGGGGAGACCTTATAAAGCATATTGGCATAGTAATCGGCAATCCAAAGGTCGCTGCCCTGCAGACAGATATCCCAGGGTTGTGTGTTTGGCGGCACGAACTGCGATATGATGCCCCCGGATGCATTGAGATGATAAACCATTCCCGGATCGGAGTAGTATTTGCAAGCCCAATAACCGCTTCCATCGTATGCCACACCCGACATGTAATGATCGGGAAGGTTGATGGTACCCACCGTGGTTCCGGCCATGGTAAATTCATGGATCATGGCCGGCTGTGATGAACTTGATGGCTGAGTGATATTGATCAGGTTTGGAGCCTTATAGGAGAGCCCGTAGGAGGCGGAAAAGCTTCCCGTACAAAGCAGGACATTAGTGCCGTTGAGAGGATTGAACTTGAATACCTGATTTCCACCACTCCCGTAGATTCCAAAGTAGATGTATGTTCCGTCCCATGCCAGCCCCGAAGCCTTTCCCGGGATGGTATAGGATGCCACGATCGACCAGGAGATAGGTGCGTCGGGAGTTGGAGGATCCTGGGCAAAAACCCGTTGAGTTCCCAGACAGGCAGCGGCGATCATAACGACGCCAGCAGCCAGATTGCGAATCGAAATATTCATGGCTCGAAATTTTACGAGAAAAACCGAGGATAAATGTAAGCATTTTCTTTCCATTTTCTTTCCTGGATACGCCAGTCATATCCCCGGAATTTCTAACTTTGCGCCACCTTATTGCCCTGATGGCGGAATAGGTAGACGCGTTGGTCTCAAAAACCAATGAATGCAAGTTCGTGCCGGTTCGATTCCGGCTCAGGGTACCACGTCAAATGCAAAGTGCAAGGTGCAAAGTGTAATAATTTGCACTTTGCACTTTTCGTTTTAGACCATGCACTTAATAATTGCACTTCCTTAAAATGCAAATTGCAATGAGTAAAGTTTTATCGTTTTTCAAGAATTTCTCCAACTAATAGATCACCTTTTCCATTTTTCCCGATTAAGGGGAAAACGAAATCATGGAAAAATCCGAAAAAGGTCAATTCAACGAACAAATTCGTGAGCGGACAATCAGGATGGCAGTTGAGATTCACAAACTGCTGGTCAATTTAAAAGTTTCCCCGGTCACAAGACCAATTGTCAACCAGGTCATCAGAAGTTCCTCATCGGTTGCATCCAACTATAGGGCAGCCACCCGAAGTCGGTCGAATGCTGAATTCTATTCGAAGATATGCATCGTGGTGGAGGAAGTTGACGAAACCCAATTCTGGCTCGATTACCTGGTGAGAATAAACCTGTTAAAAAAAGAGGGGCTTCCAACCCTCTTTAATGAAGTGGATGAACTTGTAAGGCTGTTCACATCCATCAAAAGCAAGATGAAAGATAAGCTGCACCTGTGATTTCACTCATTTCCTACTCTTATGGTTGAAGAAAAGCAGGCTTTGACCAGCCTTCACCAGAACGAAGTGACCACCTCATTTTATTGATTGCTAATATGGCAATGTGGTCAATAAAATCGGCAATAAGTGGTCACTGATGGCAGCCTGTCTACCCCATCTTCAATTGCAAGCCAAATATATAGTGGCACATGCATTGCACTATCTTGTTCCGTTAACATGCACTTTACATGGTCAGTAAAATCGTAATGACTGTCGACCTGGTAGACAGCATCATCGAATTTTATGCGGAGTGGGCCGTCTTCCCTACATAATTTAACCTCGATATCCTTCTCAGAACATTTAAAATGTTTCTGGAATGCAGCAATGTATTTATTGACAGGAACAGGATGATTTCTTTTCTTAACCGGCACTTTGTTTTTTGTGGGTTTCATTGAGGTTTTTTTAGCGTTATCCCTATCAATAATTAAACGAAATCATTTGATTACCTGGTCATGCAAGCATTTTCTCCAATTTCATCTTCCATTTTTCCCAATCGGGCATTTCCCGTGTCTGCAAGTCAATAAACCTTTTAGTGTGGTCATGGTGAACGAGGTGACACAACTCATGAATGATAACATATTCGATACAGCCTCGGGGAGCCTTGATCAATTCGGGATTTAAGATGATTTTACCCCTTGGGGTGCAGCTCCCCCAGCGGGTTGGCATTTCCCTCAACACAATGGACGAAGGTGTCACCTGGTGCTTTCTGAACCTGTTTATAAGTGGTTCGGCAATAGTCTGGAACTTCCTTTTGGAATTTTGTAAATACCACTCTCTGACTAACTGCTTAACCCTTGCTTTGTTAGTGGTGGCAATTTCCAAAAAGGATCCTTTAAGTTTTACCGATTCCGTTTCGGCTTCAAATATCTTAAGACGGTACTGTCTGCCAAGATATAAATGGGTTTCGCCCCCGATAAACTTTCTGATCGTTGTTTTTGGATGAAAAGAAAGAAAGAAACTTTGTTGCCTGATGATCCAGGGAGCTTTCTTTTTTACTTTCTCTTTAATTTTATCTATCGGAGTCGCTGTTGGTGCTTTAACCAATACCTCTGCATCAGGGGTAATAGTAATACCTAAAGTCTTCCGGCCTGAAAACTCCAGGCAGAATTCAATATGTACGGATCCGAATTGAACTCTTTCCTTCACTTTTTGTAACGGATTTTGGCAACGTTTACACAGTTAAATGCGATTTCGTCTATTTCCTTGAAGCTTATCTGAAGGTTATATACATCCCTTACTTCATCAATCAGAAAGTCGCCAATCAAATGAACCATTTTTTTGGGTATATCAACCTCATTCTGCCAGTTCACCTTCACCAGGCTCAGTATAATATCATCAATCGCCAGTGCTGTATTGGCTGATATATGTTTCCGTGTCAGCGGATCATTTATTTTATCAAGCAATTCTTGGTTGGTAATGCCGTAAAATGCCCTTGCCACATCACTGTTTTGCAGCGAAGATGGAAGGTCCTCATCGGTATGTGACAGCACAGCCTCCATAATGTCTTTCGTCTTATTCAGGTATTGTGCTTCATTTATCCGCTTGGATTCATAATCTGCAATGGCATCCTTTAGCATTTCCGAAAACTTTTTATAAAAGGCAGGATCCTCCTCCATTTTTTCAGTAATGTGCTTTGCGGTCCGGCTGGCGATCTTGTCTGCCCTTGCGGCTTTGCCAATGGTATTCTCCACTTCCTGCTGAAATTTCTCCTTGTCAAAAATGTTCACCAGCCCGGTTATTGTTTCTACACCCTCGGTTTCGATATGAGTGTCAATCAGTTTTTGAATTTGCCCTTCATATTGTTTGTAATCAACCACATCGGAGTAACGCTGCAATACAGCGATTCGTAATTGAATAAAAAAGGTCAAATCTGTTTTATATCGCCGTACGGTTTGTTCGGGTGTGTTTTTATGGAAATCGATCGATGAAAACGCGAGTTTCAGGATCTTTGCAAAGGCAGCCAGTTTATCGTAAAATACCACCCGTTTCGCTTCATCTTTCAGGAGGAGCTGGTAGGCCTCGGCATCCCTTTTATTCACGATTGCTTTGAAAAGGTCCCACAATTCTGAGAATTTTTGTGGCAGCTTTTTAATTTCTTCATTAATGTTGGTAAGTGTTCCTTGAAGATCTTCATTGTCAAAATCTTCAAAGGAGGAGTACAATTCAAGCGCCTCGTCCAGGTTTTCAATCACGCCATAGTAATCAATGATGTAGCCATAATCTTTGTCAGGATAGACACGGTTTACCCTCGCTATTGCTTGAAGTAAGGTATGTCCTTTCAGATTCCTCGTGATATATAGAACGATGTTCTTGGGTTCATCAAATCCGGTTAAGAGCTTATCAACAACAATGATTATTTCAGGTTTATCAGCCTTTTTAAAACGGTTTATTAGGTTATTCTGATATTTTTTAGGGGTGCCGTGTTCCTCCATCATCTTTTTCCAGAAACGTTTCACCTTGTCGGTTGATTCGGCATATGCACTGTCTTCTCCCTCCCGGTCATCAGGAGGGGAAATCAAAACTTCTGTTGCCACAATACCAATTTCATCGAGGAACATTTTGTATTTGATGGCGGAGTCTTTGCTTGGTGTTACCAACTGTCCCTTAAATGGGGTCCTTCCCTGGAAATTGTCACGATAATGGTAACTGATGTCCCAACAAATAGCATAAATCTTCTGTTCTGCCATATTCAACTGGTCTGCCCTTGAAAACTTCTTTTTAAGATCAGCTTTCTGATAATCGGTCAAAGGTTCTGAAATGTTACTGAAAAACTCGTCAATGGGATTCTCGCGCACCTTCTGTTTTGCAAACCGTCCTTCGTATAGCAAAGGAACAACAGCTTTGTCCCTCACTGCCTGGTCAACGGTGTAGGCATCTATCATGCCGCCAAACCTTGCCGCGGTACTTTTATCTTTCTTGAACAGAGGGGTACCAGTAAAGGCAACAAAACATGCATTAGGCAGTGTTTTCTGCATTTCAATGTTGAACGTACCATGCTGTGAACGGTGCCCCTCATCCACCAGGACAAAAATTTCTGAATTCTCTATTGGTTTCGCAATTTTCCTTACGGCTGCCTCGAATTTATTGATAACCGTTG
Source organism: uncultured Mariniphaga sp. (assembly GCA_964355145.1). Taxonomy (GTDB): domain Bacteria; phylum Bacteroidota; class Bacteroidia; order Bacteroidales; family Prolixibacteraceae; genus JAAFHB01. The sequence continues at coordinate 4,732 of CAYHDA010000109.1, forward strand.
TGACCACTGCGTCACTTTTACTTTGCAACAGTTCAACCAGCCGTTGTCCGGTCGTAGCATTTTCAACAAACATTCCGCATTTGCGAAATGTGCCGGTTATCTGGTCGTCAAGGTCAATTCGGTCGGTTACTAATATGATTTTCGGATTGCGGATCTGTTTTTCCATAGCGATGGCCTGTGCAAGCATGACCATGGTCAATGATTTCCCGCTTCCCTGGGTATGCCAGACTACACCTCCTTTTCGCCTTCCATTTTCCAGGTGGAGCATTCGTTGAATGGACTTTTTAACCACGAAATACTGCTGATACCTGGCAATCTTCTTTTCTCCGTTATCGAATAAAATGAAATTGTAAATAAAATCCATCAGCCGGTCGGGCCGGCACAAACTGTAAAGGTATTCGTCCTGCTTTGTTGGCTGGATTGTTTCATGTTCCAATGCATCAAAATAGTTCCGGACATAGCGAAAACGGTCTCCAAACAATTTGTTCTTCTGTTCTTCGGTCAGTGGTTGGTTTTTAAGCTGCTGCAAAATATTGTTGTAAATCGCCTCCTTTTCTTTGTCCTCAAACTTCTCATCCCATATTGCCCAAAACTCCTCCGGTGTCCCGTTTGTTGCATACTTTGCTGTGTCAGTGGCCAGGGCTAATACGCATTGTGCATAAACATACAAGCTGCGGATGCCATCATCCTGCTGATTGCGCAGGTGCTGACTGATTGCCTGTGTCAAAGGACCTTTCATATCAGGCCGTTTACATTCAACCACGCACAATGGAATCCCATTCACAAACAACACCAGGTCCGAGATGTAATGCTCTTTGCTGGTGCTGCGCATCACACTGTATTCTTCGGTTACATGAAATACATTGTTCTCAAGTGTTTCCCAATCAATATATTGAACCGTTATACTTTTTTTATCACCATCAAAACTCTGTTCAAATGTTTTTCCGAGGGTGATGATGTTATAAACAGTTTCGCAGGCCGAAATGTATCCTTCGTTCATTGGCAGCTCTTTCAATGCACGGATTCCGTTTTCAATATTTGCCTCGCTTATGTATGTGTTCCTTGTTGAACTGATCTTTTTTTCTGAATTTATCCTTGTTAACTGGGTACGTAAGACCTTTTCCAGTATCACATTGGTGGTTTTACTGCCTCTCTGTTCCATTGCTTCCTCCGGACTGAGATACTCATACCCTAGCTTTTGCAGCATCTGCAATGAGGGAACCTGGCTGATGTGGTCTTCTTTGAAACTGGGTGTTTCCATATTCTTGTTTTGTGGAACGGGGACTTAATGGAATTTTACTATGCATGACCAGCTTGTCATATATAGTAAATGGCAATTATCTATACATGACAGATTGGTCGTATGAGATTTATCTGTTTTGATATGCATGATCTATTTCCCGTGATGAATGTTGGACAAAAGGTGATAAAGATCGGTATTGATATAATAATTGTCTTTCCAGATTTTCTCTTTATGCAGAATACCAATTGCGGCAAGCTCATTAAGGTACCGGGTGGCCGTTATTCTGGTAACATCAAAATCTTTCATGACAAAATCAATTTTTGTATAAGGATGGCTGAAAATGTTATTCAGCAGGTCCTGGCTGTAAATTTTGGGTAACTCGTTCCTTATTTTCTTTTTATGCTTTAACATGAGTTCTTTTATCCCCTGAATGAGTTGAATTGATTGCAACGAGGTTTGCTCCACACCTTCCAGGATGAAAAGAACCCATTCTTCCCAGGCGCCATCCACTCTAACTTTTTGCAGAAGCCTGTAATAGGCTGCCTTGTTCTGGTTGATATACCGGCTCAGGTAAAGGATTGGAATGTGCAGCAATCCCTCTTTTACCAGGTAAAGAATGTTGATGATCCTTCCGGTTCTCCCGTTGCCATCGTAAAATGGGTGGATGCTTTCGAACTGGTGATGCATGACAGCCATTTTTACCAAAGGATCCCAATAGCAGAGGGTGTTATCATTCATGAATTTTTCGAGGTTGTTCATTAACTGGCAAAAAAACTTGTTCGAACTAGTCTTCACCGGAGCAACCTGATCACCTCACCCCACTGATATATAAGAGAGTAGGGCGGTCAAAAAAATCGGCAGAGGGTGGTCAAGAACTCCGGTTTTTCCAGTCATACGCTGCAAAGCAAAAGCATTCATATGTTTGTTCAAAAGGAAGAAACTTTTACAGACTTTTATCAGCGGTTCAAAATATAAAGTAAAGTTAATTGTTTCACCTTCTTAGTGGAATAAATATCCTATAATCCATATTTTAATGGAAAAAAATCTCCATTTTGCTTTATAATTTGAAATTTAGTGGAAAAAATCCTCATTTTTTGAATAGTCCTTAATGGAAATAAATATCGCTAATTTGACATATAGTGGAAAAAATATACCTATTTTTGTAAAAACAACGGAGTTAATGGAAAATATTTCACCTATACATCTTCAGGAGGTTATTTTTTCCTCAAGTGATCGAGCCCAGAGCAAAGTTATATCAAAGCTATTTGAAAAGAAACTGATCAGGAGAATTGCTCCCCGTATATATTCTGGGAATTTCAATGATCCGCCAGAGACAATAATCAGAAGAAACATTTTCAATATTCTTGGAAATTTATATCCAGGGGCCATACTAAGTCACCGGTCTGCAATAGAATTCCAGCCTACAGCTACGGGTAATATTTTTTTAACTTATACTTATACCAAGAAAGTCCAATTACCTGGATTGACAATTCATTTTCTGGAAGGAACTGGGCCAATTAAAGGAGATATACAGTTTGTAGGTAACCTTTACTATTCACAATTGGAAAGAGCGCTTCTTGAAAACCTACGACCAACCAGAAAGCCAGGACCAGATTCGAAAACGTTGACCTTGCCTGAAATTGAAAATAAGCTTGAACATGTTTTAAATATTAAAGGTGAGACAGGGTTAAATGAATTACGGGACAAAGCAAGATCGATTGCAAAAGAACTTGGTTTGAACAGCGAATTTGAGAAGTTAAATAAACTGGTCGGTGCAATGCTGAGCACCCGTCCGATTAATATCTTATCCTCCCCCTTGGCAATTGCAAGGGTTCTGGGCTCCCCATATGACCCTAAGCGTATTGAATTATTTGAGAAATTATTTGTTCAATTAAAACAGGAAGAGTTTGCCGAAAGGCCGGAACGCAATGATAAGGATCCGGAATTTAAAAGTTTCGCATTCTTTGAAGCTTATTTTTCGAATTACATTGAGGGCACTATTTTTGAGATTGAAGATGCAAGGAAAATTATAGAAACCGGGACTCCAATGCCTACCAGGGATGAAGATTCGCATGATATTCTTAGTACATACAGACTTGTTAGTAACCAAAAGGAAATGAAAACAATACCCGGTAGCGCTGATGAACTATTGAGTATTTTACAATATCGCCATAAGATACTTCTGGAAGCAAGACCTTCTAAAAATCCTGGAGAATTTAAATATAAGAACAACAGGGCGGGACAAACTCATTTTGTTGACCACAAACTTGTCAAAGGTACCTTGATAAAAGGCTTTGACTTTTATCAGGGATTGTTGCATCCCTTTGCCAAGGCTACATTTATGATGTTTATGATCAGCGAAGTACATCCATTTTCGGATGGTAACGGACGGATTTCAAGAATCATGATGAATGCTGAACTAGTGAAGCAGGCTCAGACAAGGATCATCATTCCTACGGTTTTCAGAGATGATTATATTTTAACTTTGAGACTATTGACAAGGGATAATGATCCTCAGCCCTATATAAGGATGCTTGACAAAGCTCAAAGGTTCTCACAGACTATAGTTGGCAGCATAGATTTCATGCAGGATCACCTGGGAAATTGCAATGCCTTTAAGGAACCTACGGAGGGAAAACTTATATTTAATGATAAGATCAATTAATGACCTGATTAGTGCGAAAACGCGTAAACTTCCCACCCTCTGCCGATTTTGGTTGACCATCTCAATGTATTAACAATCAATGCTAAGAAGTGGTCAATTTATTCCGGAGAAAGCTGGTCAGCGTGAGCGTTTTTTCCAGATATTGGAGATTACTGTTGAAACAGCAAAGCAAATGTTATAGCAATCAGTCGCTGGTTACTCCCAATGGCCTGATGATTTCATCCTGCAAAGATCCGTCAAGACCTTCAACAGGGAGTTTGAGCTTCAGCGCCATTTCCCTGAGTACATTTTCGACCTCCTGCCTCGGATCATCCTCGATGAGTTTTATCGTCAGCTTGTGACGGAGCTGGAAAAATGACCGTTTGGCATCAGGACTGTAATTCGCCCGGTTGAAGAAATGGCTCTCTTCGGAATAATGGTTGGGAACATTGTGGACCTCCTTAAATAGGGTATACAGGTCCGATAAGGCTTCATCCTTGTTCATGGTATTATGCACCCAGTCCTGATTGTACCCCCGCAAACCCCATTTCGCCCTGTTTCCAGGTTCGGTCAGATCGGTAAGGGGGTGTATCCTGAGCAGGAAAGCCTCGTAACTGGCAGTGAGGTGGGTCAGTGAAAGGTCATTCAGGAAACGGATCGTATTCTCAAGGGTCTCTTTCGTCTCGCCCGGAAACCCTACGATAAAGGTGTTGAACGTGCTGATAAAATGAGCATCCAGGCTCTCGATGGTTTTTTTGAGCAGGGAAACATCCTGTCTCTTCTTCATCCTGTCGAGCTGGCCCTGGTCGCCCGACTCCACACCAATAAACGCCAGCATCAATCCTGAGCGCTCCATCAGCTTGTATTCATCCTCGGTATAGTCATACGCCCTCATGAATGCCATCCATTTTCGAAAGCCCGACTGCATGACGACATTGCAGATTTCATTGATCCTTTTCCTGTTAGTGAATATATTATCGTCGGAAAAATGAACAATACCGGCGTTTTTACCGAAACGTTCGTTGGCCAGCTTCAATTCCCCCGCAATACTTTCAGGCGAACGCAGGAAAACTTTCGGATAGAGCTTGTTAAAATCGCAATAAACACATCGGTAGGGGCATCCGATAGAGGTCCTTAGCGGGATCTTGTGCACGATCTTTTCGACCAGGTCCCACCGTGTGAAATCGGTATTGTAATCAACGATTTCTTCCTGCCTCCCAGTAAAGATAAATTTGCCGTTGGAAGGAATGACAAGGTTAGGTATATGCCCGAACGATCCACTGCTTCCTTTTTTAAGCTCTTCCAGGACTTGCAAAAGCGACGACCGGCCATGCGGCGCGGCGACCAGGACATCGGCATCGATGGATGCAAATTTATCATCGAAGAGCTGATCCCAGGGAGATTCCGCATCGGGATAAAGGCTGAAACTAAGGTAATTCTTCCAGATAAATACCCCGCCGGCGATGATTACCACCCCGGGCATGGCCTTCCGGATTGCGCTGCAGATACGCATCAGCGCCTCCACGCTGAGCACCATGGTCGTGGAAACAAGGATCGCCATGGGATCCTGGTCCGCAATTTTTTCCAGCGTTTCCGGGTCATAACTGACGGTCAGGAACGTATCGTACCCCTGCTGGTGCATCAGCCCTTCCAGGTAATATCCGGCCGAAGGAAGATCATCCTCATAGATAAAACCCCTCGACAATTGCTCGGCCGAATACCCTTTTTTCGCAAGCTCGTGGAAGGAGGCAAGTGTAAATTGCCTGTTGTTAGCCCTGAACCGAAGATGAAACTCGTCCTGGTACTGATAACTGTCGTAGAAGGGAGCAATTATACCAATAGCCCTGAGCAATGGAGAAGGTGTTATTAATGTATTTCCGGCAAATATATCGATTATTGAATTATCATCTCAAACTGGTCAATGTGAGCGTTATTACAATTTACTATTTAATTAGGTTTTTCGAAAAACAGAATAGATATTTGTAGTAGAAAAGTGCTCAGAGCATTACGGAATCCAAAGGTCAACAATAACTCAAACGATGAAAAAATATATTCTCACACTCCTGTTTCTTATTTGTAGCAGTATATTGTTCGCCCAAACGGGCATCATCAAAGGCAGGGTATTTAATCATAAGAACAATGAGCCGCTCCCGTTTGCGAACATCATCATTGATGGCAAGCCTACCCAGGGTGCCACAAGTGATATTGACGGGAATTATACCATTACCAAGGTCGCCCCGGGATATGTCCAGCTGGTTGTTACTTCGGTTGGATTTAAAAAACAGACCACCGACGATTTCCTTGTAACCAATAACCAAACGTCCGATATGGATATTGGCCTTGATGAACTGGTGACTACACTTAATGAAGTGGAAGTGAAACCCTCCGTGGTCCAGCGAAATGAAGAGGTTCCCGTATCTCTTCAAAAACTGACCATCCAGGAAATTGAGCGAAGCCCGGGCTCTAACCGGGATATTTCGAAGGTAATCCAAAGTTTACCCGGGGTGGCTTCATCCCCTTCCTTCCGTAATGATGTGATTGTGCGCGGAGGTGGTCCCAGCGAGAACCGGTTTTACCTGGATGGGGTTGAAATCCCTTATCTGAACCACTTTTCCACCCAGGGTGCATCCGGCGGTCCGGTCGGGATCATCAATGTCGATTTGATCCGGGAGGTGCAGCTTTATTCAAGCGCTTTTCCTGCCGCCAGAGGCAATGCAATGAGTTCGGTGATGGACCTCCGCCAGGTAGATGGTAACAGGGAAAAAATTGGCGGACGCATATCAGTCGGATCCAGTGATTTTGCATTGACCCTGGAAGGCCCCATTTCAAAACATTCTTCCTTGATTTTTTCGGTGCGCCGTTCTTATCTCCAACTGCTTTTTAGTGTTCTGGAACTGCCATTTCTTCCTACCTATAATGATTACCAGATAAAGTATAAGATTGACCTTAATAAACGGAATCAGCTTTCGGTAATTTCTATCGGTGCACTGGATAAGTTCAAACTGAATACGGGTATTGAAAATCCGGATGCATTCCAGAATTTTGTTTTGCAGGCGCTCCCGGTAAATAATCAGTGGAGTTACGTGATTGGACTTGTTTACCGGCATTTTCGGGCCAAAGGATACGATACATGGGTGTTGAGCCGCAACATGCTTGACAACGATCAGACGAAATATACCAATAACGTTGAGGTTCCTGACAGCTTGCTGCTCTATTACAAATCGCAGGAGATTGAGAATAAACTTCGCTATGAAGGGCTCACCGATTTGGTGAAATGGAAAATCACCTATGGGGCGGGAATTGAATACGCTAAATACTCGAACGAGACTTACCAGAAGGTATTTGTTCAGAACCAGCTCCGCATCCTCGATTACAACTCCATCATCGCAATGTGGAAATGGAGTGTGTTTGGCCAGGTGAACCGGGCATTTTTTAACGACCGGCTGAACCTCAACCTGGGCATGCGGATGGATGCCAACAATTATTCCGACAAAATGAACAATCTGCTGAACCAGTTTTCACCAAGGTTTTCTGCTTCTTATTCATTTGTTCCCGATAAATTATTTCTCAATTTCAACATAGGGCGCTATTATCAGTTACCGGCTTACACATCCCTCGGATTCCGCAGCAATAGCGGCACACTTGTAAATGATTCCCTCGGAATTAAATACATCTCAGCCGACCATGTGGTGCTGGGTTTGGAATATCTGCCAAAGTCAAACGCCAAGATTTCCCTGGAAGGATTTTACAAATATTACCGCAACTATCCTTTCTCTATCAGAGATTCCGTTGCACTGGCGAGTAAAGGAACTGAATTTGGTTCTGTGGGGGATGAGCCTTTGCTCCCCATCTCCAATGGGCGTGCCTATGGATTTGAGATCCTTGTCAGAAATGCTGACATTTTCAAGTTCAATGTGATTATGACCTATACGTTTGTGCGCAGCGAGTTTACAAATTTTGACGGACAGTACATTCCTTCAGCATGGGATAACCGGAACCTGTTTAATATTACGGTTGGCAGAAAGTTCAAATATAACTGGGAAATCGGCGCCAAATGGCGGTATGCCGGCGGACAACCCTACACGCCCTGGGATATGAACACATCAAGCCTTGTGGTAGCCTGGGATGCCCAGGGCAGGGGATACCTTGATTATGATGCCTTTAACACACTCAGGCTTACTTCGTTCAACCAACTGGATATCCGGATCGACAAGGGATTCTATTTTAAAAAATGGTCACTCATGTTTTATCTTGATATTCAGAACGTGCTGAATTTCAAAGCTCAGCAACCCGATGTGCTGGTCAATACCCAGGAAGATGGTTCAGTGGTAAAATATGTTGATCCTCAGGGGCTGGAACGATATGAACTTCGTACGATTGAAAATTCTGCGGGAACTATTCTGCCTGCCATCGGCATCATGGTCGATTTTTAAAGGTTGACGATT
>CAYHDA010000110.1:0-13044 GCA_964355145.1 uncultured Mariniphaga sp.
AGGGAACAGGGAACAGGAAGTCAGTACGATCTCCCGGAATCTGAAAGCCATCGCAAAGGAGATCAATATCCCGATTATTGCACTTTCACAGTTGAACCGTTCTGTTGAATCACGTGAAGGGAAACGTCCTCAGCTATCCGATTTACGAGAATCAGGTGCGATAGAACAGGATGCGGATATGGTTATGTTTATTCACCGTCCCGAAGCTTACGGAATCACCCAGGATACAGATGGAAATTCCTTGATCGGGCTCGCTGAGATTATCATTGCAAAACACCGGAATGGGGCGATCGGAGATGTTCAACTTGCCTTTAAAGCCTCACTTGCAAAATTCACCAACCTTGAGGAGATCTCATCAGGAACGATGCCCGATGATTTTGGAGAAGGGAAAAAGGAGTCTATCTATCGTTCAAAAATGAATTACGAGTCAGTTGCAGCCGGCTTATCTTCTTCGACTTCTGCCGGTTTTGGAAGGCCGGGGGATCCATTAACAGAAGGATCACCCTTTTAATTCCCTAAATCCTTAATTGCCTCTTTATTCCTTAAAGTAAACCCGTTTTACCCGTTGTCCGATGGAGGTAAGGATTTCGTAAGAGATGGTACCCAGAGTCGCAGCAACTTCACTTACCGGGAGTTCTTCGCCAAAAATAATTACTCTGTCACCTTCGCTTGCATTAATGCCGGTGATATCAATCATGCACATGTCCATGCAAATCGTTCCTATTACGGGTACTTTTACGCCTCCCGCTACTACTTTTCCAACACCATTGCTGAGCCTTCGGTTAAATCCGTCGGCATAACCAATTGGCAATACGGCAATTCTCATTGACTTGTCAGCAATACCCTTTCTTCCATAGCCGATTGTGTCGCCGGCATCCACAGTTCTTATTTGTGATATGGTAGTTTTAAGTGTGGCCACATTTCGTAATTCAGCCTGACAGTTAGGACTAACCCCGTACAAACCTATTCCAAGCCGGACCATCTCCAATTCCATTTCAGGGAACCGTTCAATTCCGGACGAATTCAGAATATGTCTTAAAATTTTATAATCGAATACATCAGTGACAATATTGCTGTACGACATGAATTGACGGAATTGCAGCTGCGTAAACTGATCATTTCCAGAGTCGTCACTTACTGCAAGGTGTGAAAATACCGAACGGATATACATCGTGTCGCGCAGCCTGATATATTCTGCCACTTGTTTCAGTGATTCAGGCTGATCAAATCCAAGGCGTTTCATACCGGTATCTATTTTAAGATGGACAGGGAAATTATTCACTGCATTTCTTCTTAAAGCCTCATCGAATCTTTCAAGCAGTTCGAAACGGTAAATATTTGGCTCCAGCCGGTTCTCAATCATCGCATCAAAACTATGCGCTTCGGGATTCATTACCACAATGGGAACTTCAATTCCATTATTCCGAAGTTCTGTCCCTTCGTCAGCAATGGCCACAGCGAGATAATCAATGCCTTGATATTGCAGTGCTTTTGCGACTTCAACCGAACCGGTGCCATAAGAAAATGCTTTAACCATCGCCATCACTTTGGTGCCGGAACTTAATTTTTTGCGATAAAAATTGAGATTAGCAACCATCGCGTCAAGGTCTATTTCCATCACCGTCTGGTGGGCCTTTTCCTGCAGAAGATCTGAGATCCGGTCAAAACGGAATTGACGGGCTCCTTTCAACAGAATTACCTCATGATCGAATTCGCTCTCCTTAAAATGGAGTAAAAACTCATCAGATGACGGGAAAAAGCGTTTCTCAAGGGTATTGAATAATCCGCTGAACCGGCTGATCTCTGGTCCGATGCCAATGATCCGTCCAATTTGGCGCAGATGAATATAATCAGCAATTTCGCGATAAAGGATCTCAGGATTTTCACCCGACTGCAAAATATCGGAAATGATAACGGTTTGACGCTTTTTTCGGTTGTCTGACTGCTGTCCGATAAAATCAAGGGCATTTACCAGAGATGCCGTATCGGAGTTATAGGAATCATTGATAATTGTACAGCCGTTGATTCCTTTTTTCATCTCGAGGCGCATTGCAACAGGAGTAATCTTCAGAAATTTATCTTTATAAACACCTGAATTAAAATTCGTAGCCAGCAGGTAAGCCCAGCAATGAATGGCGTTTTCAATACTCGCATCATCGGTGAATGGAATAGTAATTGAAATTTCCTTTGATTGAAAAACTGCTTCAATAAGTGTTAATCCTTCATTTTTTGTCTTATTAATAATCAGAAGATCAGCATAATTATCGATCATAGACCAACTGAAGAGCCGGGGCGCTTTATTAAATTTCGCATCGTTAATCGCCTGACTGAGCAAAGGAAAATCTTTACAGTAAATCAACAAGGTACAATTAATGAACAGCTTGATCTTTTCTTCAACCAACTCCTTCACAGAACTGAAATTTTCGAGATGCGCCTTTCCGAGGTGGGTAAATATTCCGTGATCGGGATGCAGGATTGCTTCCAGTTTTTCCATCTCTCCAGGTTTGGAGATTCCGGCTTCCAGAATGGCCAGGTCGAACCGTTGATCCATCAGCCATACAGACAGCGGATTTCCGATCTGAGAGTTGTAGCTGCGCGGACTTCTGACAATCTTTAATTCAGGACTCAACAACTCGCTAAGCCATTCTTTTACAATTGTTTTACCATTGCTTCCCGTAATTCCAAGAACAGGATATGCAAACCTTTGCCGATGAAAGGCAGCTAATTTCTGAAGTGCTTCAAGTGAGTTGTTAACAACAATAAACCGGACATTCGTATTCAGTAATGACTTCACAGGTAATTCTTCAACAACAAAAAGAGAAACCTCGCGATTGATGGCATCATCAATAAAGCGATGTCCGTCGTTCCTGTCACTCCTAAGGGCAAAAAAAAGGGTTTCTTTTCCTGAAAGAACGGTACGGCTGTCGAACGATAAAAACCGGATAGATTGATCTGGTATTGGGTCGAGGCCAATTAAATGACCACCAATAATCTTCGCAATTTCAGGAATTGTATAGGAAATCATAATCCAATCAGTTTTTCAATCTGCATTTCTTCCCAGATCGTAATAACATTCGCGGCAAAGTGGTTCATAATCACCTTTCTCTCCCAGTACAACCAGCTTTTCGGTTTCCGACAAGCGGTGACTAAACTGAGCAAGGCTTCCACAGCGCATACATATCGCATGAACTTTAGTGACATATTCAGAACTCGCCATCAATCCGGGCATAGGACCAAAGGGCTGTCCCCTGAAATCCATATCGAGTCCTGCCACAATAACCCGTATACCCATGTCGGCCAATTTATTACAGACATCTGTTAAGCCGATATCAAAGAACTGCGCTTCATCAATGCCTACCACATCAACATTCCCGGATAGAAGCAGGATAGTCGCTGAATTTTCAACTGCGGTTGAACGAATAGTATTTTCGTTATGTGAAACCACCTCAGAAGCAGAATACCGCACATCGATGGTGGGTTTGAAAATTTCGACCTTTTGCCGTGCGATTTCCGCCCGCCTTAACCGACGGATTAATTCTTCCGTTTTACCGGAGAACATAGAGCCGGCGATCACTTCGATCCATCCGCGCTTTCGACTGTTGGGGAGATTACTTTCGATAAACATCGAACAAAAATATTAAATTTCTTTGATGAAACAGGAGTATAACCTTTTTGCTTTTCGCATTAACCATTATGATCAGGTTTTTTATATTTTTACTATCCAAATACAAGCACGATGGAAGCTATAACATTACTTACAATAATAAAGGACGATATTGCACATCTTGAGCAAATTACAAGTGAATTTACCATAGGATCACTGCCCTCATCCGCGGAGGTTCAATTGGCAATAGTTCGTGCAAATGCGTTGCAGCGGCAACTTGAATTACTTCTTAAAATAACGGAGAGGAATGAAATCAGCCCGGTTGCATCTTTTCCGAAAATTGACGAACAAGAAGAAATCCAGGCAGATGAACCGACACCACCTGAAGTAATAGAGATTGCAAATGCCCTGACAGAAGAAGCAGCAACTATAGAAAAAACTGAAACTCCGCTTTCAACTCCTGAGGAAGAACCGGCTACTGCCGAACCAACCAAAACAGAGGCAGATGAATCACATCAATTAGTTAATGACATTCTTTCACAGAAAAAAAACGAATCCGGATACCAGATCATTCCTATAAACAGTATTTGGGATGCTATCGGCATCAATGACCGGTTTTTGTTTATTCGTGAATTATTTGAAAACAGCAGTGCTAAGTTCGAAACAGCCGTTACTGCCCTTGACCAGTTGGCGACGATTCAGGATGCGGTCAATTATTTAAAAATGAATTTTAAATGGACAAAGACGGAGGCCAGTCAGCGTTTTCTGGTTTTAGTTAAACGCCGATTTACAAAATAAGGGATGGGGAAATTATTTATTGTGCCAACTCCTATCGGGAACCTCGAAGATATCACCCTTAGGGCGCTTAGAATTTTAAAGGAAGCTGATCTGATTCTGGCTGAAGATACGCGTACTTCCGCGGTTTTGCTGCGGCACTATAATATTGCCACAAGGCTCTCATCACATCACAAATTTAACGAACATAAAACTGTAGAACGCATTGCAGATCAGATTCTTTCCGGTGAAAATATTGCACTGATCTCTGATGCCGGCACACCTTCCATTTCCGATCCGGGATTTTTACTGACCCGAATGTGTCTCAGCAAGGGGGTTGAAGTAGAATGTCTGCCAGGTGCAACTGCTTTTGTGCCGGCATTGGTCAATTCCGGATTCCCAAGTGACCGGTTCTGCTTCGAGGGATTTTTACCTCAAAAGAAAGGGAGGCAAACTAAATTGAAAAATCTGACGAACGAGACCCGCACCATGATCTTTTACGAATCGCCCTACCGGCTGGTGAAAGCCCTGGAGCAGTTTGCCGAATATTTCGGCGCCGACAGAAAAGTACCTGTTTCGCGTGAGCTGTCAAAGTTATTCGAGGAGAATTTCAGGGGTACAGTCGCTGAGGTGCTGGCGCACTTTCGGGCTAAAACCGTAAAAGGTGAAATCGTGATTGTTTTGGAAGGAAAACCAGAAGGGAAAATGAACGACAAGGAAGAAGAAGAATTAATTAGGAATTGTGAATTAGGAATTAGGTCAGTCAGCTGACAGAAGGAAATGTGTTAATTTACTAATGTGCTAATATGCTAATTTGATCCGTCAGTTGAGGGAGGGAATATGCCAAAAGCCTAAAAGTCTACAGCCTAATAGCCTGAACTGCTAAGGAGGCACTTCGACTCCGTTCAGTGACCAGTTCGCTCAATAACCAGGCCGCTAGTAACCAGGCCATTCAGTGACCATCAACTCCTAATTCCTAATTCCTAATTCCTAATTCCTAATTTCTATTTCATAATTTCTATTTCATAATTTCTATTTCGTAATTTCTATTTCGTAATTCGTAATTCCTAATTCCTAATTGTTAAATTTTCTAATTCTCATCCAATGCCTCTCAAAAAATATACGCATCTCTTTTTCGATCTCGACAATACCATTTGGGATTTTAATTCCAACTCATTTGATGCTTTATATATCGCTTTGGATAAACTTCAATTGCTCAAAAAAATCGGTTCATACGAAGTTTTCTTCCTGATCTATGAAAGCGTAAATGCAGAATTATGGGAACGCTACCGGCAAGGATCGATCACAAAAAAGGACTTAAGCGTTCAGCGATTCGAAGCATCATTTGAAAAACATGGGACCCCTTTAAGCATAGGTGGCGGAGTAGTAAATGAAGCCTATCTTACCGAGATGCCTTTCCAAACCAAGCTCGTTGAAGGGGCACGAAAAGTTTTGGAATACCTGCACGGGCGATACGATATGGCCATTATTACCAATGGATTCAAAGAGGTGCAATACGAAAAAATTCACAAATCAGAGTTGTCGAAATATTTCCGCAAAATTTTCATTTCTGAGGAGATTGGAGCCCAGAAACCGGGAAGAAAAATCTTTGAGCATGCGATAAAATCGATGAATGCACCTAAAAAAAGCACCTTGATGATTGGTGATTCATGGGAGGCTGATATTGTGGGAGCCATGAACTTTGGAATTGATCAGGTCTATTATAATCCCAAATTGAATCATTTAGACCCGAAAGTAACTGAAAATACGAAAATTAATCATAATTTAGATATTATTATGGAGGGGAAAAGCTCTGTTCAAGACCCTAATCAGTATGAAAAATCCTGCAAAAAGGTTAGCACTACGGTTATTTCCGACCTGCACCAACTAATTAGCAGATTATAAACAATTTTTACTCATTCTACACAAGCTGTAAAAGCATAGTTTACCTTAGACTTATAATGCTATCAAACAATATGATAGCCCAATAATCAAACCCGTCAATGTATCGCTAACATGACAAATGTCATATTAATGAAACGTCGGCGTTTTACCCTCTTGTTACAAAACTATTGCAGAATATTATTCTTTAAATATATTTGCATCGTGTAACAATTTTTAACATCTTTGTGTTTTGTGTTAACAGATTGCAACAAAAAATGACTTAACAGTATTAATCGGTGCTTAGCAGAGCGCTCATTAAGGGAGAATCACTATTGTTATTTCTATAAGGTTGTAAAAATATAACTCTTTTTCTGGCGTTAGTTTTTATAACCGCTATTTATTATTTTTTATTTAACATTAAATTTTAGTCTATGAAGAAAATTTCGCTGTTGCTTGCCTTTCTAGGGTTCATAGGATTGCAGGTGGTTTTTGCACAGACCAGGGAGCTCTCGGGTGTTGTGACTTCCGGCGAAGATGGAAGTTCTATTCCAGGAGCTTCTGTCGTCGTTAAAGGAACAACTTTGGGAACTGTAACGGATATGGAGGGAAAGTTCACCCTGAAAATCCCCCAAAGTGCCAAAGTATTGATGGTTTCATTCGTGGGTATGGTATCTACAGAAGTACCTGTTACTGGTTCAAGCCAATATACTATTAAACTTATGGCTGAAAATATTTCAGTTGATGAGGTAATTGTTACGGCTATGGGTATCAAAAGGAAACCAAAAGAAATGGGTGTTGCAACCGCTAAAGTTAACAATGACGAGTTGACAGCAGGTGGTGCTTCCAATGTAATGAACGGAATGGCCGCAAAAGTATCCGGTATTCAGATCAACACCATTAATAATGGTGTAAATCCTGATACGAAGATTACCTTGCGTGGTAACCGTCACTTCCTGGCAACAAACCAGGCATTGGTTGTTTTAGACGGAGTTCCTGTAAGTGCAACCTACTTAAACTCAGTTAACCCTAATGACATCGAAAATGTTAACGTATTGAAAGGTGCTTCTGCTGCCGCTCTTTACGGTAACGACGCTTCGAACGGTGTATTGATTGTAACGACTAAAAGAGGAGACAAAGGCAAGCTTACTGTAAAAATAAGTAATGTAACTACCTTTGAACAAATATCTTATCTACCAAATCTGCAAACCCGTTTCGGTGGTGGCTCAAGTGAAACAACATCAAATTCGGATCCGAACTATACCATGTTTCTTGGTCCTGATCGCAATACAGATCCTTATACATCATACGAAAACCAGACTTTTGGTCCTGAATTCAATGGACAAATGGTTATCCTTGGTGGTAAACTGGTAGATGGTTCTTACCAGATGATCCCTTACAGCTCTGTTAAAAACCAGAAGAAAAATTTCTTTAACACAGGTGTATCTTTACAAAACGATATTTCTATCAGCAGCGGTGATGAAAAGAGTCATTTCTATCTCTCAGCTCAGGACGTAAAAACAACAGGAACAATTCCTGGTGACAAAAACCGCAGAACAGGCGCCCGTATGGCTGGTGGCAGATCTTACGGTATTTTTACTGCTGATTACACCATGAGTTTTACCCAGACCGCAACAAGCGTATCGGGTGGTGACATGAACCAGAACAGGGGCGTTTACTGGAATGTTTTGAATACACCTCCTCAGGTTCCCCTTACTTCGTATAAAGACATTGAAAATAATCCGTTTGCTACGTTGGATGGTTATTTTAATGCTTATTATCCAAATCCTTACTGGCAGATCAAGCATGCACGCAATAACCAGATCAGGAACGACGTGCTGGGCTCGGTAAATCTTTCATTAAAACCATTAAAATGGCTTGAAATATCCAACCGTTCAGGACTTGTCTTTAACACCATCAACAATCACAATTACAAAGACGAGGCAATCTACAACAGCTATTCCAAATCTGACCCATGGAGCCAGGGACATATGGGGGTAACTTCTCCATATGCAGGAAGTTCAAATGACCAGATGCGCCAAACTATGATTTTGACCAATGACCTGTTGGCCACTGTCGATCAGAAATTTGGAGATTTCACTTTAAAAGGAATCCTTGGAAACTCTGTTTACATGCAGAAATATGAGACTACATTTGATGCAGCAGGTTCTTTGGTAATTCCTGGACTTTACAACATCAGCAACCGCGTTGGTGAGCCAACTGTTTCTCAATCGTCTCAAAAACGTAATTCTATTGGTATTTTTGCTGATGCAACTGTCGGTTACAAGGATTATGCTTTCTTACATCTTTCCGGCCGTAATGACTGGGACTCAAGATTAACCAAAGAAAACCGTTCATTCTTCTATCCAGCTGCTGATGCAAGTATCGTTCTTTCAGATATGTTCCCATCGATCAGAGACAATGCGGTTCTTTCGTTCCTGAAATTACGTGGTGGCTGGTCACAGACCGGACAAATTTCCTTAGACAGCTGGTACGGAACACTTCCGTCATATCCCGCTGCTGGAGGATTTCCATATGGCAGCACAGCAGGATTTGCTTTAAGCACACAGTTAAGCAACCCACTGCTCAAACCTGAAAAAACAAATGAAATTGAAGTTGGTGCGGAGTTGAGCTTCCTGAAAAATAAGATTCACCTTGAGACCAACGTCTATCAGACCAACACCAAAGATCAGACTATTCCTGCTACGATCTCCGGAGCTACAGGATTCTACAGTGCGCTGATCAATGCAGGTGAATTACAGAATAAAGGTATTGAGGTTGACCTGAAATTCACACCGATCCTGAAAATAGGTAACGTTAAATGGAATGGCGGAATCAATTACTCTTACACTGAATCAAAAGTTGTTTCTATCCTTCCTGGATTGAATGAAATTCCAATCAGTGACGGAACCAACACCAGCGTATCATACGCAGTGGTTGGACAACAA
This sequence comes from uncultured Mariniphaga sp., assembly GCA_964355145.1. Classification (GTDB taxonomy): domain Bacteria; phylum Bacteroidota; class Bacteroidia; order Bacteroidales; family Prolixibacteraceae; genus JAAFHB01. Next base: position 9,208 of record CAYHDA010000110.1, read on the forward strand.
TTTCCTACCATTAAGGTGACTGATGTAAAAAGAGATCCTAATGGCAACATCATCGTTGACAAGATCACCGGACTTCCATCTAAAACATCTGCAATTCAGCAGGTTGGACATGGTAATCCAAATCATATCCTGGGAGTTTCAACAGACCTGAATTACAAAGGTTTCCGCTTGTCACTGGTTGGAGAATACCGTGGTGGCAACGTAATTAATAACCGTCTTGGTAATGCACTCGACTTCACCGGAGTTTCTGAACACTCTGCTCTGAACGGACGTCAGTCTTTTATCATCCCTGGTTCAGTGATCGAATTATCTCCGGGAGTTTATACGCCTAACCTTACTGCTTTAGTAGCTCAGGCCAGTCGTCAATTCTGGGTAAATTCTGATTATCATACTACCGATATGGCTTACGTAACCAGCGCCGCTTTCTGGAAATTAAGAGAAGTAGCTTTGACTTACGATGTGCCAGTTGAAAAACTATTTGGTGGCAAAGTAATTAAGATGGCACAAGTTGGTCTGGTTGGCAGAAATCTGCTGATGTTACGTCCAAAAACAAATGTATGGACAGACCCTGAGTTTAACAACTCATCTGTTACTAGTAACGCTGTCGGTTTTACAACTGAAGACCAGACTCCTCCTACCAGACTTTATGGTTTTAGTCTAAAACTTACTTTCTAAAATTTAAAATACAACTACGATGAATAAGATAATATTAACCCTGTTAGTTTCATTGGTACTTTTAGGAAGTTCCTGCTCTGAATTTCTCTCTGTAAACGAGGTAAACCCGAACAGCGCTTCAAAAGTGCCTGCCAAGCTGCTCTTGCCGGCTGCATTGAACAACATTGCCTATAACATGAACAATCCGAGAAATTTCGAATTTGTTTACTTATGGCATGGTTTATGGTCGATCAGCTCCGGTTATTCGCAGCCATCTGCGCTTGCACAATACCGTTTATTGAATGCCTCCTACTCGGGTGTTTTCAGTTCAAGCTATACTATTGGACAGAATCTGGTCGAAATTGAAAAAGGATCGACCGATCCAAAAGACGCAAGTTTCGTTGCGATTGCGATGATTATGAAGGTCTATCTCATACAGAACCTCGTTGATTGCTGGGGAAATGTTCCATATACAGAAGCTTTTAAAGCCAATGACGGAATATTGAAACCTAAATACGATGATCAAAAGGGTATTTATGAGGATCTGGTACTTAAACTGGACGCAGCCATTAAGCTGATTCAAGGCAGACCAGCCGATGCGACGGAATTAACAGCAGCAAGCGACATTATGTTTGCCGGTGATATGACCAAATGGGCTAAGTTCGCCAATACAATTAAGTTAAGGATGCTGGTTCACCAATCTGGTATGACAGGTCGTGACGCATACATTAAAACAGCTATGGCAACTACCGCTTCAACAGGTTTTCTTGGTGCAGGCGAAGGTGCACTGGTTAATCCGGGCTTTTCGAACTCAGCCGGTAAAATGAATCCTTTCTACGAAACATTCTACAAAGTTGATGGTACAACACAAAGCGATGGTGTTACTTATTACAATGCCGGAAAAGATGTGATTGACTTCATGAATGGTGCTGCTGATCCACGTATTGGCCGTTTCTTTAATGCATATGCAGGAACAAGTTTCGCAGGTAATGTAATGGGAATTACTGATCCGGCTCCGCTTACTGCTGCAAACACCTCAAAATTAGGTTATGTAAGCGGAAGCAAAGGTCATATGATTGGCACTTACGACAAAGCCGCTCCTTTATTGACCGACTTTGAAAGTTTACTGGTACAGGCTGAAGCTGTTGAAAGAGGTTACATTACCGGCTCAGGCAAAGCCCTCTATGAAGCTGCTATTACACAGTCATTTGTTTATATGGGATTAGCTTCTGCTGCTGCAGGTGCATTCCTTGCATCTGAAAAATCAACAGTTAACTATGATCTTGCTCCAAATAAAGTTAATCTGATCCTTGATCAGAAATGGGTAACTTTAAATGGGATTGCACCTGTTGAAATCTGGACTGATTACAGAAGGTCAGGACGTCCGACTTTCCTTACATTCAGCAAAGATCCTAATGTTGCAAATGCTACTCCACCGGTACGACTGCTTTATCCACAACGTGAGATATCTGTCAACAATGACAATGTAGTTGCTGTAGGAACCATCAGCGCCTTTACTTCCAAGATTTTTTGGCAGAACCGCTAATGAATTATTCATTACCATTAAAAAAAATAAAGTATGAAAAATAAAATAATCTTGTTTGTGTCGTTCGTTGCCGGGATATTTTTGCTCAGCGCTTGTCTAAAGGACGAAGTGGGCGATTACTGGACGGATGGTGTTGCCGGTAAAATGTACGCTACCGTTGTTAGCTATACCTTGCAGCAGAAGGCGCTGCAGCCTGTTGCAGGAGACGTACCAATCTCATTTCTGGTAAACATTGCAACTGATGCTCTTCCTACTGAGGACATTACGCTAACTCTTGCGGTTGATGCTGCAGCTGTTACTCAGTACAATGCTGATCATGCAACGAGTTATAAAACATTCCCTACCGCATCGGTAATTACTACAAGCATCGTCATTCCTAAAGGAACACGTAATGCAACAGCTCAGGCGAAAGTCTGGGGTGCTGAGACACTCAATGCATGCGATAAGTATATGACTGCTTTCTCAATTGTATCTGCAAAAACAGCCTCCGGTAAAAGTGTTACGATTGCCGGAAACATGAAATCGTACTTGGTTTCTTTACCAATTTCGAATCCTTATGCTGCAGACTACACCATGGGTGTTGGCTATCGTATTCGTCCCGGCAATCCAACAGAAATGGTTGCTGCCGGTACAGTTGAAACATTTAGCACTGTGGATTGTAAAACAGTAAAAAAGAATGGTTTTGGAAACTATACCGCGTTTGATATCATGATAGAGGTAACTACAAATACTGTGGTTGTCGGTGGTACTACCTGTTATAAGGTAATTGCTACACCTGTCGACTCAAACGGTGCTGCCGTAGGTGGTATGTGGCCAACCTGGACAGGTGACGCTACATTAAAACCAGCTGATCTTACGATTAATTATTACAATCCTGTTACCAAGGTATTTATACTGAATTGCTATTACACCAGTTCTGCCGGTGATCGTATCATGTATGAAGTTTTAACCAGGAAATAATTATATTTGATTAAATGTTCATTAATAAAGAAAAATTAAATATGAAAAGAAAAAATATAATTTTAGTAATGTTGCCTATCCTGATGGCCATCTTTGCATTGCAGAGTTGTACAAAAGAGGCGACAACACCGGTCAGCATTTTTAAAGCTGCGGTTCCGGGTAATCCTACTCCTGCGGTTGCCGGTGTAGTTCCGTTGTCCGGTACATCCTATACTTTAAAATGGGAAGGTACTAGTGCTACTACATGGGACGTTTATGTTGGTACATCATCAAGTCCTGGTTTAGCCAAAGCTGGTGTAACAGGTAATACCTATACCTTCACATCAGCTGCAGGTGGTCATTTTTACTGGTATGTGGTGACTGTCGATGCGAACAAGGTAAAGTCAACAAGCCCAACCTGGAATTTCTACATCAACAGTGGTCCAACGGTACCAACCTTGTCTGCTCCTGCAGCCAATGCAATTAAAGTATCAGTCCTTGGCACTCTTTCCTGGACTGCCACTGATGCAGAAGGAGATGCACTTACTTATGATGTCTTTTTGGGGGCCACCGCCACCCCCTGCTTTTGTTGCCCCCACCCCCACAAGTGAAACCTATTCCCCGCCAATGGCGCCCATTCCCCTTTCCTACTGAAAGGTTGTTTGAAAAGATTCCCATGGTCCACCTCCACCCAGCGC
>CAYHDA010000111.1:0-12893 GCA_964355145.1 uncultured Mariniphaga sp.
TCTTCATTTTCAAGAAGCTGAAGAACCTCTTTTTTCGTTTGATCGTTGTAGTTGCCAGTTAACCATTCCTTGGCCTTCTGCAGAATAATCTCAGGTGTTTCGGCTATTTTCATTTTTTTGCTGAATTAATTCGTTTTTAAATTTATTTTGATTTATCCCCGAATAAAAATTCAAATATAAACCCGATTTTTGATTAAAAAATAGAAATTAGTGAGTTTTACTGTAAATTAAACTTAAAAAAACAAATAATCATTTGATATTAAACGTATAAATCCTATTTTTGCGGCACAAAATAAAATAATGTCTAATTTATTAATTTTAAGATCAATTTGAATGAGTGAAATTAACGAAATCCCCGAAATTAACGAGGAGGCGGAGTTATCGGCAGAAGTTTCTGCTACCCCTTCTGAAGAGCCGGCGGAGTTGGTTGCTGAGGTAATTGAAGTTCCTGAAGCAGCAGAAGAATCCGTCGTTGCCGAAATAGCTGTTGAAACAGTTATCCCTGAAATTATTGTTGTTCCCGAAGTGGTTGCAGCTCCTGTTGCTCCTGCTGTTCGGATTTTAAAAGAGACTTCAGCAAAAGCTGATGAAGATTTTGACTGGGATGCCTTTGAAGGAACCAAGTCAGTGAATAGTACAGCTACCAAGAAAGAGATGACGGACATGTACGACAATACCCTCTCGATCCTTCAGGAGAAAGAAGTTGTTGACGGACGCGTAATCTCCATGAACAAACGTGAGGTTGTTGTTGATATCGGCTATAAATCAGATGGTATTGTTTCTGTAAATGAATTCCGTTATAACCCTGCGCTTAAAATTGGCGATCAGGTGGAAGTTTATGTAGAAACTCTCGAAGACAAAAAAGGACAGTTGACCCTTTCTCACAAAAAAGCGCGTGCAATGCGCAGTTGGGATCGTGTTAATGCAGCCCTCGAAAATGACGAAATTATTACTGGTTTCATCAAATGCCGTACTAAAGGCGGTATGATTGTTGATGTATTCGGAATCGAAGCTTTCTTGCCCGGATCACAGATTGATGTTAAACCTATCCGCGATTATGATATTTACGTAAACAAAACAATGGAATTCAAAGTGGTTAAAATCAACCATGAATTCCGCAACGTTGTTGTTTCGCATAAAGCACTTATCGAAGCTGAACTTGAACAGCAGAAGAAGGATATCATCTCTAAACTTGAAAAAGGACAGGTTCTTGAAGGAACTGTTAAAAATATCACCTCCTACGGTGTATTTATCGACCTTGGCGGCGTAGATGGCTTGATTCATATCACCGATCTAAGCTGGGGACGTGTGGCTCATCCTAATGAAATTGTGCAGCTTGATCAGAAGATCAATGTTGTTATTCTTGATTTCGATGATGACAAAAAACGTATCGCTCTTGGTCTTAAACAATTATCATCACATCCTTGGGATAACCTCAGCGCAGAACTTAAAGTTGGCGATGTAGTAAAAGGCAAAGTTGTGGTTATGGCTGACTATGGTGCATTTATTGAAATTGCTCCGGGAGTTGAAGGTCTGATCCATGTTTCTGAAATGAGCTGGTCACAACATCTCCGTTCTGCACAGGACTTCCTGAAAGTTGGAGACGAAGTGGAAGCTACAATTCTTACACTTGATCGCGACGAACGCAAAATGTCATTGGGCATCAAGCAAATGAAGAACGATCCATGGGATAAAATTGAGGCGAAATATGCAATCGGTTCCAATCATGTAGCCCGTGTTCGTAACTTTACCAATTTCGGTGTTTTTGTTGAAATCGAAGAAGGTGTTGATGGTCTGATTCATATCAGCGATCTTAGCTGGACCAAGAAGATTAAACACCCATCTGAATTTACTGCTATTGGTGCTGAAGTCGATGTTCAGGTTCTTGACATTGACAAAGACAATCGCCGTTTGAGTCTCGGTCATAAACAACTGGAAGAGAATCCATGGGATGTATTCGAGACCATCTTTACTGTTGATTCAGTGCATGAAGGCACAGTGATTGATCTTTTCGATAAGGGAGCAGTTATCTCATTGCCTTATGGCGTTGAAGGATTTGCTACACCTCGTCATTTAGTGAAAGAAGATGGCTCAAATGTTAAGATGGACGAAAAGCTTGAGTTCAAGGTTATCGAATTCTCAAAATCGGCAAAGCGCATAATTCTCTCACACTCACGTGTATACGAGGATTCTAAGAAGTCTGAAGAAACAGCAAAGAAAAAAGCTACAGCAAAACAGACCCAAAAGGGTGTGAAGACGCTGAAAGATAACGCCGAGAAGACTACATTAGGCGATATCAGCGAATTGGCTGCTTTAAGAACTCAGATGGAAGAGAAAGAGAAAAGAGATAATTAAGTTGATTATTGATTGAGTAATATTTGATAATTTGAAACTATGAATTATACTGTTCAAAAAGAGGCAAATTATTCCTGCATAAAAGTGGTCAGGGAACGTCTTGATAGTTTTATTTCCCCGGAATTAAAAGCAGAATTTGTGAGGCTGACTAATAACGGAGATTGTAGCATTATCCTTGACCTTGCGGAGTGCAAATATTGCGACTCTTCCGGATTAAGTGCAATTCTTGTTGGAAATCGGCTTTGTGAAGATACGGAGGGGACATTTATTATATGCAACCTGTCCCAAGGAGTCGAAAAGATGATCAAGATGGCAATGCTCGATTCTATTCTGCTGATAACGGCAGGAGTCGAAGAGGCAGAGAAATTACTCATCAAGAAATCTGAACTTTAATAAATATAAAACCCGGCCTAAACAACCGGGTTTTTTTTATATTGCAAAATCGAAGCTTTTAGTGTAGGTTTGAAAAAACTTTGAATATGCTCCCTTTCTCTGTCACTATTTTAGGCAGCAGTTCTGCGCTTCCCACTTCATCGCGATTTACAACTTCTCAGGTTGTGGGTCTGAACGAAAAACTTTATCTTATTGATTGCGGTGAAGGAACCCAGATACAGCTGCGTAAATATGGAATAAAAGTCGGAAAGATTAATCATATATTTATTTCTCATCTCCACGGAGATCATATCTTCGGACTTCCGGGGTTAATTTCAACGATCGCTCTTGGGGGCAAAAAGGGAGAGTTACATATCTACTCCCACTCTGAATTAAAAATCATGATGGATCATTTTTTGAAATTCATGAATGATTTTGTTGATCTTAAAATTATTTATCATCCTTTGAATTTCCGCAGCAGAGCAGTAATTTATCAGGATTCGAAACTTATCGTTGAATCGTTTCCACTAAAACATCGGATCCCGTGCTGCGGATTCATCTTCAGAGAAAAAGTCCATGAACTTCATCTGAGAGGCGATAAAATTGAATATCTTAAAATTCCAATCAAGGACAGGGTCGCAATAAAAAGGGGAGCCGATTATCAGGTGCCTGGGGGTGTAATTATTCCAAACAAGGATCTGACATTTCCTCCTGATCCTGCTCGTGCTTATGCTTTCGTTACTGATACTGTATACCGGAAACAAATCATTCCTGTCATCAAAGATGTTGATCTGCTGTATCATGAAGCAACATTTTCAGATGAATTAAGTGATCTCGCCTTGAAAACCTGCCATTCAACCGCAAAACAAGCCGCCACAATTGCAAGCGAATCCGGCGTTAAGAAGCTGATTATTGGTCACTTTTCGAACCGGTATAAAAATGTGGAGCCGCTGGTTGAGGAAGCCCGGGCAGTATTTCCAAATACTTTTGCTGCAAACGACGGGAACAGATTTGAATTGTGATTCAGCATATTCTTATTAACCGGCCTGATCTGGTTAAATTGATTCTTCTTCGTCAAAAAACTCTTTGTTGAAATTAACAAGATAAAGTCGCTCGGTCGGTCGGGTGAATGCCGTATAAGCCCATCTGAGGTATTCACGGTCAATCATCTCTTCAGTTAAATAACCATGATCCAGAAAGACGGCTTTCCATTGTCCTCCCTGAGATTTATGACAAGTTAACGCATACGAGAATTTCACTTGCAACGCATTAAAGTATTCATTTTCCCTAATCTTTTCCCATAAGGTCTTTTTGTTGCGTATTTCGGGATAATCCGCGGAAATTTCGTCAAATAGCTTTCTCTGATCGGTTTGTGAAAGCGAAGGAGTCTCCATCGTTAAAGTATCCAGAATGACCTTGCAATCAATTTCAATGTCTTTATAATCAATGAGTCTTAGGGTGACATTCACAAAATGAAATCCATATTTCTCTTCATATTTACGAATTTTCACTACTTCAGCGATGTCGCCGTTGGCAATAAATCCGAGCTCTTCTGATTGTTTTGCCCAATGGTAATTGTTTTTTACACTCATTACCAGATCCCCGGTCGAAATCTGTTCCTCGCGATACAGAACTGATCTGCGGATTCCTTCGTTAAACTTATTGGCTCTTTTATTTGAGCGTGTCACCACAATAGTTTCGTCAATGCCGAACTTATGATAACAACTTGAGATCTCCTCAATCAGATCTGCCCCGCCTATGCGGATAATATCATTAAATCCCGTAGTTTTTATTTTCCAGTATCCCTGATGTTGCTCCTTGGTGAGCAAATTTCGGATCATTGTTGCATTCTCAAGAATACCTGACTTCAATGCCTGTCTGACAACCTGATTGAGTTCACATTTGATTACTTCAAGGTCAAAAAATCGTAATTCTTCCTCTTCAAGGGCAGGACTAATGCTGAAGCCGACAGGAGGAAGCTGAGCTGTATCGCCGGCAATAATCAAACGACAGTTCTCTCCGGACATCACATATTCGATTACATCCGAAAGCAGGTAGCCGGAACCAAAGATGTTTTGCTCCTGGGGCATATTTGAAATCATTGAAGCCTCGTCAATAATGAACATGGTATTGGTATGGAGGTTTCTGTCCAGACTGAATTTTCCGTAACCGTTACTTACCGATTGCTGACGGTATATTTTTTTATGGATAGTCGTTGCCGGTTTTCCTGAATACCTCGAAAGGACCTTTGAGGCTCTTCCTGTAGGAGCCAGTAAAATCGCTTTCATCTTTAAGGTGTCAAGAACCCTTACAAGTGCACTCAGAGCAGTGGTTTTTCCGGTGCCGGCATATCCTCTCAATAAAAATACAATGTCTGAATGATCAAATGTGATAAATTCGGAAAGTTTTTCTGCCATTTCTATCTGACAATCAGTCGGTTCGAATTTTAATTCTTCAATAATCAGATTAGAAATGAATTTTTTCAGCATGCCGGGCTTTATTTTTGTCAGATTCTTTAGCAAAGGTTTGTCATTTTTTTTAAATTTGTACCATACGAACTGATAATTGTAAATGAAAGTAACAAATGCGTGATATTAGTTTTATTGATAAGACTTTCGATAACGCTCAAACTCATTTATATCATTTATCCATCCAGATTAGTTTGGATGGATTTTATTTTGCCGTAATTGATATTCCACGAGGGAAATACGTTGTATTGAATGGTCGCCATTTTTTTCTAAAACGACCGCGCCTGCTATTAAAACAAGTACGCGAAGCCATAGAGTCTGAGGAGATTTTCAATTGCGACTTCAAAAGCATTGATATCCTGTACTCAACACCAAAGTTTACAATGGTTCCACAGGCTTTTTACAGCAATGGATTTTCAAATAAGTATTTGTGGTTTAATAATGTTCACGAAAATGGTTTTGTGGTAGGCGAGAATTTCTTTTCAAATGCGGAGTGTTGGTGCATTTTCGATATTCCTAAAAACTTAAAAGACTACCTGGAGGCCAAATTTTCAAAGAGTACGGTCAAACACAACCTCTTTCCTCTTGTTGAAGGTGTTCTTAAGCAAAATCGTGCTTTCCCGGACAGATGCCAGGTTCATGTGAATTTTTTCCGGGATATTTTCGAAATGGTCGTTGTAAATGGCTCTAAATTAATTCAATGCAATGTATTTAATTATAAAACTGAAAGAGATATTTTGTATCACGTTCTTTTTGCTTTTGATCAGTTGAAGTTGTCTGCTGAGAGTACCGAGTTAATCCTCCACGGACAGGTGCCGCAGGTTTCGCCTGTTTATCATTTGTTTAAAAAATATGTCAGGCAGACAGCCTTTGCCAAGCGCGATTCAACATTTCTATACAGTTATACTTTCAGTCAATTACCTGAACACTACTATTCTTCACTCTTAAGCTTATATAAATGCGAATAATAGGAGGTGATTTTAAAAGCCGGATATTCAGACCTGACAAAAATTTCAAGGCAAGGCCAACTACTGATTTTGCCCGTGAGAATCTTTTTAATATCTTAAATAACCGGTATAATTTTGAAAATAAAAGTGTTCTTGACCTCTTCAGCGGAACAGGCAGTATCACTTTCGAATTTGTCTCGCGAGGCTGTCCCAACGTTACTAGTGTTGAACTGGACAGGTTTCATTACAATTTTATCTGCTCTGTGATTGAAAAATTGGGAGTCAAAAATTCGGTTAGAGCCCTGAATACGGATGTATTTAAGTTTATTTCGCGTTCGCAGGAACGATTCAATATTATTTTTGCCGATCCTCCGTATGAATTGAAGCGAATAGCAGAAATTCCGGATTTAATATTCAACAGTACCCTTCTTAACGAAGAGGGATTATTGATTCTTGAGCATGGAAAGACGAACGATTTTGCTTCACATCCTTACTTTTTGGAATTAAGGACCTATGGGAGTGTATATTTTTCTTTTTTCACCAGAAGATAATTTGTTTTTTAATTGTCTGATAGCCTGTCCCGATTTATCGGGAGAGCACCGGTGTTATCTTCATTCGCGTTTGCGAAGGGCGGAATCATGAGTGTTTCATAAAACAACAGTCGTAATTAGATATTTAAAATACTGAAGGATTGGATGATGACAGGTTGTCGCATCATTTTTTAATCTATTTATTTAAGATACATTGGCAGTACAAAAAAATGGCGTATATTTGCACCGCCTTAGGAAAATCAGGCAATTAATAAGTTGTTCTTTCTTTTTGTTGAAGATATAAAAACGGTTTGGTAGTTCAGTTGGTTAGAATACATGCCTGTCACGCATGGGGTCGCGGGTTCGAGTCCCGTCCAGACCGCAAAAGCTTCAGAAGAAATTCTGAAGCTTTCGCGTTTTATGTCACATAACCAATCTTTTTTTGCAAGATCATCAACCTTGGTTGTGGCCAATTTGAATTCAATTTTGGGCCGTCAAAATTTTTCTGTCACGAGTATGATTTTTGTTACTTTTGCGTTGAAAAAATAAGACTATGTTCGAGAATCTCAATCAGCCTTATCCGTTTAATAATAATTTTAAACACAATGTTAAAACTATCGGCTTGGTGGGGATGGGGTTTGTTTTATTTGTGCTTTATTTTCAGCCATTTGGAATCAACTTTCTCAAGTCGGAACACGACGGTTATTTTGTTTTGGGTGCGGGAATAATGAGTGCAGGCAGTCTTTTTGCGAATACTTTGATTTTGCCTGGAATTATGCCAAGGGTTTTTGACTCTTCCAATTGGACCATCCGTAAGGAAATGGTGTGGAATATTTGGCTGTTTAGTAATCTGTTCGTGATATTTTCTTTTATGGCCTGGTTCGTAAGACAAATCCAATTTACGGATTTGCCTATTTTCAGAACCGGAGCTCTTGCCTTACTTCCTCTTGTTCTCTTAAACCTGATTAATTATAATCATTCCCTTAAAGACAAAATGGTGAGTGTTATAGACAATAGCCGTAAGCACTGGTTCAAAGACGAAAAGCCCGATAATACAGCTGATAATGATGTACAAATAATTGGCGAGAACGGGAAAGATTTATTTTCTGCAAAATTGGAGGAAATGCTCGTTTTCCACTCTTCAGGAAACTATATTGAGATTTTCTGGCTCGATAACCAGGTATGCAGAAAGAAGCTGTTCAGGCAATCATTCGCTTTTATAGAACAATACATGAAAGAGAAACCTGAATTTATAAAATGCCACCGCTGTTGGATGGTTAATATTTCAAAAATACAGGCACTAACCGGAAATTCCAAAGGTTATTTCGTTGAATTAAGTAATCTTGGATTTAAAATTCCAGTTTCAAGAAATTATATATCTGCTCTTCGAAATTTAATTTCAAAAGGATAAAACCCACCCAGTCTTTTTGAAATTGCAAATTCAAATACGTCATTCGTCCCAATAAGAAGCGCATTTCGTCCCAAAATCCAGCATTTGTAACCTATTTGTGCAGAATAACCCATATTTTATCGTTGAATAATTTAAGTTATTATCATTGTAGCGTATTTCAAAACTTTTAGAGTATCAATTGGTTTACTCTTTCAGGTATTAATTTTAATCTTGGCATGAAAATGAAAAATCTTAACATTGGTGGTTTAAAAATCGACCTGCCCATTATTCAAGGTGGTATGGGTGTTGGAATATCTTTATCCGGCCTGGCTTCAGCAGTCGCTAATGAAGGTGGGGTAGGAGTTATTTCACCGGCAGGAATTGGTTTTTTATATAAGAAACACTCCAGTGATTATCTTGAAAATTGTATTTTTGGTTTAACTGAGGAAATTCGAAAAACCAGGGCGAATTCCAAAGGTATTATCGGAGTTAATATTATGGTCGCATTATCCAATTATGTTGATCTGGTAAAAACATCGATTAAAGAAGGTGTCGATATCATCTTCTCAGGTGCAGGTCTCCCGCTTGACTTACCCAAGTACTTAACACCTGATTCAAAAACCCGATTGGTACCTATCGTATCCTCGGCCAGAGGCGCTGCCTTGATTTGTAATAAGTGGAAAGCTAATTACGACTATTTACCTGATGCCATCGTTGTAGAAGGACCAAAAGCAGGAGGTCATCTTGGATTTAAAGTAGAGCAACTCGAAGATCAGGACTATACTCTTGAACGGCTTATTCCTGAAGTTATCGCAGTTGCAAATGAGATCGGCGAAAAGCACGGATGTGTAATTCCTGTTATTGCTGCGGGTGGAATCTATACCGGCGAAGACATTGATAAATTTTTGGAGATGGGGGCTGCAGGAGTTCAGATGGGTACCCGTTTTGTTACAACTGTTGAATGCGATGCTTCCGATAAATTCAAACAAGCTTATATTAATGCCGATATTAATGACGTACGCATCATAAAAAGTCCTGTAGGAATGCCAGGACGGGCCATTTCAAGTGAATTTCTGAATGAAGTAGAGGCAGGAACAAAACAACCTAAAATCTGCCCCGTAAATTGTATCAAAACCTGTGATATCAGCACAGCTCCCTACTGCATAATTGCATCTCTTTCCGCGGCTCTGAAAGGGAATTTCAAACATGGATATGCCTTCGCAGGCAGTAATGTTTGGCGAACCGATAAAATTATTACTGTTAAGGAGTTGTTCACTACTTTAATCCACGAATTTAATGAGTATAAAAATAAAGTTAATCTGGTGTTGAGCTAAAGATAATATTCCCATTACATATAAATTATACCACATAAAGTAAGAAAAGATGAGCTGATTAATGCTCATCTTTTTTTATGGGAAAAAATATTTATAACCTTAATTGCGATTATTCTTTTTATTTTTGAGCAATGAATACAATTTCTTAACTATGAATTATTTTGATGCCCTTAAAAAGACGATATTCCTGCTTTTTATTTTATTTACAGGAAGTTTATCCGTTCTTAAAGCCCAGGATGTACAGTCGCAAGCTATTAAGTTTGGGAGGATTCTGAATCTGATTGAGAGTTTTTATGTTGATACAACCAATATCGGCAAGCTGACAGAGCACGCAATTTCTGAAGTGCTTTCAACCCTGGATCCCCATTCAATCTATATTTCAAAAAATGAAGTGGCAGAGATGAATCAGCCATTGGAAGGAAATTTTGAAGGTATCGGGATTTCTTTCAATATTTTTCAGGATACGCTAATGGTTATGACGACTATTCCGGGAGGACCATCAGAGTTGGTAGGTCTCAGACCGGGAGATAGGATAGTTAAAGTGAATGAAAAGAATATTGTAGGGATAGGCCTTAAAAATCAGGACGTTTTCAAATTGTTAAGAGGGGATAAAGGGACTAAGGTTAATCTTGAAATCCTTCGAAGAGGAGAGAAGTCGCCACTTGAGTTCACGATTATCCGCGATAAAATTCCAATTTACAGCGTCGATGCTTCATTTATGCTGAATAAAGAAACTGCATATATTAAGCTGAATAAATTTGCCGCAACAACTATTGAGGAGTACAAAGAAGCAATGAAATCACTTAATGCCAGTGCCAAAGTTAAAAATCTTGTCCTGGATTTGCGAGGGAACGGTGGTGGATTTTTAGGTGCAGCATATGATCTGGCTAATCAGTTTCTTGAGGAGAAAAAGCTGATTGTTTATACCGAAGGCGTACATAGTCCCCGCAGAGATTATTATTCAACCGTTCGGGGAGATTTTATTCAAGGGAATCTGATCGTTTTGATTGATGAAGGTTCGGCTTCTGCTTCTGAAATTGTTTCAGGTGCAATCCAAGACTGGGACAGAGGTGTGCTTATCGGGCGCCGTTCATTCGGTAAAGGGCTGGTACAACAACCTTTCCAGCTCAATGACGGTTCGATGGTTCGCCTCACTACAGCTCATTATTTTACTCCTGCAGGGCGAAATATTCAGAAACCGTATAAGGATGATATTAAAAATTACCGGAATGAATATCTTAAGCGATTTGAAAAAGGTGAAATGTTCAGTAAGGACAGTATATCTTTTCCTGATTCGCTTAAAATGAAAACGCTGGTCACAAAACGGAGTGTTTACGGTGGAGGTGGCATTATGCCCGATATATTTATTCCGATGGATACTTCGATGTATTACCGGTATTTCAATAATCTGGTTCGTAAAAATGTTCTGTTCCCTTTTGCAGTCGGCTTCATTGATAAAAACAGGGATCAACTTAAAGTTAAGTATAAAACGGTTGACGATTTTAAAACTAATTTCCATCTTGCAAATACCTCGATGGAGGAGCTGATTAAAGCCGGCGAAAAGGAAGGGATTAAAAGAGACGACGAGAGCCTTAAAGTGTCTGGAATGATTATCGAAAGACAGATTAAAGCTGTTGTTGCCAGAGATATATATGATCCGGGAGCTTACTATCAGATTATGATTGAAGACGATAAGGAAATTGAAAAAGCAATTGAAATTCTTTCCGATCAAAAAGAATTTAATCGGTATTTGAATAAGTAATTGTTTTTTTTTGATCGAAGTATTCTCTGGATAAAATGAGTATAAGTCTCTTGCTTGATTGGACTTTTTCGCACAAAATAGAACTTGGCGGAACCGTTTTTGGATTAATTTACATTATATTCTCTATTCGCCAAAGTTTATATACGTGGCCCACAGGGATAATTACATCACTGTTATATTGCCTGGTATTTTTTGATGCTAAAATTTATGCAGGGATGCTGCTTCAGGGTTATTATTTAGTCATCAGCTTTTATGGGTGGTGGAGCTGGAAACATAGCGGAGAGCCCGGATCCGGAGAAGAGAAGTTGGAGGTAAGCCGTACTGCATCAGATCTTTGGGTCAGACTTTTTATTTTAAATTTACTCATTACATTAGTGATGTATTATATTTTAGGTCGTTATACTGATTCACCTGTTCCGTTGGGCGATGCTTTTACCACATCACTCAGTATTATTGCTACCTGGATGCTTGCACGTAAAAAGTTGGAACACTGGATAATCTGGATCTTTATTGATTTAATATCTGCTGCCATTTATTTGAACAGAGGTCTTTATTCAACAGTTTTTCTCTTTGTAGTTTATACAATAATGGCAGGAATAGGATACCACGAATGGCAAAAAGAGCCCCGGAAATTAATATGTTGAACGATAATAAGATTAAGAGGGTAGTAATCACCGGACCTGAATCAACCGGTAAAACGGAATTGGCCAAGGCATTGGCGCTGCAAATGAACGCTGTTTGGATACCTGAATATGCACGTCACTATATCGAGAATTTAGGTCATCCCTATGAATATGAGGATGTTGTTCAAATAGCAAGATACCAGATTGCTCAGGAAGCTAAGGTGGCATCAACGATTAAAAAGGGGGTATTAATATTCGATACATGGTTGATTATTACAAAGATATGGTTTGATTTGGTTTACGAAAAATGTCCGGAATGGGTTATAGAACATATTCGCTCCTCCAGAATCGAACTTTTCTTAGTGTGTAATACCGATCTGCCTTGGATCGCTGATCCGGTCAGGGAAAATGGCGGAGATAAAAGGGAACAGCTTCTGAAGTTGTATTGTGATGAAATTCACTCATTTGGCTTTAAATATGAATTAATTGACGGCATTGGTACTGAAAGAACCACGCATGCGATAACTGCGCTTGCAAAACATGGATTGAACCTATCGTCTTATTAGATTGTTAGGTACATAAGGCAGTAGTTTTGATTTCAATAATTTAAAGACTTCAAAATAAATTTAAAGACATTAATATAATTATGAAAATTGCAGATAGTATTGTCGATCTCGTTGGGCGTACCCCAATGGTTCGGTTAAATCGTTTGACTGAAGGTCTGGATTGCGAAGTTATTGTAAAATTGGAGTCTCAAAATCCAGGTGGATCAGTTAAGGACAGATTAGGCTTTGCAATGATTGATGCCGCCGAAAAGAGCGGCTTAATCAACAAAGACACGATAATTATTGAACCTACAAGTGGTAATACGGGCGTCGGCCTTGCTTTTGTGTGTGCCGCCAAAGGGTATAAACTTAAAATTGTAATGCCTGATTCTGTGAGTATTGAGCGGCGAATGATCGTACAGGCCTACGGCGGAGAGGTGATATTAACCCCCGGAAAAGACGGAATGAAAGGCGCAATCGCCAAGGCAGAAGAGCTTCAGCGTGCAATTTCCGGCAGTTTTATTCCAATGCAGTTTAATAATCCTGCTAATCCGGAAATGCATCGTA
>CAYHDA010000112.1:0-12777 GCA_964355145.1 uncultured Mariniphaga sp.
TTTTTATATTATTTTTCTTTTTATATTTGCTCCCGAAAGACAAATCACAACAAGGCTATAAGCCGCAGGATTTATTTCACTGAGCGACTGCGTACACCACGTAGTC
The DNA here is from genome assembly GCA_964355145.1 of uncultured Mariniphaga sp. Classification (GTDB taxonomy): domain Bacteria; phylum Bacteroidota; class Bacteroidia; order Bacteroidales; family Prolixibacteraceae; genus JAAFHB01. The sequence continues at coordinate 107 of CAYHDA010000112.1, forward strand.
GCTATTTTTTTACTCATGTTTCTTATCTAAATCACAATAAGGATTATTCCGTTGTGAAAACATTTAAGGCGCCCTCGTCTTACAATACGGGGGTATTTTTTTGCCTCTTTTTTAATGAAAATCCAGTTTTGAACATAAAGATAGACATTAAATAGCGTAAGATTAAGCATTCATGTTACTTATTTAAAATTGATCAGTCAGTTTTGATCATTTCTAAATAACAAAACAATTTTGTTTATCTCTTCTCAAAATTATCAATCACCTTCTTTCCCACCTCGGCCCACCACCATCCCCAACCGTATCCCAATCCCCCTGGTTGAGCGTCAAAATAATAAATAAATAAATAAACCATTAGTAGCGCACCCGAATCCGTTTGCTTCACCCACCCGAAGCAGGTTGCTGAGCGTAGCCGAAGCAAAATATTGTCCTTTCCAACCCCCGTCGTCCCGCTAACTTCGCCAAAACAAATCACTACTGATGAAATTAACAGTCAATAGCCGGCTCATAGCCTTACCCGTTGCTACCACCATCAGCATCGAACGAACATCGCCACTACTGAACGAGGATACCGGATCTTTCTCGTATCCGTTTGCAGTGCCAACACTTCCAAATCAGCACCACCTTGGCTGGCCAGGGAAGTTGCAGCGTGCCGGCGATATTGCCGTGCAGTCGTTTGTGCTCGAAGATGCCGGTATTCAGATCCTTCGCGGTCAGGTCGATTACGACGAGGTAACAGCAAACGAAATCGGGTTGGTTCTGCAAAGCGGCAATACAGAGTTTACCCGTCAGATCGAAGGCAAAATGCTGACCGATCTCGACTATGGCTCCGAATGGTGGCCCGGTTCGAGTTTCGAATACATCAACATCCCATCGCTCGACGATAAACTCACCGAATGGGATGCAGCCAATACCACCGATAATGGCAAATATGTAGTAACCCCATTTATCGTCACCGATGTAAATGGTCCGTTCGAGGTCAACCGTCAGGATTGGTCCGGTCCTGGTCTTACGCACCTGAAATATGGTTATTTCGAAAATCTGTACCTCAATGCCAATGGATACGGCGCTTTCTGTCTTCAGTTTAAAGTTTCGTTTGTCCTTCAAACAATATTCGAAAGTCAGGGATATGCCATTACCGAAAATAATTTTGCGGATGCTGAATTTAATAAGGCAATCTTTTTCGGAAAGATCATGAGCATCTATCACACCGGGCTCAGTAAATTAAGCCTCGAATTCAATCCTTTGCAATTGAGTACTTTAATGCCTGATAATAGTCATTAAGAACAATAGCCAAACCCGGAGGAAAGCATTATCCCAGAATGCTTTCTGATTTGACTTTAAATGGTTTTCAAGTGTTCCAGTCTATTGAATTATTTTTTAAGCTTGCAAAAATCCCCGACCTTCATTCTTCAGGTCTCGCCCGGTCTTTTTGCATGAAGTCTATTGGGATTATTCTGCCGGGACAACTACCAGGTTGGTTTCCGTTTTCTGAATCCGCTAAATTTACATAATCAGGCCTTATAATACAGAACAGAGGATTCTCTCTCAGAAATATGTCTTATAAGGTGATTATGCAAAATTAGCTACGGCAGCTTTATTAGATTCCAGCTTTGAAGGACTTTTGCTCTCTCTTTAACCTTGACCCACAAGGCCCCGCCACCCTTTCAACGGTGCAGGAAAATAAGAATTCTTTCGGTGATTTAGGACGCTAAAACAGGAGGTATAAAAAAACACACGTTTTACACTTATCGTGTGTAAAATCGTGTGTAAATCTTGTAATCACCTGATAATCAAGCTTTATTGCGGAGAGAGTGGGATTCGAACCCACGGTACCGTTGCCAGTACAACGGTTTTCGAGACCGTCCCATTCGACCACTCTGGCATCTCTCCTGATTGGTGAACCATCAAAGTGGAGTACAAAAGTAAAACTTTTAGTGTATTAACAGTTCTGCTGCTTTTCCCGAAATCATTTGAGGCCTGCTATTTTCCTGATAATGTGTTCAGGTACGCAGCCACCTTCCCGGGCACCATCTCCGAAATTGATTCGCCCCTGGTCAGTTTAGCCCTGATTTCAGTTGCAGAGATATCGATTAGGGGTGCCGAAATAAATGTGGAGTTGGGAAATTGAGAAATGTTTTCTGATTCTGATCCAGGCCGGGGATAGACAATCAGCCCAAACTCATTTGTAATTCTTTGGTATTGAACCCATTTGTGAAATATGGCAAGGTTATCTCCTCCGATCAGCAGCGTGAACTGATGTTGAGGGTAATTCAATCTTAGCTGTTCGAGCGTATGAATTGTATAGCTCGGGCGGGGGAGGAGAAACTCAAAATTACTCGCCGACATTTTCGGTTCATTTTCTATGGCCAGTTGAACCATCTTCAGACGATCATCTTCCGGATAGAGCTGAGTATTTATTTTTAACGGATTTTGAGGAGAAACCAGAAACCACAATTCCTCCGCAGCACCTTGCGCCAGCACGGCACGTGCTATAGCCAGATGACCGTTATGAATGGGATTAAATGATCCTGAAAAGACAGCGATTCTCATTAACGACTAAATTGATATAAATATGATTTTTATGACTCTTCGTGTTATTCGGAGGTTTTGTCAAGAAATGCCTTGACTTGTTCTTCCGCTTCAAGAAGGGCATCTTCAAGCTTATCGTTGACAATGATTAAATCAAATAAATCAGCATAACCGATCTCATGCTCAGCTTTTTCAACCCGCTTTCTGATTCCTTCCAGACTATCGGTTGATCGTTCTAACAGTCTTAATTCCAGATCTTTAATTGATGGTGGCTGAATAAATACAGCCAGGGCTTTTGCTCCATAAATTTTTTTAATAGTACTGCCGCCGACAACATCAACATCGAAAAGGACATTCTGACCATTTTTGCACATCCTTTCTACCTCACTTTTCAAGGTTCCATAAAAACATCCCGGATAGACCTCTTCCCATTCCAGGAATTCATTTCGAACTATCTTATTTTTAAAATCTTCTACACTCAGGAAATGGTAGTCTTTGCCATTTTGTTCATTTCCACGTGGTTTCCGGGTTGTGGCTGATACAGAGAATCCAAAATTCAAGCCTAATGAAAGTAAGTGCCTTACGATCGTTGTTTTGCCGGCTCCTGATGGCGCGGAGAAAATGACCAGTTTGCCTTCTTCCATGAATTTAAACAATTGATTTAATATTACTTATAATGCGTTGAGCAATTGCTCTTTTATCCGCTCGAGTGCATCTTTCATCCCGATCACCAACTTCTGCATCTCAGTATGATTCGCTTTCGATCCGAGTGTATTGATCTCACGACCGATTTCCTGTGAAATAAATCCAAGTTTTTTACCGACAGGCTCATCCAGCTCAAGAGTTTCCATAAAATAGGAACAATGATTACTTAGCCGCACTTTCTCCTCGTTGATATCCAGTTTTTCAAGATAGAAAATCATCTCCTGCTCGAGCCTGTTATGATCGACACCTTCCGGCGATGAAAGTTCTTTTAATCCTTCCAGGATACGTTCCTTCACCCTTGTTGAGCGCTCAAGTTCATAAGGCTGGATCAGTTCGAGCAGAGTAGTTATTGTGTTAAGGTTGAATACGATATCCTTTGTCAGGGAAATTCCCTCCTGAATTCTGAATATATCAAGAGCATCCAGAGCCTCGTGGATCCCGGCCTGAATTTTTTTCCATTCATCTTCATTAAGTTCCTCACGGGTCGATTTAACGACATCAGGCATTTGCATGATTATCTGCAAAGTGTTCGCGTTAACCGGAATGCCAAGTTCGCTGCTGATTTCGGAGAGCTGAGCGAAATAATTTTTCACCATTGAACTGTTGATGACCGTGTTACTTTCGACCCCCAATGATTCGGCAAATAGACTGAAATCAACTTTTCCCCGAATTAGCCTGTCTGAAATTTCACGCCTCATTTCCAGCTCTTTTTCTCTATAGATACCGGGCATTCTGGTGTTTAATTCCAGCTGTTTGCTGTTGAGCGATTTTACTTCAATCGTAACTTTCTTTTGGGCCAGCTCACACTCGGCTTTCCCGTAACCTGTCATTGATTTGATCATCTCTTGTATTTTGACGTCAAATTTAACTTTTTAATTTGAAAGGGGAGACCATCAGGTTTCAAAAGGAGAGAGGATAAAAAAAAGATGTGGGGCACTATGAAATATGTTTTTTTCACAGTACCCCAAATCGCAGAATTTCAGAACAACAAATTGAGATTCAGTTCTCCTCAAATCAGTAATCAAAATGATTTAATGATCTATTAAAATTGTTGTAAATTACATATAATCAATAATAAAGAACATTGAACATTGAACATTGTTCATTGATAATTATTTACTATAGGCAGGATAGTCGGTATATCCCTTTTCGTCAGCAGAATAGAAAGTGTCAAAATCCAGTGTTTCGGATAATGGCCAGTTATTTTTTAGCCTGTCTGCAAGATCGGGATTATTGATGAACTGCCGGCCAAAACCGACTAAGTCGGTGTAGCCACTCAGGAGATCAGCTTCGGCACTATCGCCGTTGTAGCCACCTGTAAGGATTAAAGTATTTTTGAATTTTTGATGGATGGTATTTTTGATGCTGAACGGAACTTCCGGAGCGCCCATGGCACTGTGATCAACAAGATGGATATAAACGATTCCTCTCGCGTTTAATTCCTCGGCAAGATAAGTGTAAGTCTGCTCAATTTCTGGATAATGAGGCATATCACTGGCGACGCCAAAAGGGGAGAGCCTGATGCTGGTTTTGTTAACGCCAATCGCTTTAATCACATTATCAACGACTTCAAGAACGAAGCGGCAACGATTCTCAATACTTCCGCCATATTCATCTGTTCTCAGATTGCTAACCGGCGAGATAAATTGCTCCAAAAGATAACCATTGGCAGCATGAAGTTCAACTCCGTCAAAACCTGCCTTTACTGCAAGCAGTGCTGAATTTTTATATTCTTCTACCGTTTGTTTAAGCTCCTGCAGATTCATTGCCTTTGGCACATCAAAATCCTTCATTCCCTCCTGATCGGTCCACATCTGACCTGCTGCCTTAACCGCCGATGGAGCCAAAGCAGCTGCACCTGAAGGTAAATTCAAGGAATGACTGATTCTGCCTGCGTGCATTAACTGAACAAAAATCTTTCCTCCCGCTTTATGAACGGCACTGGTTGTTTTTTCCCATCCTTCAGCTTGTGCTTCATTAAAAAGGCCTGGAATACGGCAATATCCAAGTCCGTTTGGTGAAGGCGAAGCCCCTTCAGTAATAATGAGTCCGGCACCGGCGCGTTGTGCATAATATGCAGCTATTAAATCATTTGGTACATTTCCAATTGCCCGGCAGCGTGTCATTGGTGCCATGACGATCCTGTTTTGTAATTCAATGTCACCTAAAGTGTATTTCGAAAATAAATTTGATGTTGACATAACTCTGTTTAAGTTTTACGGTAATATTCTTTTGTCTTTTCTGTCTAAACGCATAACAACTGATTATTGTTTCTTCTGTAACCCGGTTTTATAAGATATTAACGATGATTTAATCTATTTCAAAGAAAATACCGCTATTCGTTGAAATATACTAAATTTATAGCTGAAGAAATTGTGGAATCTGACTACGCTAATAGCAATTTAATTTTTTAAGATTCAGGTAATTAAAATAATTCATCTTTTGGGAATAACAAGCTCAGTTCGATTTCCATATCCGCATTAATACTCATAATTTAAGACTGCCTTATCATGTCAAGACTATTTTCAAGTTTGCCGGTCATCTTCTTTCTGCTTTTATGTGGAAGTGTGCATGCCAAACCGGACCATTATGTTGGCGACCTTCGGTGTGAGAATCTTAACAATCCATTGGGGATCGGCACATCTCTTCCGGGGCTGAGCTGGAAGATCATATCCGGAACAAACGGGACGGTTCAGCAAGCTTATCAGGTATTGGCGGCCAGCGACAGTAGTTTACTCAATGAGAACAGCGCAGATTTATGGAATTCAGGCAAAGTACTGTCTGCCTCAAGTGTTTTTGTTCCGTGGAGCGGGAAAAAACTGTCATCCCGATCAGTTGTCTATTGGAAAGTGAAAACCTGGAATAAGAGTGATGAGGTTTCGGAATGGAGTAAAATTACTGGATTTAGCGTTGGTTTATTAGCTGCCAATGATTGGAATGCTTCCTATATCGGGTTGCCGCGTAATGTTGGAAATCCGGAAAGTCCACTTTTAAGAACGCACTTTAAAGTTTCCGGCAAGGCTGAAAAACGTTTGATTCATATCAACTCCCTGGGATATCATGAAATTTTTATCAACGGAAAAAAAGTAGGCGATGGAGTCCTCGCTCCAGCCGTTTCTCAATTTAACAAAACATCCTTGAGTCTTACCTATGATATTGCACCTTACTGCCGTAATGGAGTAAATGACCTTGTGATTTGGCTGGGACGTGGTTGGTACAGCATGGGACTGCCTGGAGTAGCATACGACGGACCTTTGGTGAAAACGCGGGTTGAGGAGCTGGTCAAAGGGAAATGGAATACTTTGGCTGCCTCAGATTCAACCTGGCAAGGAAGGGAAAGTGGTTACACCTGCATTGGAAATTGGAAGGCCGGTAAGTTTGGTGGTGAGAAAGTAAACAGTTCATTGGTATTACCCGATTTTTCTGCCAAGTCATTAAACGGAGCCACCTGGCATCCTGTCTTTGTGGCAAATATCCCAGATCATCAGGTCATTCCTCAGGCTGTTGAACTAAACCGGATAATGGGAACGATCAACACTTCCTCGGTGAAGTCTTTTGGTGTTAATACCTGGTTGATTGATATGGGAATTACCCTTACCGGACGGGCTGAGATCAAATTTCCGGAGCTCCAGTCCGGTCAGGAAGTAGTGATGGAATATTGTGATCACCTCGATAAAGATGGCAAGTTTGTGGATCAACACCAGGAGGATCGTTATATCTCTTCCGGAAAGGGTGCTGATGTGTTCTGCAGCAGATTCAATTACCATGGATTTCGTTATATAAAAATTAGCAATCTGGTGGCAGAACCCAAAAAGGAGAATATCAAAGCCTACCTGATTCATACTGATTTTAAGCAAGCAGCTACTTTTCAGTGTTCCGACAGCGATATGAACACCATTCATGATCTGCTTTATTATACCCTTCGTTGTTTGAGTCTCGGCGGGTACCTGGTCGATTGCCCTCAGCTGGAACGCTTAGGTTACGGTGGTGATGGAAATGCTTCCACTCTGACTGCACAAACGATGTTTGATCTTGGACCACTTTATGCGAACTGGCTTCAGGCGTGGGGCGATTGTATCCGCGAAGACGGTGGAATGCCACATACGGCTCCCAATCCATATCCGGCCGGTGGTGGTCCGTACTGGTGTGGCTTTGTTATTACTGCCTCCTGGAAGACCTATCAGAATTATGGAGATATCCGTTTATTGGAAAAATATTATCCTGTAATGCAGCAATGGCTGGGATATGTTCATAAATATTCTCCTGAAGGAATGCTTCAGACATGGCCTGACACAGATTACAGAGGCTGGTATCTGGGAGACTGGGCCACGCCTGAAGGGGTAGATCAAAAGAACAAAACTTCTATTGACCTGGTAAATAACTGCTTTATAACCCAATGCCTTGGAACAATGGAAAAGATTGCACTGCAATTGGGAAAAAAGGATGATGCGGCAAAGTATGCAATCCAAAACGAACAGCTCAAAAAGCAGATTCAACAAAAATTCTTCGATGGATCTAAATACAGTTATGCAAGTGGTTATCAGATTGATCTGGCCTATCCGTTGTTGGCTCAAATTGTTCCGGACTCTTTGACGGCTAAAGTGACCAATACCCTGCAGAACGAAATCCTGATCAAGCGTAAAGGACATATCGCCACAGGATTGGTGGGAATTCCCATATTTACTGAGTGGGCAGTCAAAAACCATGCTGCCGGACTGTTTTATTCTATACTGAAAAAGAGGGATTATCCGGGGTACCTGTTCATGGTAGATCAAGGTGCAACAACGACCTGGGAACATTGGTCAGGTGACAGAAGCCGGATACACAATTGCTATAATGGCATAGGTTCGTGGTTCTACCAGGCAGTGGGCGGTATCCGTCCCGATGATGATTTTCCGGGTTATCAGCAGGTGATTATCGATCCTCAGATTCCGGAAGGAATTACCTGGGCAAAAACAACCAAGGAAACTCCTTATGGTACCGTGGGGGTGAATTGGACGCTGAAAAATAATCAACTCCAATTTAATCTTGAAATCCCGGTAGGTTGTAAGGCAAAAGTGATCCTGCCGGGAGCTTCAAAGACAGCTCTCCTAAACGGTCAAGCCTGCCAGCCGACACTTCAGAATGGACGGCTGACAGTGGAGATCGGAAGTGGAAAGTATGCTTTGCTGACTAATTATTAATTTTCAAACTATCAACAAAATAGTTGCTTTCGCCTTTCCATGGAAGAGTTCCATTTTTCTCGACATAATGAATCACAATATTTTTCCCCTGAACCTTCTCCAGCTGAAGAGCAATCTCTTTGCTGGTGACCGAAAAGAAAAATTTCTCTGAAGCAATCGCTACATTGGCATTACTCTGTATACTGCTTAGAATTAATTCCCCTTCGTAGGTTTTGAAAATATTCCCTTTATAGGAAATTTTTTGAAGCAGTCCGGCACGATAGCCTTCACTGTAGGTGAAGCCATATTTCCAATAGAGGGAACCACTCAGTACCAGAATGACAGTCAGGGTAAAAAGAAGAATAAATTTTTTCATCTTGATCTAAATTATTGAAAATTAATTAATTTGACCCGAATCCATTTATCTGCAAAATTCGCTTGTCAAATCTGATTAAAAATACGAATTTTGCCAATCAAACAAAAAATAATTATTCAATGGCTGAAGATCGACAGATTATATTTTCTATGTACAAGGTGAGCAAGACCTATCCACCTCAGAAGATGGTCATTAAGGATATCTCCCTTTCGTTTTATCTTGGTGCAAAAATTGGCATCATCGGTCTGAACGGATCAGGTAAATCGACCCTTCTTAAAATAATCGCCGGTCTTGAAAAAGACTTTAACGGCGAATTGGCTTTTTCTCCTGGTTATACAGTTGGCCATTTATCCCAGGAACCATTGCTCGATGAAACGAAAACGGTGATGGGGATTGTTCAGGAAGGAGCTCAGGAAATTGTCGATATTCTTGATGAGTATGAGGAAATCAACCAGAAGTTCGGTTTACCCGAAGTCTATGAGAATCCTGATGTCATGGATAAACTGATGGACAGGCAGGCTGTGCTTCAGGAAAAAATTGATGCTACCGATGCATGGAATCTTAATAATAAACTCGAGCGTGCAATGGATGCATTGCGCTGCCCTGACGGTGATGTTCCTGTTAATGTGCTATCTGGTGGTGAGCGTCGCAGGGTGGCATTATGCCGGTTATTGTTAAAACAGCCGGATATCCTCCTCCTTGATGAGCCAACCAATCACCTTGATGCAGAATCGGTGGAGTGGCTGGAACTTCATTTGCAGCAGTATAAAGGCACGGTTATCTGTATCACACACGACCGTTACTTCCTCGATAACGTAGCCGGATGGATTCTTGAACTCGACCGCGGCGAAGGTATTCCCTGGAAAGGAAACTATTCCAGCTGGCTCGAGCAGAAATCGAAACGACTCGAAATGGAAGAGAAAGGGGTATCGAAAAGACGTAAGACTCTTGAGCGAGAGCTTGAATGGGTGAAGATGAGCCCAAAAGCACGACAGGCTAAATCGAAAGCAAGGCTTGGGGCATACGAAAAGCTTTTGAATGAAGATGTAAAACAAAAAGAAGATAAGCTTGAACTTTTTATCCCTAACGGACCTCGTCTGGGCGATAAGGTGATTGAAGCACATGGCGTTTCTAAAGCCTTCGGGGACAGACTGCTGTTCGAGGGTCTTGAATTTGTTCTGCCACCTAATGGGATTGTTGGAGTTATTGGTCCCAACGGAGCTGGAAAGACAACGCTGTTCAGAATGATTTTGGGACTCGAAAAGATTGATTCCGGAAGTTTCTCGGTAGGAGAGACGGTGAAAATTGGCTATGCCGATCAGGGTCACGAAGCAATTGTCAATGATAAAACAGTCTATCAGGTACTGTCTGGCGGAACTGACGAGGTGATGGTAGGCGGACGAATGCTCAATGCCAGGGCATACGTTTCGCGCTTCAATTTCAGTGGCGCCGATCAGGAGAAAAAATGCGGAGTCCTTTCGGGTGGAGAACGGAACCGGCTTCACCTGGCTTTGACCTTGAAATCTGAAGCAAATGTGCTGCTACTCGATGAACCAACAAACGATATCGACGTAAATACATTACGGGCTCTTGAAGAGGGTCTCGACAGTTTTGCCGGATGTGCAGTAGTCATCTCGCACGACAGGTGGTTTTTGGATCGTGTTGCCACCCATATTCTTGCCTTTGAAGGAAATTCACAGGTTTATTACTTCGAGGGGAGCTATTCGGAGTATGAAGAGAACAAAAAGAAACGGCTTGGCGATAGCGCACCTCACCGGATCAGGTATAAGAAGCTGGGGGAATAAACAAAATTGGAATCTCATTGATAGTTATAAAAAAATCCGGAATTGGTTTCCGGATTTTTTTATTAACATACGATAACTTTGGTGTTGGGGTAAAAAAGAATTTACATGGACTCCGCAATCAGGATTTTTTATATCGTAATTTTATTGTAAATAAAATACTGAAATTTAATAATATAGATCATTGAAAATTGTTAATTGAAAATTATTAATTACTGATTTATAACTACCAATCTATTCCAGGTTAAACTCAACCGTCTTTTTTAACCGGTTACTTTCGAGACAGGCTTCCAGGATACGGATCGTTGTCAGAGCCTCCTCCGGTTTAACAAAAAGTGGCTTTCCTTCCCGGATAGTACCATGCAGTTTCACAAAGAAAGCAGCCAGATCCCCTGGAATGGTCTCTATTTTTCCGTGAAAATGAAGTCCGTTGACCGTTGTGTTGAGCACACCCCAATCACCCGGCTGATCTTCACCCCAGTGCGGTTCATCCGGAAGGTGATGCAATTTCAACAGCTCTTCCTGTGGATCAGTCCCCATTTTAACAAAAGAGCCTTCCGTTCCGTGTACGATGTACTGCGGGCCTATTTCACGCACCAGGTAGGAGCTGCGCAGAATGGCGTTAAACTTGTCGTAATGGAGTCTGATATCGAAATTGTCTGTGGTTCGTCCGCCGGTTCGCAGCACGTTGAGGTGTGCCGTTACAGCATTAGGTAAACCAAATAATACAAGTGTCTGATCGACAATGTGAGAGCCAAGATTGAACAGGACACCTGTCCGTTCATCACCATCTTCTTTCCATGATCCCTCCTGAATATAATTTCGATACCTGTCGTAATGTGCTTCGTATTCAACAATCCTGCCGAGTAATTTCTCCTCCAGTATCTTTTTCAAAGTCTGAAACCCATTATCCAGCCGCTTGCTTTGGTAAACGGTCAGGATCACCCCTTTTTGCTTTGCCAAAGAGATCAAAGTTCTGGCATCTTCGCTGTTTTTGGTAAACGGTTTTTCTACCATCACATGCTTCCCGGCTTCGATAGCCTGCTTTGCCATGCTGAAATGGAGAAAGTCCGGCGTATTGACGATCACCAGCTCAATATCAGGATCATTCAGGATCTCTTCGTATGTGCGCACAATCGTAGCTTCAGGATATCTTAGCGCAGATACATTTTTTGTCCGCTCGAGAATTTTATGAATCTTATACTTTTGAGGATAAATTTTTAAGGATGGACCTTGAAAAACAACACCCGACATTCCGAAGGATGCTATTGCGGTTACAATAGGTTTGCTCATGGATGAATAATTGATTTTAATTTCAAAGATAACCGAATGTTTTTATTTACTGATATAGTGTGCTAAAGCCATTTCCTGCGCCGGAAGAAAATTAGCATGAAGATTGTGATTGTAAGCATAACTCCCCAAAAAATAAAGTACCCCTCTTTTAGTTCCAGCTCTGGCAAGTATTTGAAATTCATCCCATAAACCCCGGCAAAAAAGGTGAGCGGAATGAAAATGGCGGAGAAGATAGTAAGTACTTTCATGATTTCATTCATTTTGTAACTTACAGTAGAGAGATAAAGATCCATCATCCCGGCTGCGAGATCACGTAAACTTTCGATTGTTTCAATAATTTGAATGGTATGGTCATAGCTATTCCGAAAGTAGATTCTTGTCTCGTCGTTCATGATAAGATTGTCAGTTTTTGTGAGCTGATTGAGCACTTCTCTCGTAGGCCAGATGGTCTTTTTAACGTAGCTAAGCCTGCGTTTTAGTTTGTAAATCGCTTCCTGAATTCCTTGTCCCGGTGAGGCAATTAGTTCTTCTTCAGTTTCCTCAATACTATCGCCAATATCCTCAATTAAAGTAAAGTATTGATCGATAATAATATCAATAATGGTGAAAGCCAGATAATCGCTTTTCATTTTTCGAACACGCCCCTTACCGGTTATGATACGGGTATGTAATGTTTCAAAAACCTGCGGTTCTGTCTCGTGAAAGGAAATTAGATAGTCTTTACCAAGAACGATACTCACCTGTTCAATAATTACTTCATGCGTTTCGGGTTCGAGCTGCAGAACTTTGAATACAAGAAAAATA
>CAYHDA010000113.1:0-4529 GCA_964355145.1 uncultured Mariniphaga sp.
AACACCTGAGTTATCTTCATTCGTGTTTGCGAAGCGCAGATTCATGGGTGTTTCACAAAAAAATCATGCACAATATCGTAAAATTCATCGAAAAAGGCACTGTTGGATGCGACCATTTCCCCGTTAAACAGAAATTTGTCGGTTCCACTGAAGTCGGTTACTTTTCCGCCTGCTTGTCTTACGATGATTGTTCCGGCTGCTACATCCCATGGCTTCAGGCCATGCTCATAAAATGCCTCAAACCGGCCTGCTGCCAGATAGGCCATATCGGTTGCTGCAGAACCCAGTCTTCGCAAGCCATGCGAATGAATCATAAAATGGCGCATTGAGGCAATGAATGGATCAAGCATATCCATTGCAGAGTAAGGAAAGCCTGTTGCAATCAATGAATCTGCCGTCGTCGCTGCGGTGGTGACTCTTATTTCTTTCCCATTCAAATAAGCTTTACTCCCTTTCCATGCATAGAAGCACTCATCTTGTGTGATTTCATAAACAACGCCAATGATCAATTCAGATTCGTCCATCAAGGCAATACTCACTGCAAAAGGAGGGAGATTGTGGACAAAATTGGTAGTTCCATCGAGCGGGTCGATGATCCATTTGTATTTTTCGTCAGTATTGCCAGCCGTTCCTTCCTCTGCAATAAAACCCGATCCGGGCAGCAGCTGCCGCAAGCCGCTAACGATCATTTCTTCTGCCTGTTTATCGACATACGAAACGAAATTGGCTTTGCCTTTAATTTCAATTGCGTCAAGATTGAATTTTTCACGTTCTCCGGCGATAAAGACGCCAGCTGCTTTGGCAATCGTTTGTACGTCGGTGCAGAGTTTTTCTAAATTCATATTATTTTAATATAATGCCATTAAACTTTAATCATTGAACTTTAATCATTGAACTTTAATCATTGAACTTTAATCATTGAACATTACCCATTGAACATTACCCATTGAACATTGTCCATTGATCATTCATTTCACCCCTCTGATCAGACCTCGTCTTAAATAGGGTGCCTTCATTTTTTTATCGTAATAGAAAAGCATATACCCATTGGAATGAGATGTTTCGAAGCCATTTTGAGATAATAATGCCTTGAATTCCTTTTCATCATCGTTTTTGTGATAGGTGCAAAGCGCTATTTTAAGTGGCTTCTGGTCAGCCAGAATACGTTTGCAACCACTTAGGAGGAGGGATTCCGCACCATCCACATCGATTTTTAAAAAGGATATTTTTTCGTCTGGAGCGATATAATCATCCAACGTGGTATTGGTGTTATTGGTAACGTCGCTTACAAATTTATTGACAATCACGACTTTATCTTTCCAGGGTTCGAATGTGGCGTTCAGGGCTTCAATCCACTCTTTATCGGTCTCAAAAAGGATCAGCTTCGATGCTTTTTCAACTGCTCCCAGGGCAAAATTACCTTCTGCAACTCCTATATCAACAAGCACTTCACCTTCTTCGATCTTAAACTGGTCGTTAAGGTACCGGTGAGGGCTCTGCGGATCCTGTTCCCTTGTTAACTCATTAAAGCTGTGCTGAATTCTTTTTTTACTCCATCGTCTTTTGAAATAGAGCTTTTTACCCTCCAGCATCACATAGCGCAATCCTTTTTGTGAATCTTTAAAGACTTCAATAGTTTCCGGATTGTATTTATTTTGAAAAGAATAAGGAAATACCGCGATCGGATTTGTTCTCAGATAATCCAGTACAGTCTTAAGTTCTGTCGAAGGAGCTTCGGGAAGTGCGTCATAATGGTTAAGAATGGCAAGCCGGAGTTCTTTGGCAAGTATTCTCTTTCTGATAAATTTGGGTACAACAATTCTATAAATCTGTGAAGTAATTGTGCTCATAACGGGTGAAAATTCTGTTTTTTCAATTCGGTAAAGGTATAAATTAATCTTATCGAAGTCGGTTCACAAGAAACCCCTGAATTAACTTTGTCTCTTTATACGTTGTGTTAAAGTTTTTATTGACAATATATTTTCGTTCAATTGATTCGGCTTTGCAAAAATTATTCAACCCAACCAGACTAATTGGCTTGGTCATATTTTTATACTTGCATTCTACTGCTAAAATATCATTAAGCTGGTTAAGTACAAAATCAACTTCCGTTCCGTCTGATGTTCTGAAGAACTGCAAAATTGCTCCGGGATTTTTATTCCTCCAGAGTTCAAGCATGACGAAGTTCTCAAATAAAGCACCACCGTCGCTTCGAAAGGTTAAATTATTGAAATTGTTCTCAATCATATTTCTCAGACCCAGATCACAGAAGTAGATCTTCTTCATCTTCCCGATTACCTTTCGTTTGTTGGTGTGATACGGTTCAATCATTTTCAGAATATACATTTGCTCCAACAGGTATAGATGTTCTTCACATTTTTTGTAAGCCAGGCCTGTTGATCTGCTTATTTCATTAATATTGACAAGATTGCCTATTTGGGATGCCAGCAGACGCAGCAGTTTGTTGAATCCTACAATATCCTGATTTGCAACATAATTGCGAACATCCTTTAGTAAATAGGTTTTATAAATGTCATTTAAAATTTCCATTTTATCATCCGGACGAGCTGCAAGTGCGGCACGGGGCAGACCGCCATAAAGCATATATTCTGAAAGGGTGTCCTCAAAAACAGCTGTTAATGCACTGCCTTCAGTATCAGAATTAAAAGTTTGAAATAGTTTATGTAAATTTTGATCTTTAAATAGCAAGTATTCCTCAAATGAAAGCGAGAGCACTTCGATGGTCCTGACTCTTCCGGCCAGTGATTCGTCTGTTTGCTGCAAAATATCCAGGCTGGAACTGCCTGAACAAAGAACTTTCAATTGGGGATGTTTATCTGTCAGGAGTTTTAGCTTGGTCGAAATTCCATGGATGAATTGAAACTCATCAACCAGCAGATATCCTTCCAATTTTTCGTTTAGAAAGATTTTCAAATATTGTTCTATATCATACAATCGCTGAAAGAGTTCGGCAATTTCAGGATCCTGACCATTGATGAACAGCGTTTTGCCGTCAAGCGTACATGATTTCATCAGACTCGTTTTACCTACCTGACGAGCTCCAATTAATACCACAATCGAAACCGTCTTAAATCCGGAAACGATTTTGTTCAGATATTTTTCCCGATAAATCATACGCGAAATAATAATTGATCTTCATATTGCCTTAATATTGCAAATATACAAAAAAAAATAGGCAAAATATTTGCTATTATATTTAAAATAATGCAATAAAATAAATAAAGAATATAAAATAACAGCAATAAATATATTGATAAATATGAAAATATAGCATTAATATTGAAATTACAGATAAATATAAAGCGATATATTTATCCAAATAGTTTAAAATATCGGTTTGGATGATGATTAAACCATCAAAACAGCTGTCAAATAAAAAATGAGGACTATGGCAAAAATGAAAAATCAATGATTGGTGCTTCACCGGTTTGGGATCGGGTAAACCAAGTATCAATAGATGTAGTTTCATTAAAAAATCCGCAGTTTTTCAAATAGAAACGTCCATTTGTGACACCACCGGAGTAATCGAGCCTCGCCTGTTTCCGGGCAGTTGCATCGGCTGTAAATCTGGCGCTATCCAGTGCGGTCCAGGCACCTGAAGGGTTGCAAACCCATTGATTGGAATAAATTCCCATCCGGGGTATATTCCCGTTTTCGGGAATGAAATTTTCAAGAAAGGAGTGGAGCCTTTTCAGATAAGTAGTCGTTTTTGGACGCCTGAAACTTGCAATTATTTCCCACTTTCCAATTTCAGGGGCAAAAAACCAGGCTGTATAGTCAGTGGAATTATTTTCTGACGGCGTTCCTTTGAGCAGGAAGCGGTAAGTAATCCCTGATTTCCAGAAATATTTTCGATAACTTTGTCCTCCCGATCCTTCGTTGCCGAAAGCTCCGGCAGTAACATTTTCACCTTTTTTTAATAAAATGATTCTTTGATCTTCAGGAATATCACCTGGTTTGTCCGTTTTAAAAGGACTCCAGACCGAAAACAGAATTCTGCGCTCGGTCGGCGAATTGACTTGTATTCCAAAGTATCCTTCACCAAAACCGTTTGCCATAAAATATGAACCCACAACATCATTCTCTTTTGGAACAGTAATCTCATTATAAAACCACGCTGCATCGCCTGCGTTAGGAGGAATTTCGTAATTCAAATGGACAGAAGGACCTCGGCGGCCCCAGTAAAAATCATCCTTCACATATCGGGTGCTGCTATCAACGGCATCTCCGGTGATCAGAACATCAGATATTTCTGCAAAAGTCCCGGCTGTTTTTGATATTCCTGTGAGTACAACGGTCTGATATCCTGATTTATCAATGTTAAATGTGCCGATTTTTAAAGTGGCGGTAGTTGTATTGCTTATGTTTATAACTTTTGTCTCCTTCCCAATCTGACATTTGATGGAGGAACTGCCCGAAATTATATGAACCCTAAGTGCTAATTGAATTTTTCCTGCCCGCGCAGTTCTGAAATAGGTTTTTATTATAACATTCGGATCTGACCAGTT
>CAYHDA010000113.1:4629-12719 GCA_964355145.1 uncultured Mariniphaga sp.
CTGCCCGCGCAGTTCTGAAATAGGTTTTTATTATAACATTCGGATCTGACCAGTTTTGAAGTCCTGATTCTGTAATTAATTCATATTCTGTATTATGTGGGTTCGTTGCCCAGCTGTTTCCCGTTACCGGAACAGATAAATAATTTACTGAACCGGTATTATCCTTATTCGATGTTGCCTGTTGGCCATACAAATTTGTTTGTCCGGAGAATAGTGTCAGGCACACAGCAAATAACAAATAGAAATAATTAACCATCAGCAGATTTTTAATTGAACATTTCATTTACCAGACTCAAATCTTATGGATATAATTTGGGTTAGCAAATATAAGTAATTGCATATTTTGATTTAAACTTTTTACAACTGTATTGTGTTTATTAGCCTGTAGGCAATATTTTGCTGAAAAAAACGTTAAATATTAGTAAATCACTTTTTAAAATAAAAATTATGAAAAACTTAAAAAAAAGTAAATTTAGTTTAGTAATAGCTATGTTATTTGTTCTGACAACATTATCTATGTGTAGTATTGACGATGATAGTCCAAATCAATCAGTTAACCCCACAGATATTATTAATATTGTAAATAATGGAACTTGGAGAATAACGTATTATTATGATACGGACCACGAAGAAACAACAAGTATTAATGGTTATAATTTTACATTTGGAGCAAGTAATGTTCTAACTGCATCAAATGGAACAAATAATTATACAGGTACTTGGTCTGTAATTGATAGTAATAGTAATGATGATAGCATAAGTGATTTAGATTTTAATATATTATTTAGTTCACCAGCACAATTTGAAGAATTGACAGATGATTGGGAAATTATTGAAAAATCCGCAACAATAATAAAACTTAAAGATGTTAGTGGTGGAAATGGAGGAATAGATTATTTGACATTTACTAAAAATTAATACTGCCTACAATAAAAGGACTTCATGTGGTCGGCACGACCCAGCATGAAGTCCTATAATCAATTTAAAAGAGTTATATAGGAGGAATAATTAACCATCAGCAGATTTATATTTGAACAATCCTTTAAATAGACCCGATTTTTATGGATATATTATGGGTTGACAAATATAAGTAATTGCATATTTTGAATTAGCTGATAAATTTGAGAATTTATTTCAGCGCCCGGTTGACTTAGTAACGGACAAATCTTTATCTAATCCATATTTTATTAATTCTGTTAACCAGACAAAGACCTTGATATATGGACAATGAGATTAAGAAGTATCTATTTGAATAACCCCTCCGTCAACTGACGGACGGAACTGGTGGAAAATGGACAAAACGCGGCACCAACCCCGAAGCGGGTTGAACATTTTTAAGATATAGATATTGAACCCTTTCAGGGCTCAGATTGTGATCAGATTCTTCTTCCCATGTGAAAATTGGGGTTATTCAAATTTGATCCCAGACATTACGGGATCTGCAGCGAGTGAATTACTGCAGATCTCACAAAGTCAAAATAACAGCACAAATTGATTAATTTTATTTGTATTCGCAGTAGTAAGCTACTGAAGCATTGGCTTTTACTTTGAATTTAACATCCTTTTCGACCTCGAATATTCCGCCTTTTGAATAAGCCGTCCATTGATTTTCGCCTGGCAGCATTACTTCCAGTGTTCCTCCCGTTACGGTCATAATTTCAAGAGTAGATGTTCCAAATTCATATTCGCCGGCTTCCATAACGCCAACCGTTGCCATACCTTCTTCATTTTCGACCGCAATCGATTTTACACTTCCACCGAAATATTCGTTTACTTTTAACATATTTATTGGTTAATTATTTGATTGATTTTACATTAGCACATTAGCATATTAGCACATTAGCATATTAGCATATTCGCACATTAGCACATTTTTTAAAGCAAATCATTGGCCAGCTCAGCAAGATAACTTCGTTCTCCTTTCACCAGGTTGACATGTGCAAAAATATCCTGACCTTTCATTCGGTCGGTGAGGTAAGCCAAGCCATTGGATTGCATATCGAGATAAGGAGAATCGATTTGCTGAATATCGCCGGTGAAAATCATCTTTGTTCCCTCTCCGGCCCTCGTGATGATGGTTTTAACTTCGTGGGGCGTAAGGTTTTGAGCTTCGTCGATAATGAAAAAACAATTGGATAAACTACGTCCCCGGATAAATGCCAATGGACTGATCACCAATCTTTCGTCTTTTTTTAAATCTTCAATCTGTTTGTATTCCGTACTATTATGGTTGAAACACCGCTTGATTACAGAAAGATTATCGAAGAGTGGCTGCATATAGGGAAGTACTTTTTCTTCAGCATCGCCTGGAAGAAATCCTATGTCCCGGTTACTCAAAGCAACGATGGGTCGTGCAAGCAAGATCTGTTCATAAATATTGTGCTGGGAAATGGCGGCTGCCAGAGCAAGCAAAGTTTTGCCGGTACCAGCCTTTCCGGTCAGACTAATCAGTTTAATCTCCGGATCGAGCAGGGCTTGAATCGAGAATGTTTGCTCCGCATTACGGGGTTTAATGCCGTAGGCAATTTTTTTATCCACCCTTTCGAATCGTTGACGAAAAGGACTGTAATGAGCCAATACACTCGATTTGGGACTCTTCAGGATGAAAAATTCGTTGGCAAACGGCGGTTTTTCAATTCCTGCCTCCTCGGGAGTGAGGAAGTTATGTTCGTAGAGTTGGGCAATCAACTGATCACTGTAATCTTTTATTTCACGAATTCCCTGGTGTAATACATTGATGTCCTGAACTTTGTCGTTTTTATAATCCTCCGATTCGATATGAATGGATTTCGCCTTCATCCTTAAGTTCACATCTTTTGTGACAAGAATAACCTTGCGATCTTTGAATTTATCCCTCAAATATTCAGTGATGGCAAGGATGCGGTGATCGGGAATATCTTCCCGAAATGATTCTTTCAGTTTTTCGGAAAATGGCTTTCCCGTTTCAATCATTAGTTTTCCTTTGTCGGTACCTAATGATATTCCGCCATTAAATAATTCATTTCCAACTATTTCGTCCAGTACTCTTACGAATTGCCGGGCTTGAAAATTAATCTGGTCGTTTCCCCTCTTAAATTTGTCCAGTTCTTCCAAAACGGTGATAGGAAGGATAACATCGTTATCGTTGAAATTATAAATACATTCGTGGTCATGCAGAATGACGTTGGTATCAATGACAAATACTTTTGATTTAGGCATTATTTTCCGACTTTATTATATGGATAAAAATAGGAAAAAAAAGGATGATTCGTCGTTTTGACCTTCGGAATTTATCATCTTTGTTCTCTAATTTGTCAACAAGCGAAGTTGTAATGCAAAACTACGATGAAGTAATTCAATATTTATACGATCATCTTCCTTATTATCAGCGATCGGGGCCAGTAGCCTATAAAGACAATCTTGACAATACAACCGCATTGGATGCAATGTTCAATAGTCCACATCATCGGTTTAAATCAGTTCATATTGCCGGAACCAACGGTAAAGGGTCTGTCTCACATATTCTGGCCAGTATTTTGATTGATGCCGGATATAAAACCGGTCTTTACACTTCACCACACCTGAAAGACTTTCGTGAACGGATCAGGATAAATGGCGAAATGATTGAAAAAGAGTTTGTGGTGAAATTTGTCGCTGAGTTTTTACTTCGCAATCAAAAAACACATCTCGAGCCTTCTTTTTTTGAATTAACCGTAATGATGGCCTTTGATTATTTTGCCGGGAACAAGGTCGATCTTGCAATCATAGAGGTCGGCTTGGGCGGACGGCTCGATTCAACGAACATCATTAAACCGGTACTATCAGTGATTACCAACATCAGTTTGGATCATACTGCATTATTGGGTGATACACTGGGAAAGATTGCCCTTGAAAAGGCCGGAATTATCAAACGTCGCGTACCGGTAGTAATTGGCGAATCGCATCCTCAGACAGAAATTATTTTTAAGGGAATCGCGAATGAGCTTGGCGCTCCAATTGTTTTTGCTGATTTGAAATATAATGCGGGTTCGGGGCTATATTCGGCTGATAACCGTCAGATTTTCAACATCAGGAAGGGCAGGAGAGTGGTTTATGAGAATTTACGCATCGATTTGCTGGGGTGCTATCAGTCAAAAAATATTTGCACAGTACTTGCAGCTGTTGAACAACTGCGGGAACAAGGATGGTTAATACCGGAAAGCGCTGTCCGGAATGGTCTGGAAAATGTTGTTGCCAACACAGGACTGCAGGGACGCTGGCAGGTGATCGGAGCCAATCCCCGTATTGTGTGTGATACCGGCCATAATGAGGGGGGATTTCGCGAAGTGGCAGCGCAAATTAAACAGACGCCCTTTAAAACGCTTCATTTCGTGCTTGGAATGGTTAATGACAAAGATATTTCGGGTGTATTGCGACTTTTGCCCACTGAGGCCGTTTACTATTTTACAAAGGCAGCTATCCCCCGTGCGCTTGATGAAAATCAGCTGATGAAGATGGCTGCATTCTTTAACCTGAAGGGCAGCACCTATTCTTCAGTAGCGGAGGCAGTGAAAGCAGCCCGTAAAAACGCAGTTGCGGAGGATTTTATATTTATCGGGGGCAGCACCTTTGTAGTTGCAGAAGCGCTGTGATATTTCTCCGCACAATTTAATAACTTTATTTAAATGGAAACAATCCTCACCCGAATAATTGATTATCTGTTAAATGTTTTGCACTCAACATTTAATCAATTGTTTATTTCGTTTGGCCCGCTGCTTGTGCTTTTTATTTTACTTAATTTTTCGGCAACTCTTTCCGCACGGCTAAGTGTCCGCTTTTTAGGGAGGAATCTTTTTCTTTATGGTTTTGGCTGGTTAGGCTGCACGGTGCATGAATTAAGTCACGCTTTTTTTGCGGTGATATTTGGTCACAAGATAACGGAAATCGAATTGTTCAAACCCAATAACAACGGCGAATCACTGGGGCATGTCACGCATTCCTTCAATAAAAAAAGTATTTACCAAAAAATTGGAAATTTCTTTATCGGCATCAGTCCGCTTATTGCCGGGGGAATCGTATTGTTTTTAGGAACTTTATTCATATATGGTTTCAATGTTACCGAACGCTCTTCATTTCGAATATCTACAGATGTATTTACTGATCTCTCAGTTGTAAAACAGATCGGTCTTAATGTTTGGAGCAGTTTAATTTCATATTTCAACCTGGTTTTTTTTGGTGCCCTTTCAGTGTGGTGGAAAACAACTTTGCTTATCTATATCCTTTATTCTACAGGCAGTTCAATGACACTGAGTAAATCGGACCTGGGAGGTGCGCTTTACGGATTTTTATGGCTGATTGTTTTTTTATTGATATTCAATTTAATAACACTTTGGATAGGTGATTTTGCAACCAGTTTTCTTAGGCGAAATATTCAATATATCTCTGGATTTTATTTTATTCTGGTGCTTTTTTTGGCAGCAAATATTTTGGTTGTAATCCTTTTATTTATTTTGAATGTGATGAAGAATTTATTTGTTCAGAGGTGAATTTTGCTGAATTTCTAAATCTGTCCGGCATTTATGACAAAGATGCTTCGATTTTTGGTCGACATCTTCGACATAGGTACTCGACCTCATTACACAAGTCGCATTATGACAGTGAATTAATCCTAATGTGTGGCCAAGTTCATGAATTACCTCCTTTTCAAAACGCTCCAGTAACAGCTGCTTGTCTTTAGTCATACCATACCGTTCGTTGCTAAGCCGGTAATGGGAGGCAATACCGGAACGCCCGTTGAGGTAGGCTTGTCCGAAGATAAATGTTAGAATGGGAATGAACAGATCAACATTGAATATTCCGAGGGTTTTAAATGAATCCGGCGATGATATGGAATCGACCATTTTTAATAATGCATTTCCATTGTATTGCCTTCTGGTTGGATCATAATATTCACTCAGATCGATATGAGCTTCTTTGAGATTCACTGTAAAGTAAAATTCATTTTTTACCGCTTCAGTAATCTTTTCCAGAAAGTCTCTGTCGAAATATCCAAAAGATATCAGCGTGATGTTTGGCATTTTAGATCGGTAGAATATGAAATGCAGCGGAGTTTAGCTTTCAGGTTTTAGATCGTATTTCTTTATTTTATGATAAAGTGTTACGCGGTCAACTTTCAACGCCTTTGCCGTACGGGAGATGTTCCAGCTGTATTTATCCAGAATCTGAAGGACGAATGCCTTTTCAAAATCATCCAGACTTTCTGTAGTACTGGTCACCATTGATTTTTCCAAAGGAAGATCTTTCAGGCTGATTTTCTTTCCATCACCTACTACAATGGCTCTTTCGATCATATTTTCGAGCTCCCGGATATTCCCGGGGAAGTTAAATTCCTGAATTCTTTTTAATGCAGTGGCATCGATCGCAGCAGGAGGTTTGTTCATCGATGTACAGTATTTTTTGATAAAATAATCAACAAGTAAAGGAATGTCAGAGAGTCGGTCACGCAGAGGCGGAATGTGAATATTTACTACGTTCAGCCTGTAAAAAAGATCTTCCCTGAAAGTCCCTTTCTCTACCATACCTCTCAAATCTTTGTTAGTGGCGCAAATCACCCTGAAATCAGAGGCTATTTCCTTGTTGCCACCAACCCTGACAAAGGTTTTTGTTTCTAAAAC
The DNA here is from genome assembly GCA_964355145.1 of uncultured Mariniphaga sp. GTDB lineage: Bacteria > Bacteroidota > Bacteroidia > Bacteroidales > Prolixibacteraceae > JAAFHB01. The sequence continues at coordinate 11,262 of CAYHDA010000113.1, forward strand.
GCGCAACAGTTCAATCTGCATTTTAGTCGAAATAGTGGCAATTTCATCCAGGAAAATCGACCCGTTATCGGCCATTTCAAACCTTCCTTTGCGATTATACATAGCGCCGGTAAAGGCTCCTTTTTCGTGCCCAAAAAGCTCGCTCTCGAGTAAGCTTTCCGTTAAAGCACCACAATGAACGCTGACAAACGGGAAGAATTTTCGAGGCGAATTAGCATGTATTGCTCTGGCAATAAGTTCTTTGCCAGTGCCGCTTTCTCCTGTTATGATGACCGATGAATTAGTCTGAGCAACACTTTCAACCTCTCTGAGCAAATTTTTCATTGACTCGCTCGTTCCAATAATATCCTCTATATTTTCGAGTGAGACCACTTTTTTCTTTAGATTTTCATTCTCATCAGCTAAAGAAATCTGCTTGGTGGCATTCCGGATTAAATGGGTTAAATCGTCCGGATCGAAAGGCTTTGTGACATAATCATATGCTCCGTCTTTAAGTGCTTTAACGGCGGTATCAACAGTGGCAAAAGCGGTCATAACAATGACGATTGAATCCTGCTTCAGGGATTTTATTCGTCTCAGCATTTCCAATCCATCCATTCCCGGCATCTTAATGTCGGCAAGAATAATATCGAATGGTTCGGATTCCAATATTGTCAGTGCCTTTTTCGCATTTTCCGCGCATTCGACACGGTAGCCGTCTTCAATGAACCAATTATATAACGAATCTCTTACCGATTCTTCATCGTCAACGATTAATATTGATATTTTTTTTGCCATGATGCTTGCGCTTTAAGTTTTAATCAATGGGAAGGTTACGGACAGGGCAGTCCCATTCCCAAGCTCTGATTTTACCTGTATTTTTCCTTTGTGATTTTGAATAATTCCATGAACGATCGCCAATCCTAAACCTATTCCGCTTACATTTTGCTTCGTAGAAAAGAAGGGTTCAAAAATATGCGGAATATCTTCAGCAGCAATTCCCAACCCATTATCGGTAATTTCGAAGTTAACAGTATCATCATCGGCATTTTTTGTTTTAATCCAGATCTCTCCGTTGTCAAGCACCGCTTCGGAGGCATTTACAAGCATCGCGATGCAAGCCTGCTTAATTTGGTTTGGATTACAATAAATCAGGTCGGATTTAGCGGAGAAATCTGTTAAAAAGCTGATATTGGCAATTTTGATAGGATGGGTCATTAATTCATAGGTCTCCTGAAGTATTTCATGAAGATGTCTGGGCTCAAAATCATTCTGATCTTTTCTTGAGAAATCCAATAATCCTTTTACAATATCACCGCAACGTTTCGTTTCATTTTCAATGAATTTCAAATGCTTAAGCATTGTTTCTCTTTTTGAGATATCCAAAACCGGATTACTTAATTGCTTGTATAACAGCTTGGTGTATATTAAAATACCTGACAGGGGATTGTTAATTTCATGTGCCACCGAAGAGGATAG
>CAYHDA010000114.1:0-12523 GCA_964355145.1 uncultured Mariniphaga sp.
TGGCTACCAAGATTGAAATGGCCCGTAATACACTTTATCACACCTGCCGGTTGAAAGATGCCGGTTTACCTTTTGCCAAGCAAGCTGCAATGGCAAAACTTTATTGCTCAGAAATTGCCCGTGAAGTTGCTGATGAATCTCTTCAGGTACACGGAGCCTTTGGATTTCTGCGGGAAAACCATATTGAACGGTTTTACCGGGATCAACGGCTGCTTCAGATCGGCGAAGGAACTTCAGAAATATTAAAAATGGTGATTTCACGCCATATTTTATAGTGCTATTTATTGATAATATGGAAATATTTAATCAATCCGACGAATTTAAAAATGGTGAATTATTTGCTGATTCAGAGCGCAAATCTGACCACATCCATCTGGCCTTAAAATCACAAACATCAGTATTCGAGTCGGATAATCGGTTTTATTATGAGCCAATGATCTCCGGATTTCCATTGAATCCTCTGGAGCCCATTCCCTTTGCCGGTAAGAAACTGAATGTCCCGGTTTGGGTTTCAAGTATGACGGGCGGTCATCATTTGGCAGGCACCATTAATCGTAATCTGGCCAGAGCCTGCAAAGAATTTGGGATGGGAATGGGATTGGGTTCCTGCCGGATGTTGCTCAGCGAAGACACCTATTTCGATGATTTTAATGTCCGTTCGATTATTGGTGACGAGAACCCGCTTTTCGCCAATCTGGGTATTGCCCAAATAGAAGAGATGATAGCACTTCATAAAACGGATGATCTGCGACGCCTGATTGACAGACTAAACGCAGATGGGTTGATTATCCATGTTAATCCTCTTCAGGAATGGGTGCAACCCGAGGGAAACACAATCTTCCATGCTCCTGTTGATACAATCGAAAAACTTTTAGAGAAGATTGATTTCCAGTTAATTGTAAAGGAGGTAGGACAAGGCTTCGGGCCTCAGAGTATCAGACGATTACTAAAACTGCCACTTGCAGCTATCGAATTCGGTGCTTTTGGAGGAACTAATTTTTCAAAAGTCGAAATACAACGAAATTCATTCCGGAAAGATGAATTGCATCAGCCATTTGTAAATATTGGTGTCACAGCTGAGGAGATGGTCGATATTATCAATAATATGTGGATAAATGGAGAAAACTTTGCCTGTAACCAATTGATCATCTCAGGCGGAATAGCCAATTATCTCGATGGGTTTTACCTGACAGAAAAATCAATCCTTCCTGCTATTTATGCTCAGGCATCAGTATTTCTGAAATATAGTCAAGGAGAATATTCCGAATTGCAGCATTTCGTTGCCTCCCAGATAGAAGGCTACCGGATGGCAAAAAGTTACCTTACCCTAAAAATCCCAAAGAAGGTAAATTAAGATCTTAATAATATGTCTGTCCTGTCCGGTTTTTCGAAATTTAATCGCAAGCAAAGGCTTGATTATATCTCACAATTTTCTGATTTAAAGACCGATGAAGTGCCTTGCTTCTATGATTACGATGCTCCCCGCGAGGATCAGCAATTGGTGTATTCCGAAATGATCGAAAATTATATTGGAAATTTTCCGGTCCCCATGGGATTGGTAACCAATATGATGATCAACGGAGAGCTGTTTATTGTCCCGTTTGCCACAGAGGAGAGTTCGGTGATTGCTGCAGCATCAAAAGCTGCCAAATTCTGGGCCGAAAGAGGAGGTTTTAAAGCCACTATCTGTGGAACCACTAAAAAAGGTCAGGTTCATTTCACGTGGAATGGTAATCCGGAAAATATCAAAGCGCTGTTTCCGGAAATAAAGATACAGCTACTCAGTGCAACTCATTCGATAACCAATAAAATGAGACAAAGAGGTGGTGGTATTACCGAAATTTTACTTGTTGATCAAACCTCTGAACTACAGAATTATTATCAGATCGACGTATCGTTTGAAACATCTGATGCGATGGGTGCCAATTTCATCAATAGTTGTCTTGAGAAAATCTCATCGGCATTGCAGGATTCGGACAAGCTGAATTATGCCGGTCAGAAAGTTGAAATCATCATGTCTATACTTTCAAATTATACCCCGGACTGCAAAGTTCGCTGTTGGGTTGAGTGTCCGGTTGAAATGATAGCCGGATGGAACAACACATTGACAAGCAATGATTTCATGACCAGATTTAAACAATCAGTTGATATCGCGAATATCGATATTTCGCGTGCGGTAACGCATAATAAAGGGATTTTCAACGGTATTGATGCGGTACTTCTGGCGACTGGCAATGACATTCGGGCCACTGCGGCATCGGCTCATGCTTTCGCTTCAACAGGTGGCAGATATAAAGGGCTGACATCAGTTCAGCTTACTGATAAAACATTCAGATATGAGCTGGAAATTCCAATGGCTATCGGGACAGTTGGAGGTATTACCCAAATTCATCCGGTGGTAAAGAGGGCATTGACCATCTTAAAATATCCTGATGCCCAAAAGTTAATGATGATCGCTGCAGCGTCCGGACTTGCCAGTAATTTCGCTGCGATTGCATCACTGATCACTACAGGTATTCAGGCCGGCCACATGAAAATGCACTTGTCAAACATACTCAATCAGTTGAATGCTACTCCTATTGAGCGAAAGGCAGTACAAGTTCATTTCCAAAAACAGGAGGTCAGTTTTGCTGCAGTGGAAGATTTTATTCAGCAAATCAGAAATGAATTATGAGCCTGAACGTAACTAAATCCTTCGAATCGCATGCCAAATTAATGGTTTCAGGTGAATATGTGGTACTTAAAGGTGCACTCTCGCTCGCCTTGCCACTGCAATTCGGACAAAAACTGACAATTTCCGAAATAGACGGAACACCGTCTGTATTGTGGAAATCAATGATTAACAATGTTTTATGGTTTTATACCACACTGCTCCTCCCCGACTTTCGGATATTGGATACAAACAGGAACGATCTATCCGCTACACTTCAAAAAACACTGAAGGCAGCAAAAGTGCTGAATCCATATTTTTTGGAGTCAAATAACACATTTCAAGCGACTTCCAATATGAATTTCAACCCTGACTGGGGAGTTGGTTCAAGCAGTTCTTTTATTTCCAATATAGCTTATTGGGCTGATTGTGACCCATTTGAGCTTAATGATCTGATTTTTACCGGATCCGGTTACGATATTGCCTGCGCAAGATCGTCGTCTCCTATCATCTTTGAACGAAAAAACGATCAGCCCCGATACCGCGAAGCAAAGTTTAGTCCTATATTCAGCAGGCAACTCTTTTTTATTTATCTGAACCGAAAACAAAATTCAAAAGAGAGCATCGGCAAGCTGGAGCTTTCAAAAATAACTAAAGAGGATATTCAGATGATCTCCAAAATTACTTTGCAATTGGAAAATGCTGATAATTTGAATCTTTTTCAAACTTTAATGGATCAGCATGAAGCCATTATTGCGGGAATCATTGGGGAAAATCCTATTAAAGTTCAAAAATTCATGGATTTTAATGGTTCACTAAAATCGCTTGGTGCCTGGGGAGGTGATTTTATTTTGGCAGCATCAACAGCTCCTGAAGAATATGTGCACAATTACTTCATTAGTAATGGATTAAATATAATATTCAGATATGATGAAATCGTTTCTGATGAATATTTGAAATTCTCTCCGTCAACAGAAATAATTTGAGCCAACATTTTAATAATTAGAAAGACAATAACACAATGAGCGAAGAGCAAAATAAAATATGTTGGAGTGCCCCTTCGAATATAGCCCTGGTAAAATACTGGGGTAAAAGAGCGCATCAGCTTCCGGAAAATTGTTCTTTGAGTTTCACACTCGAAAAATCAGTAACTACCACTTGCCTGACTTTTCAAAAAAAACAGTATCCTGATAAGAAAATAAGTGTTGAATATTTTTTTCACAGAGAGCAACATCCCGCATTTGAACGAAAGACAGAAAAATTGCTCTGCGGTTTACTGACAGAAATGCCCTTTTTAGCTGATTACAAGCTTCTTTTTCACAGTGAGAATAATTTCCCTCATTCTACAGGGATAGCTTCCTCAGCATCGTCTATGAGTGCAATGGCTCTTTGTCTGGTAAGTATGGAGGAGTTTGTAAACCAGAAAAAGCTTCCCGAAAATGATTTTTTCCGGCGCGCTTCATTCATTTCCCGGTTGGGATCCGGCAGTGCTTCCCGATCGGTATTCGGAGGGGTGGTAACCTGGGGGGAAAATCCCATAGTGCAACAATCATCTGACCAGTATGCTACTCCATTTCCACTACCGGAAGGAAGCCGGCTGAATCAGCTAATGGATATTATTCTGATTGTCAGTTCTGAAGAGAAAAAGGTATCCAGCAGTTCCGGACATGCCTTAATGTCGGATCATCCATACCATGACGGAAGAATTGTTCAGGCGAACAACCATATACGCGAAATATCAGTTGCTATTCGCAACAGTGATTATCAAGCTATTGCCGCTATTGCTGAAAATGAGGCACTTTCATTGCATGCTTTGCTCATGACCTCGTCGCAAAACGGATTAATGCTCAAGCCACATACCATAAGCATTATTGAAGAGATCAGACGGTTCAGGACTCAAACAGGTCTGGATCTCTTTTTTACAATAGACGCCGGGCCAAATGTGCATCTGATCTATTTTGAAGATCAACGTGAAATGATCCTTCCTTTTGTTCATGATACGCTCCTCAAATTTTGCGAAGATGGCAGATGGATTGACGATAAAATAGGAAGCGGACCGAAATTGCTTACACCTGAGATCTTAACCTAATATGACTTATCCGGCTAAAATAATTCTGTTTGGGGAATATGGCATAATCCTGAATTCTATGGCGCTTGCTGTTCCTTTTCGCCGCTTTTCAGGTCAGCTCAGGTTTCCTGATGTATTATCGGGTGACAGATCACAAAAAGAAATTGAATCGAATGCCGTTCTTATAAAGCTGAATCAGTTTTTCAAAAATAATGAAGTAAGATTTCAGTTCCTAAATGTGGATTATTTTGAAAATGATATCAAAAAGGGATTGTATTTTGATTCGTCAATTCCCGAAGGATCGGGACTTGGCAGCTCAGGAGCCCTGACTGCTGCAATTTACCACAAATATGCTACTCCTGAAGCTCAAAATGAGTTTAAGCTTACCCGGACAAATCTTGCTTTAATAGAATCCTGCTTTCATGGATTAAGCTCAGGTATCGACCCGCTTATCTCATTTTTGAAAAAACCTTTGTTGATAGAAAACGACACCTCCTATAATGCAACTATTGATCTCTCTTCTTTTTTAGATAATTACACGTTGTTTCTAATTAATTCCCATTCAATGGGAAGAACAGATATTTTGGTCAGCTCTTTTATGAAACAGTATAACAGGACTGATTTTAAGGAAAAGATCGATATTGTATATATTCCTTTAATAAATGAAACGATCAAAGCTGTGTTAAATTCCGATTTTGTAGCTTTTGAAAAATTAATGGTGAGGTATTCGCAATTTCAGCTTACTTACTTCAGCGCAATGATTCCACAAGAGATGACGAATTATTTTAAACACGGAATATACAGTGGTGATTTTTACCTAAAGCTATGTGGATCAGGTGGCGGAGGATTCACTCTCGCCATTGCCCGCGACCGCCAAAAAGCTGAATCCTATTTTATTTTGAACCATCTTGATTATACTGTTGTTTAGCATTTATAATTATGTAATATCACCCAAAATTTATTTTTAATATTTAAATATTTTATGCAACATCCAAATAAAACAGTGATCTGGCTAAATCAGATAAGAGCCAATTTTTTAGTCCTCGCCGTACTTCTTGTACTGATCGGCATTGCTTTATCATACAGATATTTACCTGATGGTCAAGCTATTAAGTGGTTTGATCTGGCATTGCTAATTGCCGGTGCAGTTTTTTCGCACGCCTCTGTCAACCTTTTCAATGAATACTCAGACAATCAGACAGGTATCGATAAAAATACAATCAGAACTCCGTTCAGTGGGGGAAGCGGTATGATGAAATCAGGCTTTACCAATCCAAAATCAGTGCTTATGGTTGCCTGTGCGACGCTTATACTTAGCAGTTTAATTGGAATTTACTATGGAATTACGGCACATTGGTCTATTTTTGTGATCATGTTAATTGGTGCATTTTCTATCGTTTTTTACACTCCTTTGCTGACAAAACTAATGCTGGGTGAACTATTCTCCGGATTGACACTTGGAACACTGGTTGTGTTAGGCTCATTTATCGCTTTGACAGCGACACCAGGTCAGTCTTGGGGGTCATTACTTCCTTTAGAAGTGATTATGATCTCCATTCCTCCAGGCATTTTAACAGCCCTGCTCCTTTTTCTTAACCAGTTTCCGGATGCAGAAGCCGACAAAGCCGGAGGACGTAAACATTTAGTAATAAAGTTAGGCTACAAAGAAGCTTCATTTTTATACGTTGCAGGTGTAATTGTCACGTTTGCAATCATTATTGCTCTTCCATTGACCGGAATCTCATCTAATTGGCTTTTTCTGGGATTGCTCTCTTTGCCATTTGCTTTTAAAGCTGTCTCTACAACACTTGTAAATTACAATAACATCGAAAAACTGATTCCCGCTCTCGGTGCCAATATTGTTACCGTATTGCTCACCGACGCATTACTTGCTTTGGCAATATTTCTTGCTTTATAATTCAGGGTTCTGCGACCTTTGATAATCAGTACAATATAAAATATTTATAGCTACATTAAGATATCTTATGATCACATCTATACGGAGGCTTCCAAATTGGATGAAAACTCCGCTCCCATCAGGGAAAGATTATATCGCATTGAAAAATCTGGCAGCCAATCAGCAATTGAATACGATCTGCGTAAGTGGTAACTGTCCTAATAAATCGGAATGCTGGGGTGCTTCGACAGCAAGTTTCATGATTTTAGGCGAAAAATGCACACGTAACTGCAGATTTTGTGATGTGAAAAATATGATTCCTGATGAAGTTGATATGGAAGAGCCACTTCGGCTGGCAGAAACTATTCTCGCACTGAAGATAAAACACTGTGTAATTACATCAGTTACCCGCGACGATCTTGTCGACGGGGGCGCAGATTTTTGGGCTCTGACAATTCGTACCATTAAAGAAGTTAATCCTGGTGTCACTATTGAAACATTAATTCCCGATTTTTATTCAAAACCGGAATTAATTCAGAAAGTTGTGGATGCAAAGCCGGAAGTGATCTCACATAACATGGAAACTGTCAGGAGGCTCACTCCTAAAGTGAGAGATGTTGCCCGTTATGACAGGAGTCTTAGGGTAATTGAGATTATTGCCGCTTCGGGGATTGTGGCAAAGTCAGGAATAATGGTTGGATTGGGTGAAACAGAGGACGAGGTATTTGAAACAATGGATGATTTATTAAAAGTTGGTTGTAAAGTGTTAACCATCGGACAATATCTGCAGCCATCGCCACATCACCTTAAGATTACCGAGTTTGTAAGACCCGAAATTTTCATAAAATACCGTGAAGCTGCTCTTGAAAAAGGATTTAGCATGGTCGAAAGCAGTCCTCTGGTTCGTTCATCCTATCACGCTGAAAAACATATTTACGCGTAGCAGGCTTTTAAATAATTATCAATTAAATAATGTTCTCCGCCAACTGGCGGATCAATGATCTTTAGTGTTGATTTACACAATATTATCAAAGCGGAATTGCGCTAATTAATTATTCCGATCTAGTAATGAAGAAAATAGTATATAGTAAAGTGTTGGGCATTATTAATTTAACCCAATCAACTTATGTTTTACGACTTGAAAAAAATGATTTTCAGTTTAAAGCAGGGCAATACCTTGTTTTGAACATTCCAGGTGAATACAAAGCCAGGGAATACTCTATTTACAGTCCCGAAGATGCCCCTTTTATCGATCTGCTAATCAAAGAGGTGGCGGATGGTGAAATATCAAAAGAACTGAAATACCTGAAAATCGGGACAAAAGTGGAGATTACAGGTCCGTTTGGGTTCTTTGTACTCAGAAACCGGCAGCCGGGTGAAATAGATCATTACACATTTGTGGCTTCGGGAACCGGCATTTCGCCTTTTCATAGTATCATCCTGTCTAATCCAGGTCTTAATTATGAAGTCATTCATGGCGTTAAATACATTGATGAAGCCTACAATTCTGCAGATTATCCGGTTGAACATTACACTCTTTGTACTTCACGTGACAAACGGGGAACCTATTCCGGACGTGTAACCCAATATCTCAGGGAGAAGGGAATCAGGAAAGATTCGATCTTTTATATCTGTGGAAACTCAGGTATGGTGAGTGAAGTGACTGATGAACTCGAGCAAAATGGTATCAGTCCTGAAAATATACGCACAGAAGTATTTTTTTGATAATTTAGTCAGATTTTCAGCCATGTATTCAAAATACGAACCTAAAGAATGTGCACGTTGCAGTAAGATTCATATCTGCACCGGAACAATCCGCTGTCCGTGCCTTGAAATTGAAATACCTGAAAATATTCTGGACGATATCGCCGCTCAGTTCGACGAATGTCTTTGCAATGAATGTATGGCAGAGATGATGAAGGGATAGGCATTTTCTGTGCAAATTTAAGTTGGAATTCCCCAAATCAGGTAAAAATCCGGTCTATGAAAATCTGGAAAGAAATTCAATTGGTCACTGACAACGGAGAGATAAAATCAGCCATCGCCCCATTAATTATTTCAGCCAGTAGGTCAACCGATATCCCTGCTTTCCATGCAGAGTGGCTGATTAACAGGCTAAAGAGAGGTTATGTTTGCTGGATCAATCCGTTTAACCGGACAAATCCGCAATATATTTCATTTCAGGAGGCACGTTTGTTTGTCTTCTGGACTAAGAATCCCCAGCCAATTATCCGACATCTCCCCTTTCTGGATCAGCTTGGGTTGAATTACTATTTTCAATATACCTTAAACAACTACGAAAAAGAGGGTTTTGAGCCTAATTTGCAACCACTTGACAGGCGTGTTGATACTTTTATCAGTCTCTCCGAATTAATCGGTAAAGAGAGGGTAATCTGGCGGTTCGATCCGTTATTGCTGACCGGGCAACTCACAGTAAAGGAATTATTATCAAGAATTCAGGACCTTGGGAACCAATTGATCAATCATACCGACAAACTTGTTTTTAGCTTTGCTGATATTCTTTCGTATCAAAAGGTGCAACACAACCTTATCCGTGAAACCAATTTTTACAAGAAAACGGATATTCATCTTGCTGAATTTACAGTTGTTCAGAAAACCGAGTTTGCCAGAGGGATTCAGAGCATCCTAAAGGAATGGCAGAAAATTAACCCCGGCTTTCAAATCGCCACATGCGCCGAAGATATCGATCTTGAAAAATATGAGATAGCACATAACAAATGCATTGATGACGAGTTAATCGCAAGGCTCTTTTCAAAAGACAAGAAGTTGATGGAGTTACTTGGTGTGAAACCCATAGAGCAATTGCTTTTCGATGAAGAAATTCAGACTAAAAGGATTAATCTCAAAGACAAAGGTCAGCGGAAAGTTTGCGGTTGTATGATTAGTAAAGATATTGGGTCGTACAACACCTGCAATCATCTTTGTGTTTACTGCTATGCGAATACATCGCCGTCAGCAGTGATGAAGAATTTGCAGGAGTTAAATCCTGATTCAGAGAGTATTTTACCATTAAACTGATTCAATTTTCGATTCAGCTATGAAGTCAGTAACCTGATTAACTGCTGCTAAATGTCCCGCGATTTTCAATTTCTTTAATTCCTTACCGCGATTCAAAATCGCGGGACCCTCACCCATTTTTTTTGTTATTTTTTCTTTTGTGGAACATTTTTTTGTTTGGCCATTGCTTCCAGCCTTTCCTGAAATTTTGATTTTGTAACAGGCATCTTTTGCTTGGCTTTCAATTGGGCATGGATAGCATCTTCATTTATCAGCTTTTTGAAAATCCACATCTGCACAAAAGTAAATACCAGCGACAAGAAATAGTACAAACTCAATCCTGAAGCATAGCTGTTAAAGATGAAAAGGAACATAACCGGCATCATGTACATCATGGTTTTCATACCAGGCATTTGCTGCGTTCCGGCTGCGCTCATCTCGTTATTGTATTTCACATACAGGATGTTGGTAACGGTCATCAGCAAACAGAAAAGACTCACGTGACTTCCATACCAGGGGATATCCCACGGAAGTGTTACGATTGAATCAAAGGAAGAGAGGTCATGCGCCCAGAGGAAGCTTTGCTGCCTTAGTTCGATGGAGATCGGGAAAAAATAAAACATCGCCACAAGTATTGGCATCTGAAAGAGCATTGGCAAACATCCGCCCATTGGGTTAACTCCTGCCCTTTTATAGAGTGCCATAACAGCCTGTTGCGACTCCATTTTTTTGTCATCTCCGAATTTCTTCTGAATCTCCTCTATTTCAGGCTTTAACAACCTCATTTTTGCCTGGGAAATATAAGATTTATAGGTGAAAGGTGCAATAATCAGCTTTACATAGATAGTCAACAGCAAAATAATCAATCCAAAGTTGCCGATATATCTCCTGAGAAAATCGAATGCAGGAATAATAATATATTTATTAACCCATCCGATTACTGTCCAGCCAAGCGCCAATTCATCTTCGAGTTTAATATTATACTGATTCAGCGTGTTGTACTGATTGGGACCAAAGAAAAATCTGGCAGGAAAAGTTTCACTTCCGGAATTGTCAAGAGGAATTGTTAAGTCTGCGGTCATATCTGAAACATACAGGGTATCTTTGGCACCTCTGATTTTGGTACTTACCTGTCCGTTTAAGAAAGCTTTATCCGCAATAAGTGCCGAAGAGAAGAAAAGTGTTTTAAAACTTACCCATTCTACTTTGGTTGTCAATGCTTTTGTTTCTGATTTAGTAGTGGCAATATAATCTGCCTCATCCTTATAGTATTTAAAGTAGGCGGTTGCATAGTTATCCTCGCCAAATTTGGAAACTTTCTCCTGACGTGGCATTTCCTGTGTCCAGGCAAAATTGATGTAGTTTGAATTTGCTCCCATTACCTTTTTCAGTCCGGCAGTCTTGATGTCGAAACCAACCATAAAAGAGTTATGCTTCAGGGTATAGACGTACTCAACAGCGACACCATTCCCTGCATCCAGGCGCATCGCCAGCGATTTGGAAGCATCTGTGGGTTTATTAAATTTTTCGCGGCCTTCTTTACCTTTAGAAATGGAGGGCCCTGAAACAGATATTATTGAATCAGACACAGAAGGGACAAAAAAGAACTGATCGGTTTGAATGCTTTTATTTTGTGAAAAGAAATTAAGTCCAAAGCGATTTTTATCCCCTTCAAAAAGGACAAGCGGCTTGCCGTTAAACCTCTTGTAATTTTTCAGTTCAACAGAATAGATTTTTCCACCTTTATTTGAAACTTTTACCTTCATCAGGTTATTTTCTATTGTGATGAAGTGCTCTGTTCCTTTCACAGCTTCTGAGAATACTCCGTAAAGATTTTTAAGTTCATTTTCAGCATTTTTTACTACGGCGGTGTCTGAGGCAGGATTGGAAAGTTTTGATTGAAGAGCAACCTGAGCTTCCTTAGCTTTTGCCTCAGCCTGAAGTTCATTTTGTGCTTCAACAAGTGCAATTGAATCGTTTTGTCGCTGTGCAATCTCGATATCGCGTTCAGATGGTTTATTGAAATAACTAAAAGTGATCAGGATCACAAAAATAAGTGCGAGGCCTGTAATTGTATTTTTATCCATAAATAGTAATGATCGTATTTTTTATTAAGAATTATCGAGAACTGATTTTATAAATGCAATAAATAAAGGGTGAGGCTGTAAAACCGTACTGCTATATTCTGGATGGAACTGAACTCCAACAAACCATGGATGATCAGGGATTTCGATGACTTCCACCAGTTTAGTATCAGGGTTGATTCCTGTTGCTTTCATCCCGGCTTCTTCAAATTTCTTCAGATAGGCATCATTAAACTCGTAACGATGTCTGTGTCTTTCTGTTATCTTTGATTTGCCATAAGCTGCATAAGCTTTAGTATCCTTTTTAAGGTGACAAGTATAGGCTCCTAAACGCATTGTTCCTCCCTTGTCCGTAATTTCTTTTTGCTCTTCCATCAGGTCGATAACCGGAAATTTAGTCTCGGTATTCATTTCAGTGGAATCGGCATCGCACATTTTTAAAACATTGCGGGCAAATTCAATCACGGCAATCTGCATTCCAAGACATATTCCGAAAAAAGGGATTTTATTGATACGGGCGTATTTTGCAGCAACAATCTTTCCTTCGATGCCACGATGTCCAAATCCGGGGGCTATGATTATTCCGGAACAGCCTTTTAATCTCCTTTCAATATTTTCCTCTGTGATCTTCTCTGAGTGAATCCATTCGATGTTAACCCTGCATTCGTTGGCTGCTCCTGCATGGATCAAAGCTTCCGAAATTGACTTGTAAGCATCATGAAGTTCCACATATTTTCCAATGAGCGCTACATTGATCTCTCTTTTAGGATTTTTATACCTGTAAAGAAAATCATTCCATTCTTTAA
>CAYHDA010000115.1:0-12515 GCA_964355145.1 uncultured Mariniphaga sp.
CAATACTATAAATATATTAACAAAATAAATTAGAAAAATGTTCAAAGAAGGACAGAATTTGGTGTGTATACCCATCATTCAAAACCTTTTAAGAGGAACAAAGTTATTGAAGAAAATATAAATTCCAATTATTTTACTGACTATTAAGGCATAATAGCTAAAAATTAACATTTGCTGTAAAAAATTATTACATTTCAGAGTAGATTAATCATTCAGCCATCATTAAATTATTGCAGAATGACGTTTGCTTTAAATTTTTTCAGAAACAAATTTTTACAGCTGTCCGTCCTCCAAAGGCATCTTAAAAAGGGTCGAGCGATTTGTAATCGCTTTTGAATGGTTATGAGGTAATTGCATATTGCAAGCTCAATATCCGCGATTATAAATTGCAGAACCCATTTCCCGATAAAAAAATCGGCAGACAGGTAAATGCGGTCTCTTCACAGCCTCATTTGACATCGCCTCACAGGCAGACACGAATCGGGCAAAAACAACTAATTACCGATTGAAAAATTACCTATATTTGTGCACTTTTAAAAAAGGGAGCTTTTTAGTGCTATGAGTAACAAATTCAGTGAATACAAGGGGTTTGACCTTGCAAAAATTAATCAGGATATCCTGAAATTTTGGCAAAAGAACGACACGTTCCATCAATCGATAGTTACACGTGCCGGAGGGCCGTCATTTGTATTTTACGAAGGGCCTCCTTCGGCCAATGGATTACCCGGTATTCACCATGTTGTTTCACGGGCAATCAAAGATATATTCTGCCGGTACAAAACGCAGCAGGGATTTTTAGTTAAACGAAAAGCCGGTTGGGATACCCACGGACTTCCTGTTGAACTGGCTGTCGAGAAGTTATTGGGCATCACAAAAGAGAACATCGGAAAGACGATTTCAGTTGCAGATTATAATGCAGCCTGCCGTAAGGAGGTCATGAAATATACCGATAAATGGGAAGATCTCACCCATCAAATGGGCTATTGGGTAAATATGGACGATCCGTATATTACTTATGACAGTCGCTATATCGAAACATTGTGGTGGCTATTAAAAGATCTTTATAAGAAAAACTTACTCTACAAAGGCTACTCGATCCAACCTTACTCCCCTGCTGCCGGAACCGGACTAAGTTCTCATGAACTAAATCAGCCGGGGTGCTATCGCGATGTAAAAGATACAACTTGCGTTGCACAGTTTAAAGTCATAAAAAATGATCGGTCGGAATCGCTTTTTGGAGATGTTGAATCCGATCTTTTTATTCTGGCCTGGACGACAACACCCTGGACATTACCCTCCAATACTGCTCTAGCCGTTGGTTCCCATATCCGGTACGTAAAAGTAAGAACGTTCAATCCATATACCGCGGAGCCTGTTACTGTTATTTTGGCAAAAGATTTATACAGAAATTATTTTTTAGAAAAAAACGAGGCATTACCATTCGAAAGCTATAAAGGTGATGGTAAGAATATTCCTTTTGAGCTGCTCTCAGAATTTACTGGTCAGGAAATAGTCGGTGTGAACTACGAACAACTGATTCCTTGGGTAAAGCCTTTGGGCGATGCATTCCGGGTAGTTGCGGGCGACTTTGTAACCACTGCGGATGGTACCGGTATCGTCCACATTGCGCCGACTTTTGGTGCCGACGATGATCGCGTGGCAAAACAAAACGGAATTGTTCCCCTTATGCTGATTGACCCCGAGGGTAAACAGCAACCAATGGTCGACCGTCAGGGACGATTTTTTCGTTTGAAGGATCTTTCTGTCGATTTTATTGCAAAAAATATTAATATCCGGCTTTATAGTGAATATGCCGGTCGCTTTGTGAAAAATGAATACGACAGCCAACTTACTGAAAACGACTCAACTCTTGACATTGACTTGTCTGTAATGTTAAAACGAGAAAATCGCGCGTTTAAGGTTGAAAAATATATCCATAGCTATCCGCATTGCTGGAGAACTGATAAACCCGTTTTATATTATCCGCTTGATTCGTGGTTTATCCGCACTACGGCAGTCCGCGATCAGCTGATCGAATTGAATAAAACGATAAACTGGAAACCACAGTCTACAGGAACAGGCCGTTTTGGAAACTGGCTCGAAAATCTTGTCGACTGGAACCTCTCCCGTTCCAGATACTGGGGGACACCGCTTCCCATCTGGCGTACTGAAGACCGTTCGGAAGAGATTTGCATCGGATCCGCTGAAGAGCTGATCGGCGAAATCAATAAATCTGTTGCCGCCGGAATGATGGACACTAATCCGTTTAAGGATTTTAAAGTTGGTGATTACTCTAAATTAAATTACGAAAAGATTGATTTTCACCGGCCTTATGTTGATGATATCGTTCTGGTATCGCCAAAGGGTGTGAAAATGTTCAGGGAAACCGACCTGATCGATGTTTGGTTCGATTCCGGAGCAATGCCTTTCGCTCAGGCTCACTATCCTTTCGAAAATGAGGATGTATTTGATGAAGTATTCCCGGCCGATTTTATAGCTGAGGGAGTCGATCAGACACGTGGATGGTTCTTTACCCTCCATGCCATTTCCACAATGGTCAAAGGATCAGTCTCGTTTAAAAATATTATTTCCAATGGATTAGTCCTCGATGTTAATGGCAATAAAATGTCGAAACGGCTGGGCAATGGTATCGATCCTTTTGAGACCATCGAAAAATATGGATCCGACCCATTGCGATGGTATATGATCACCAATTCGCAACCTTGGGATAACCTTAAATTTGATATCGCAGGCGTTGAAGAAGTTCGCCGTAAGTTCTTTGGAACACTTTATAATACCTATAATTTCTTTGCCCTTTACGCAAATATTGATGGTTTTTCATATCGTGAAGAGCAAATAGACAATGAGTTACGACCTGAGCTGGATCGCTGGATTTTGTCGCTGCTGAATACCCTGATCAAGGATGTGACAGAGGCCTACGAGAGTTATGAACCCACAAGGGCCGGAAGAGCTATCTCGGAATTTGTGACTGAAAATCTTTCCAACTGGTATGTACGCCTGAGCCGGAAACGTTTCTGGGGAGGCGAATATGATGCCGATAAAATTTCAGCTTATCAGACACTTTATACCTGTCTTGAAATAGTTGCCAAGCTGGCAGCACCAATTGCACCTTTCTATTCTGATCAGCTCTATTGCGACCTAAACCGCGTAAGTGGCAGAGAAATTGATAACTCGGTTCATTTGACTTTGTTTCCAAAGCATGACGAAAGTGTTATAAATAAGAATCTCGAGGAGCAAATGGATATCGCTCAAAAAGTTTCTTCCATGATCCTGGGTTTACGCAGAAAAGAAAAGCTGAAAGTGCGCCAGCCTTTATCAAAAATAATTGTTCCTGTACTTAACGAAAATTTCCGCAAACAGTTTGAGGCAGTTGAACGCATTATTCTGACTGAGGTAAATGTGAAAGAAATTGAATATCTTACAGATTCAGCCGGCGTAATTAAAAAGAAGATCAAAGCCAACTTTAAAATGCTTGGTCCGAAATACGGCAAGCTAATGAAAGCTGTATCGGTGCTTATCGGTAATATGAGTCAGACTGAAATCTCGGCTTTTGAGCAGAAAGGTACTTTTGACGCTTTCATCGAAGGGGAACAAGTGACACTTTCTCTCGAGGATGTCGAAATCCAGTCGGAAGATATTCCGGGATTACAGGTTGCCAGCGAAGGGGCAATTACTGTGGCTCTTGATATTACCGTTACTCCGGAGTTACGGCTCGAAGGGATTGCAAGAGAATTTGTTAACCGCATTCAAAACCTTCGGAAAGAAAGTGATTTTGAAGTGACCGACAAAATTATCCTTCGGATTGTTCGTCATCCCGAACTGAATGAGGCATTAGATAAATTTAGTGAATATATAGGTATTCAGACACTAGCCTCTACAGTTGCATTGGTTGACCAATTGCCGGAAAGTACCGGGAAACTGGTTGAAATCGAAAAGGATATAGAAACCTATATTCAAGTAGAAAGGGAGATAGTATAGAGATAATAATTTATTTGTTAGTAAATATTTTCATTTTTTTGAATAATTTGAACCTAAATTAGTTAATTTTACAAGAAACCTTTTAGCCATGAGTGAGAAAACGCGATATTCAGACGAAGAACTTTTAGAGTTCAAAGAATTAATCCAGGATAAGCTTTTGAAAGCCCGTCAGGATTATCATTTATATAAAAATGCAATTACCCATGGTGACGGTAACGACACCGAGGATACTTCTCCTACTTTCAAAGTTCTGGAGGAGGGAGCCGCAACATTGTCGAAAGAGGAGGCGGGTAAATTAGCACAAAGACAACTGAAATTTATTCAATACCTCGAAGCAGCGCTGGTACGCATCGAAAATAAGACTTATGGCATATGTCGTGAGACAGGCGTATTGATTTCGAAAGAGCGGCTTAGGGCAGTGCCACATGCTACGCTTTCGATCGAGGCTAAGAACAATCAGCGTTAATTTTAAGGGTTGTTATATTTGCTAAAATATTTTTTTCACAGAGCCAGTTTTTTATGAGTTCAAAGACAAAATCAATCCTGATTATTCTGCTTATACTATTTGTTGATCAGGCACTTAAAATATGGATTAAAACAAATATGATGCTTGGCGATGAAATTGTTATCGCAAAAAATTGGTTTATTATTCATTTTGTGGAGAATAACGGGATGGCTTTTGGTCTTGAATTTGGCAATAGTATAGGGAAATATTTTCTGAGTATTTTTCGCATTATAGCTGTTGGAGCCATTGGCTGGTATATCTCTAAATTATGGAAAAGAGAGGTGAATTTTGGAGTTATTGTCTGCTTTTCGCTGATTATGGCCGGAGCAATTGGGAATATTTTAGACAGTGCTTTTTATGGATTGATTTTTAACGAAAGTTACGGCAATGTAGCAAACCTGTTCCCTGCCGAAGGCGGGTACTCCGCGTTCCTTCAGGGAAAGGTCGTTGACATGTTTTATTTTCCACTGATTTCAGGTACATACCCTTCCTGGATCCCATACCTGGGAGGGGGTGATTTTGTTTTCTTTCGTCCGGTCTTTAACGTAGCCGACTCCTCAATTACAGTTGGAATAATTTCTATACTTATCTTTTACAAAGGGTTTTTCGATGAAAAACCTGTTCCCGCAAGACCGGAATCCTCAGTAAAGGCGGGTTCAGAAACCGGGATCATTCCGGAAAGCGAAATTATGAATTAGTCTTTTTTAACAAAGAATCTAAAACCTTGCGAGGAAATAAACGTTAAAACATAGTAATATTGGGAATTATTATTTTCCCATTTTCAGACGTTACATAAATTTGACCGTGATGAAAAATTCCTGTAAATATTCAATTCGCGTTGTTTCTTTTTTACTTCTTGCAATTTTGCTGTTTAACTGCAAGAAAGAATCTGCCCCTGTACCGATACCAATTGTTATAAAAGAAGCAACCGACGTTAATAAATTCATTTATAATGGATTGAAAGACTATTATTTATGGGTTGATCAGGTTCCAAGCCTAACTTCCCGGAAATATACGGTTAAAGATTCTTTAAATGCTTTTTTAAATACATATACCGATCCAAATAAGCTATTCACCGATTTACTTTATCAGTATAAAACAATCGATAAATGGTCGTTTATTGTCGATGATTCGAAGATTATCGATAACTGGATTCAAGGGATTTCTGAAACGATGGGTTTTGATTTCATGCTCAGCCGGATCGGTTCCAGCGACAACATCTTTGGTTTTATCCGTTATGTTATTAAGGGATCTCCTGCCGAAAAAGCCGGGATAAAGCGTGGAGATCTTTTTATGAAAGTTGATGATCAGCAGTTGACAATTACTAATTATCAAACACTGCTTTTTACCAGTTTGACGTATAAGCTCTCGATGGCTTCTATAGCCGCAAATACTATTTCATTGAATGGCAAATCGTATACAATGACCGCTGTAAACTTGCAGGAGAATCCAATTCAACTGGATACTGTCTTAAACGTAGGCAATTTCAAAGTGGGTTATCTGGTTTATAATGGTTTTAATTCCGACTTTGACCTTCAGTTAAACGACGTATTTAAAAGATTTCAATTGGCTGCAATCGATAAATTGGTGCTCGATCTGCGCTATAACGGAGGTGGATCAGTCCAATCAGCCAAGTATCTTGCCAGTATGATTTATGGAACTGCAACCTCCAAGGTTTTCCTTAAGAGTCAGTATAACACTGGATTACAGGCCTATCTTGTGAATACTGACGGAGCTGCATCCCTTCTTGAAAACTTTACCGATAAAATATTAAAAACTGCAACTAACCCTGAAACTCCAATTAACACGCTCAATTTGAGCAAACTGTACGTTATAACTTCTGATAATACTGCCTCAGCAAGCGAGTTGCTAATTAACGGCCTTAAACCGTACGTGTCCATTTTTTCTGTCGGAATTAATACAGCCGGAAAGTATGTTGGATCGTGGACGATCAAGGATTGGGACGCCAATGGCATTGTGAATCCTAACGATAAATGGGCTATGCAGCCTATCGTTGTTAAAATTGCCAATTCACTTGGTGTTAGTGATTTTGTAAATGGTCTTGCACCGGATTTTTCTCTTCAGGAGGATATTGCCAATCTGATGCCATTCGGGAATCTGAACGAAACTTTGTTGAAAGTAGCTTTAAATAGTATTCAGGGACTGCCATTAAAGAGTGCTGCATTGAAATCCGAACAGTTAGGATTGAAGAAAGTTTATGACTCACAAGACCACCGCCCTTTCTCAAAGCAAATGTACATTCAACCTCCAGGGAATCTTAGAAAAGAGTAGTTTTCATAATATTCAACTATATTCGCAGATTAACTAAAATTAAAAAATCATGAAAAAATTATGTCTGTTCGTTTTTGTGGTCATTTTTTCCACCGCTGTTTTTGCACAAAATGCAAATGATATCACCGGAATTTGGTGGAATGATATCAAAACCTCTAAAATAAAGGTAGAGCTTAAGGATGGAAAATACATTGGCACAGTTGTGTATATCATTCCTGAAAAATATGTTAATGGAGCTCCCGAGAACGACACTAAAAATCCTGATGTAAGCTTAAGAAGTCGCTCCTTGCTTAATCTTCAGATATTAAGTGGCTTAGTTTATAATTCATCAGACAAGGAGTGGACTACAGGAATGATTTATGATCCGAAATCAGGAAAAACTTACGACTGTTACGCATGGCTCGAAGGGAAGGATGTACTTCAACTCAAAGGATTTGTTGCCGGGATCAGGATGCTGGGACGCAAATCAGCATGGACGAGAACTACACTTTAAAAAGAATCTTCCGAAAAATTCCACGTTTTTCTGAAAATCGTCAATAAAATAGATTAGATATGCGAATGTTCGACCCCGGCCGAAGTCGAACATTCGCATCTTTTTATCTTTCTAAAATGTATTACATCATTCCCTCTTGCTTTTGGTTCGCAAATAAAGTACTCTGAACAATACAAAAAGAAAAATAAGACTTAAAATAACGAGGTGAAAACTTCCATCCGACCAGGTGCCGGTTTTATCAATGTCACTTCCGATTAATCCTCTTTTCATCAAATAGAAGGCGATAACTGCGGTAGTATTGTTGACAAAATGGGCGATCATTGGCAACCATAATGTTCCGCTCCATTCAAGCATATAGCCAAACATAGCTCCTAAAACAAGCCGTGGCAGAAATCCGAAAAACTGAAGATGCAAAGCGCTGAAAATGGCTGCCGACACCCAGATCGCGATATGTGCATTACCGTATAATTTTTTAAAGAGTTGCTGAATAATCCCTCTGAAAAGTAACTCTTCACCAATTGCAGGAAGAATTCCAATCATTAAAATATTAGTTAAAAGGGTTGTAATTGAAGTCGTTGATAAAAATGCTTCTGTAATTTTTGTGGCTTGATTTTCGGAATTTTGCATCCACACTTCTACTGATTTCATCCATTCAGGAAAGCTCAAATATGAATTCAGCTCATTTAGCCAGTTGATCAAAGGATTGGCAAAGTAAATAATTGCAACGACAAATATTATACTTTTAAAATCGGGAAACCTGCGATATTTGAGATAAACAGAGGGTTGATTATGAAGAAACCAGGCGATGATAAAAGGTGGAATAATGAAAACACCAATGGATTGAATGGTTTGGAAAAATTTCAAGATTGAAATACTCTTCGGATTTTCTAGATCCTGAAGCATTTGCTCCATATCCGTTAGGTTTACTCCATAAATAAGCCAGCCAAGTGCAATGCCCAGTATCATTATTGAAATGCCGCAGGTTATAATTACAAATGCTGTGAAGAGCAGCTGTGCTGAAGGTTTTGATTCACGAAGAGTCTGTCGAAACATCTGGAAGAAATTTTTCGCAAAGTTAATAAACCTCTTCAGAATTGTACTTTACCTTATACCATTCGAATTCGCGTCATTTTTTTAACTTTGCGCCTTGTTTTAAAAACCAATCATTTTGAAAATTGGCAATCTGGAATTAGGAGAACTTCCGCTGTTTCTTGCTCCCATGGAAGATGTTACGTATAAATCCTTCCGTTATTTATGTAAAAAATATGGAGCGGATGTGATGTCTACAGAGTTTATCTCTGCAGAAGCAATACGACGCGAAATGGAGGCGACGAAACGGAAAATGACTATTTTTGATTTTGACCGTCCAATCGCCATACAGATCTATGGTTCGGATATTGATACTATGGTTGAGGCAGCTAAAGTTGCAGAGGCAGCTCAACCGGACTATATCGATATTAATTTCGGTTGTCCGATGAAAAAAATCGCCGGGAAAGGTTCCGGTGCGGGTCTCTTGCGGGACATACCAAAAATGATCAAGATGGCTGAAGAGATCGTAAAAGCGGTGAATCTTCCGGTTACAGCAAAAACGAGACTCGGCTGGGATCCAACTGAATTGGCAATTGTAGATGTTGCTGAAAGACTTCAGGATATTGGTATAAAGGCACTTACGATTCATGGAAGAACGCGTAGCCAACTGTTTACCGGAGAGGCAGACTGGACGTTAATTGGAGAAGTTAAAAAGAATCCGCGTATGCATATTCCGATTATCGGGAATGGAGACATCAGCAGCCCTGAGAAAGCAAAGTCATTTTATGAACAATCAGGTGTTGACGGGCTCATGATCGGACGCGGAGCAATTGGTAGACCCTGGATTTTTCGGGATATCCGTCATTATTTTGCAACAGGCGAATTGCTCTTGCCACCCTTGGTGCCTGAAGTGGTGGCCAATGTAAAAGAGCAGCTTTATCAGTCAATATCATGGAAACAAGAGCCTCGTGGAGCTATACTTGAAATGAGACGCCATTTTGCACGTTATTTCCCTGGTTTAACAGAATTCCGCGATCTGCGCATACAGCTGCTTAAGGCTATCGAACTGGACGAAGTACTTAATATTTTGGATGCCATAGCAAATAAATACGCCGGTGTGCGTGTCGATTATACAAATATCGCCTTAAAATAATCCAGTAAAAAGTCCTTACGGATGTTCCTTATCCGTAAATTTGCAGCTATGAATAAATCCATTAATCTTGCGAAAGTCTTAGTCGGACTGATCAGTAATTGCCTTATAACGTTAATGATAGCCGGCTCAGATATTTCTACGCTGTATGGACAACAAAAGAACGAAGTTCAAAATATCCGGCAAAATAATAGCATTGGATTTCCAGCCAATAATCAAAAAAAAATTTTACTATCCAGAGTTGATTTTTATAATTATGCCAGAATAAGAGACGATGACTATGCTGAATATCTGAAAGAGACATGGCACGATTATTCTATTTACTCACCACTTTCGTCTGAACCACAGAGAAGCTTAGGTAATCAACCTGTCTTTAACTTTTCAGGACTCGAAATTTCCTTGCCTGTAAATTTGCCATTTTCTTCTGTCATTGGCATAAATGATAACGTGAAACATCTCGTAAAATCTATTCCAAGAATAAGAAAACCGGAATCTGGTGGTGCGAATTCGGAGAAGAGGGCATTCCAGTTTTACGGTCAGCAGATTAATTTAAACTTCGACAGACTGATCTTATTATCCCCGGTCGTCACAGTAAGTGAAGATTCTGTTTCTGTTTTCTGGCAGTCTTTTTCACGGTCGAACAGCAATCATATGGTAGATCAGTTAATGGATTATCGCGATTTGCTTGGTTTGAATGACTGGGGTTATTTCCAGCTGGTGAAAGCCACCTCCAATAAGCTGTTCCCTGATAACCTCTGGTGTGCTGATCAGTTGACCTGGGCGCTGATGGTTCGATCGGGATTTGATGTCCGGCTTGCCTTTAACCAGAATAGTACAACGGTATTGTTCCCATCTGAAAATAATATTTTTGAAAAGCAATTTATAATGATCGGACTGAAGCGGTTTTACCTCGATCGCAAAATGAATACCCAGTTGCTGGTCACTTGCGAGAAACCATTCCCCGATACAGACAGGATGATTGATTTGTATTTTTATAAATCTCTCAATTTCAGTGGCAAGCTGAACGTTAGCAAGTTTTCTGTTCAGTGGAAAAACAAGGATTATGAATTTAAGCTAAGGGTTAATCCTGAGAGCATCCGTTTTTACAGTGAGTATCCGGCTACCGATCCATCTGTTTATTTTGGAGCCCCCGTTTCATCAATTTATAAGGATGACTTGTTGACTCAGTTGTATCCGTTTTTATCGCAGTTAAACAAGATTCAGGCAACGCTTTTTTTGCAAGAGTTTGTTCAGCAAAAAATAGATTACAAGGCAGTATATAATGAAGATAAATTGAAAATCAGCCGCTTCCCGGAAGCAATATTAGCTGCAAGATCCGGAGATTGCATCAGCAAGTCAGTCCTGTTTTCATCGTTGGTAAGAACGCTCCTTCGGTTACCGGTTGTTGGAGTCCATTTCCCGGGTTACTTTTCTGCTGCGGTCTCTTTCGATGAGCCTTTTGGTGGTGAGGCTTATTATTGGAAACAGAGGAAATACACGATTACCGATCCAACCTATCTTAATGCTCCCATCGGTGTGATTATGCCCGAATTTTCAGCATTAATCCCTCAGCTGATTGATTTGTCAGAGCCAGAGGTACAAATGGATAAGGCCATTAAAATTTGGAATATTGCATTTAAATTAGGTGCAAGACGTGGCGGTGCCAATCATGATTTTATTGACGATCAGTCGGGCAAGGCCTTTATCACAGGATATTTTCCCATTAAAAATTCTAATTACCCTTTTATTGCCAGTTTTTCAGAAGGAAATTCATTGCAGTGGATCAGAAAATTTGAAGGTGATGGAAAAGCGGTCGCATTTGCAATTACAAAAATCAGTGAAGATGAAATTTATATAGCAGGTTCCTTTAATGGGAAATTAGTCTTTGATGGTAAAACAGTCCAAAGTACGCCCCAAAAATGGGATTTATTCATTGCTCAATTTAATCAAAATGGCGAACTGGTCTGGATAAAAAACGTCGGATTAGGTGCTGCTTCTTTTGATGGATCCCTCGCCTATACTATAAAATTTGATCGGTCAGGCGCCAATATTTCCTCTCAATGGATCAACGAAGATGAAAGAAATATTAAGACGGGATTTGGGGATGTTACCGAGGATGGACTCTTTTTTACGGGTTCCGCAAATCTGACTCCAGGATTAGTTCCTGTTTTAAGATCAACCAGGTTGTCCGGCAATTACGATAATCAAACTGGTGTGTCTAAAATATTGATACCCAGAAAGTATAATTCCGGTGTTGCGAATATTATCACGACAATGATGTCGCTTATGAAATCCGGTGCAGCATTCACCGGCAAACAGATTCAATCTTATGTTGTGCCGGGCAGTCCAGCATTTGCAAGTGACCATAAGGTATTTGATATTCTGGGACATATCAGCATTGTTAAGAATACAAACGGGATCACTTTACTTCGGACCATTGACCATAAGCCTCTCCTCTTTAAAAATCTCAGAATAGAAGATGGCGCAAGATTCAATATTTCTGTTTGTGATAACGGCGATATTTTTGTTGGAGTCATTACCGGAATTCAAGTGCTGGGGAAGCAAGGCGGAATGCCTCTGAACAAAATATTAATAGATGAATCAACCGGATATTTACTGCTGGATTATGATTATGATCACACTTTGAAAACAGGTTCGTTTGAGACGCTTTTTTCTGCGATCTAGACTGATCTGTACCGCTATAAGTTTTTTTGCGAGGAGAATCAGTTTATAAAATCTTTAACCCACATTATTTCAATTTATTGCATTTTTTCTATACATATTAAATTAATTAATTTTAAATTGCATCTTTGATAAATTATTGTCATCACGTATAATTATGGCCATGAACAGATTTCTAAAATATAGGGTTATATCGTTATTGTTTTTATGTTTCTCAAGTTTGATGGTTGCTGGTCAGTCACTTCCAACCGGCCAGGAGGTACGTTACAATCCGATCTCTACGGCAGTCCCGTTTCTGACTATCACCCCTGACTCGCGTCATGGGGCGATGGGGGACGTGGGAGCAGCCACTTCGCCCGATGCCA
>CAYHDA010000116.1:0-12443 GCA_964355145.1 uncultured Mariniphaga sp.
AATATGTTGATTCTATTCAGGATGATGTGCGCTGGCTTGGTTTTGACTGGGATGACAGGTTGTATTATGCCTCCGATTATTTTGATAAGCTTTATGAGTTTGCAGTCAGACTGATTAAAGCCGGTAAAGCTTATATCGATTTTCAAAATCAGGAAACCATCAGTGAACAAAAAGGTGTACCAACCCGGTCTGGTATCGAAAGCCCGTATCGTAACACATCACCTGAGGAAAATCTTGATCTGTTCGCTAAAATGAAATCAGGCTTCTATGAGGAAGGCGATTGTGTTTTAAGAGCTAAAATTGATATGTCATCACCAAATATGCATATGCGTGATCCGTTGATGTACAGGATATTAAAACAGCCACATCATCGCACTGGCGATAAATGGTGCATCTACCCGATGTATGATTATGCACACGGTCAGTGCGATTATTGGGAGGGAATTACACACTCCATCTGCACCCTTGAATCTGAAGTCCATCGCCCGCTTTACGATTGGTTTATCGATGAATTAAAAGACAGCGACTACCGGCCAAGGCAAATAGAGTTTTCAAGACTGAATATCAGCTATACAGTAATGTCGAAGCGCCGGTTGTTGCAACTGGTGAAGGAAGGATATGTCAACGGATGGGATGATCCAAGAATGCCGACCATTTGCGGTTTGAGGCGGCGCGGATATACCCCTGAATCAATGAGGGCATTTTCTGATATGGTGGGTATAACAAAGGTTGACGGAGTTACTGACGTGGCGGTTCTGGAATATTGCATTCGCGAGGATCTTAATAAAAGAGCCCAAAGGGTGATGGGAGTTATCGATCCGGTTAAAGTGGTAATCACCAACTATCCTGAAGGGTTGGTTGAGGAATTGGACGCGATAAATAATCCGGAAGACGAAAGTATGGGTAAGCGAAAAGTCCCCTTTTCGCGCGAAATTTATATTGAGAAGGATGACTTTATGGAAAATCCAACCAATAAATTCTATCGGCTCTCACCCGGACGTGAGGTACGTTTGCGCTATTCGTATTTTATAAAATGCACAGATGTTATAAAAAACGATCAGGGAGAAATTGTTGAGCTGCACTGTACCTACGATCCTGAAACCAAGGGTGGTAATTCGCCCGACGGACGAAAAGTAAAAGCAACACTGCATTGGGTAGCTGCCAATCAGGCAGTTAAAGCCGAAGTTCGTTTATACGACAGGTTATTTACTGATCCCGATCCCGCAGGTCATAAAGACAAGGATCTGCTGGAATTTCTTAATCCCGATTCTTTAAAGGTGTTGACTGAATGCTTTGTAGAACCTTTTGTCAAAAATGCAAAGGCTCTGGATAGTTTTCAGTTTGAACGTCTTGGCTATTTTAATATCGATTCGGATACTACAACAGATCATTTAGTGTTCAATAGGATCGTGTCGTTGAAAGACGGATCTAAAAAATAGGATGGAAAATCGCAGACTATTTGGCGATCTGAAAATCTGTAAATAAATGCAATAGCCTCCATGCCAGCAAAATGATTGTTGTGAATTTTAATAGCATCCGAAAATTGGCAGGAGTCATCCTGCTGATGTTTTCCTTGATTGAAGCCAATGTGTGGGGTCAAAGTATTGCGCATGACAAATCAAAATTTGCAGTTATCGACCCTTTATACTGTTCAGATGAGAAGCGGCCACTTTCAACTATTAACGAATCTGCTGCCTCATGGATTTACGGACCGGCCGAACTCGAATGCTGGCGGCTCAGATTATTAATGCAAAGAAAGGATTCTGCAAAGTTAAGGGTGGGCTATCCGGGTAATTTTCATATCCCCGGGAATTCGGCTTCATTTCGCCTGAATTCTGCGGGAGAGGTAAAACTTGATTCCATTAAGTTCAGAGCCGTAGGTTATGGAAAAATATTTATAAACAATCATTTTTTTGCTGATTTCAATGAAACAGATCTCCTTCATTCACTGCCCCTGACGGATGACATCGGGGTGAAGGAAATACAATTTGACCTTATCTCTTCCAATGAGCTTCCGGCACTACTGATTGAAGATAAAAAGATTACAACCCGGATTAAATTGTGGAAATGGAAGTCGCCATCGCAAGAGTGGCAAGTGGCATCTCCTTTTCCCCAAAACCTCCAGGGAGTTCCACCTCATCGGCTTGAAGATCCCACTGTGATTCTTCAACCTGTTAGCGTTGAAAATAGATTATTTGATTTTGGCTGCGAATTATTCGGATATGTTAAAATCCGAAATCCACTAAAACCCAAAATAGTGGCTGGTGAGTCCAGAATCGAAGCACTGGATACCCTAAATACTGTTTTGGAGCAATCATCAGAAATGGTTCAGGCAGAAAATGGGTATTGGATATCCAGGTTTCCTCTGGCATTTAGGTACTTATACATTGCTAATAAGCAGATTGATACGGTACAGTGTCAGGCTGTTTTTTATCCGTTGGCCTATCGGGGAGCTTTTGCCTGCTCCGATTCAACCCTTACCCGCATCTGGATGAACAGTGCTTACACTTTACGCATGTGCATGCACGATTTTATACTTGATGGCATCAAGCGCGACCGTTTACCATGGACCGGTGATTTGGCAATGAGTATGGTTTGTAATGCCTATGCATTCAACGACAGCGAGATGGTGCGGAGAAGCCTGGTCGCCTTAGGTCGTGCAGGAATTAAAGAAAAAGACATTAACGGGATCATTGATTATTCACTTTGGTGGATTATTGCTCAGGATCATTACCAATTGTACTTCGGAGATCCTGCACATTTAAAAAGCGAGTGGGCGAGGATTCAGGAGACCCTCCGTTCACTTTCTGCCCGATGCGATTCCTCCGGTTTTATAATTCCGGCGAAAAGCTGGTTATTTATTGATTGGGTTGACCAGAAAAAATGGACGGCACTTCAAATATTATGGTGGTGGGCGCAGGAGAGCGGGGCAAGATTAGCTCATCGAATGGGAGATTTGGAGACTGAAAAACAACTGAAAAACAGCAGTATAATTCAAAAAAATAACTTAATAAAATGTGCGTGGAGTGAGAAAAGTCAATGCTGGCGACCCGATTCTGACGCTCTAAGTGCGCCAACCAGACATCCTAATTTTCTGGCAGTCATCTCTGGTTTAGCAAATAAAGATCAATTAAAGGGGATCAAAAAAATACTTGAAAATGATGAAGTTAGTCAGGTGGGAACCCCCTATATGGCCGGATTTGAAAATATGGCGCTTTCCCGCCTCGGGAATATTCAGTTAATGATAAACCGGGTAAAAGATTACTGGGGAGGTATGCTGGAGCGGGGAGCCACTACTTTTTGGGAAGCCTATAATCCAAAGCAAACAGATAATGAGCAATATAGCTTTTATAATCGACCCTATGCCAAAAGTTTGTGTCATGCCTGGAGTGCAGGACCTGCCGCGTTCCTCCCTTCCGGAATTATTGGCCTAATCCCCCTCGAGGATGGCTGGAGGCGGTTTGCAGTAAATCCGGATTTAGGTCAGCTGAATTGGGCAAGTGCAACCGTTCCTACCAGGTTCGGGGACATCAGGGTGGATGTCGAAAAAGATAAAATCACCATCAACGTTCCTGCAGGAACAACATTGGAATGGAACGGGAAATCAATTCCAGGGCCGGCCATTGTGAAGGATCGCGCATCGTCCAATTAAATAAAAAGCTGCTTTTTCTTTAAATTTAAGGATGATTAGCGTGCTGAACTTTCAGAATCTGACGCCGTGTATAATAAAAAGTGAATATTGCTGCGCTCCAATTGACAAAAAAGATTCCCCACCAAATCCCTTTTGTTCCCCATCCGAGGTAAAGAGCCAGAAATAAGAACAGTGGCAATGGCATCAGAAACTGGCGATATGCTCCAACAAAAATGGCATATAAGGGTTTTTTCATTCCCTGCAAGGTCGAAACAGAAATATTAAGGAAGATATAAGCGAAGAAGAAGAGTACGGCTATTTGCAGATATTCAACTCCAATATCAATAACCTTCAAATCAGCAGTAAATGCCTTCATTAACTGGTGTGCGCCAAAATAAACTGCGCCGGTCCCAATTACAATTATCATCAGACCATATCGGATATTTAACCGCCAGGATGCCAGAATTCTTTCAGGGCGATTGGCTCCCAGATTTTGTCCGGCCAATGTTAGCGCGGCAATATTGAGACCAATTGTTGGCAACAGTGCAATTTGCTCGATTCTGGTGGCAATTCCATAAGCAGCTACTGCTTCCTTTCCAAATTGACCCGCAAAGTAGGTGATCACGAAGATTCCGATCGCCACAGTCAGCATATTCAAACTGGCCGGAAATCCCTGACCGAACAAATCACCAAAGTATTTCCGGTTAGGAATAAAATCGTTGAATCGGGCATTCTTAAAAATTTTCAGCTTCCGGGTAATGGTAATCATGTAAATCGTACCTATAAACTGAATTAAGACTGTTGAAAAACCGATCCCACGGATTCCCAAAGCAGGGAAACCCAATCCTCCATAGATAAACCAGGGGTCCAGTACGAGATTTAGTACAAATCCGGCGATCAGATAATTACGATATGTTTTTGTATCACCTCTTGCATTCAGCAGTGCGTTGAGGATGCTGTTAATCAGAAAAAATACCGTCCCATAAAGGATTGTATTCATATATTTGACAGCAATATCAAGATAATCACTGGTAGCTCCTAAAATCCGGAAGAGGAACGGGGCAATAATAATTCCAAAAACAGTAAGAAATACAGAATTGATAATTGAAAAAGTTACTGCCTGATACCCATATCTGTCGGCTTCTTCGCTTCGGCCAGCTCCCAGAGATTGTGAAATTAATGCTGTTGTCCCGGTACCCATTCCCATTCCCATTGCCAGAATAATGAAAAAGACAGGAAAAGTTAGTGACATGGCAGCAAGGGCCGAAGTTGAAATTTGACCTCCATAGTAAGTATCTACTACATTAAAAAGTGTGTTAAACATAAACCCGACACTCGCCGGAACAGCTAATTTTCGGATCAGGGAAGGAATAGGAGCCGATGTAAAATCAAGTGATTTAAGCATTTTTTATACGAAATAAATTTGATAATATTACAACGTGTAATCAATCACTAAGGTTTACGATTTCAGAAAGATTTTCACAAAAGATTTTTGATTAAAGTGATAGAAAAATACTGTTTTTTACCCGCTAAGAATTAGACAGTCACTAACGACTTCAGAAAGGAGAAAAAATGAAAGTATCATTTAAGATTGATTATCAGACAGTTTGGGGGCAATCGCTTTATATTTCCGGATCTGCCGATGAGTTTGGAGGATGGGATCCCTTGCGTTCATTACCTCTCACAAATAATGCTTCCGGAGAATGGGAGCTTGTATCTGATTTTCCTTCAGGAAGAAAACTTGAATACAAATACCTGGTTAAGGATCAGGAAGGGGTTTTAATTTGGGAGGATGGAGAAAATCGTTTGCTCGATACGACTGAAAGTGAATTAGGAGAGGTGAGGTGCCGTGATTTTTGGAGATCCAGGCGCGAATCTGATACTGCATTATCCTCATCCGCCTTTACTAAGGTTTTGATGCAGCGCAAATCAAAGCCTTCCCAATTCAATTTTAAAACCAGCTTTGCCAGAACTTTACGAATTCAAATTCACGTTCCTAAAGTAAGTCCGGATTGCAGAGTTGGAATTCTTGGAGATCAACTGATTCTCGGAAATTGGATGGAAGAGGACGCGCTTCTTCTTAATGATGACCGGTACCCTTTATGGACCATCGATATTGATGCAGATAAACTAAAATTTCCGCTTCAATTTAAATATGTTATCGTTAATACGTTAACAAAAAAGATCGTTGTCTGGGAACAGGGAAGTAACCGGCTAATTCGGGATTATGTATGCAAGGATCAGAAAAGTCTGAAAATCCATACGGACGAACATTTTCGATTCCCAATAACCCGCTGGAAAGGCGCCGGTGTAGCAGTTCCTATATTTTCATTGAGGACTGAAAAAAGCGGTGGAATAGGTGAGTTTCCTGATATCAAAAAGCTGGTGGACTGGGCAAAACTTACAGGCTTGCAACTGGTTCAGCTTCTGCCTTTAAATGAAACTGTCGCCACTCATTCATGGATCGATACTTATCCTTATAAATCGATCTCCACCATAGCACTCCATCCTGTTTATTTAAACATCACAAAGATTGGGGTATTGGAAGATGAAAATCTGATGATTGGATTTATGAAAGCACTGGCTGGTTTTGATGCGCTTGAAACAGTTCATTATGACAATATTCATAAGGTTAAATCAAAATATTTTAAACTAATATTCGATCAGCAGAGCGAGCTTTTTCTGAAAGATCCTCCCTTCCTTAAATTCTTTGACGAAAATAAATCATGGTTGGTTCCTTATGCGGCCTTTTGTTACCTCCGCGATAAATATAAAACAGCGAATTTCAGGAAATGGACTGAATATTATACCTACAACGAGGAGGAGGTCAATAAATTATGCTCCGAAGATCAAGCTTTCTATGCTGATATCGCAGTGCATTATTTTATTCAGTATCATGCACATAAACAATTATTTGACGCTGCAGAATATGCCAGGGATAATGGTGTTGTTCTAAAGGGAGATATTCCTATTGGAATTAGTCCCGACAGTGTTGAGGCATGGACACATCCCGATTTATTTAATCTTGATCAGCAGGCAGGCGCACCTCCTGACGAATTTGCAGATCTGGGCCAAAACTGGGGTTTTCCAACCTATAATTGGGAAAAAATGGCTGAGGATAATTTTTCGTGGTGGAATAACCGATTGCAACAGATGTCTCGCTATTTTGATGCTACCCGCATTGACCATATCCTTGGTTTTTTCAGAATATGGGAAATTCCGGTGAATCAGGTACAGGGAATTTTGGGACATTTCAGGCCGGCACTGCCCTTTAGCCGCGACGAAATTATTGACAGTGGAATTATTTTTAACGAAGAGCGGTTTACCAAACCTTACATACGCGACTACTTTCTTTGGGAACTTTTTGGTGAAGAAACTGATGAAGTAAAGACAGTTTATTTAACTGAATATGAGCCTTTTAAATACAATTTGAAGCCTGCATTTAATACACAGCGTAAAGTATGGGATTATTTTGAATCTTCAAAAAAAGGACTGGAGCTTACAGGAAAAGAAACCCGGATCCGCGATGGTCTTTGTGCCTTAATTGCTGAAGTTATCTTTCTTAGAGATCCTTACCACCCTACTTTATTTCATCCAAGGGTGGCTTTCCAAAATACCAATTCGTACCTCAATTTAAAAGCGGAAATGCGGTATGCGTTAGACGAACTCTATATCGATTTTTTCTATCGCCGTCATGAAGATTTTTGGAAAAAGCAGGCTCAGTGGATATTGCCGGAGATAATGAAATCAACTAAGATGCTTATTTGCGGCGAAGATCTGGGAATGGTTCCCGACTGTGTTCCTGGTGTAATGCATGATTTGGGTATTCTAAGTCTTGAAATACAACGAATGCCAAAAGATCCCAGAATCGAGTTCGCACATCCGGCTGATGCGCCTTATCTGGCAGTCTGCTCAACTTCCACACATGATATGTCTACCCTTCGGGGGTGGTGGGAGGAAGATCGTGTTCACAGTGAAAGATTCTTCAGATCTGTAATGGGTCAAAAAGGTGAGTATCCTCACTTTATGGAACCATGGGTAGCGCGCGATATCCTGAACATGCACCTGTACTCTCCCGCTATGTGGGCAATATTCCCTATTCAGGATCTTCTGGCAATGGATGGCCGGCTGAGGTGGGATAATACGGAAGGGGAAAGGATTAATGTTCCTGCAATCGCTCAGCATTTTTGGCGCTACAGAATGCACCTTAAAATGGAAGATTTAATCAATGAAAAGAAGCTGAATTCTGAATTACGTTCTATGATTTATGCTTCCGGACGTGGTGCCGGCGCCTGATTTTCTCCATTTACCGATAATAGAATACCATTCGCCGATTCATGATTTCTATCAGACATCAGCCGTATTAGTTTTGTGTGAGTTTAAAATCTATTTTAAATAAACAACTAAAAAACAAACACAATGATTAAGTACGACGAAACGCCTGATCAGAATAGTGTAACTTTTGGCAGGCACAAAAACAGAAACTACGATTCCCGGACATTTATGGGAATTATCCTTGTCGCAATTGGAGCTGTCCTGATAGCCAGAAATTATGGATGGCTCGATTATGAAATCTCAAGGTACCTGATCAGCTGGCAGATGTTACTGATCGTTCTAGGTCTGTTTAATCTTGCACGGAGAGCCTACACAGCAGCAATTGTACTTATTGGTATTGGCCTATTCTTCCTGGTGGATGTGCCTGATAACCTGAGGGAAAATTTCTGGCCTGCTTTAATTGTACTTATTGGAGTTTCTCTGATTCTTCAATGGAGGCGGCCCCGTTCCGGATTTCATCTTCCTCATGGTGCCGTCGATTCCCAAAAATCAACCGATTTTATCGATGAGACTGCAATATTTGGTGGAAGAAGAATATCGGTGGTTACTGATACTTTCCAGGGCGGCAAAATCACCTCAATATTTGGTGGATCAAAAGTTAATCTTCTTTATTCGAAGCCGGTTGAAGGATGCGTAATTGATGTGGCCACTATTTTTGGAGGCACTAAAATCATCGTTCCTGAAGACTGGAATATCAAAGTTGAGGTTGTCTCTGTCTTTGGAGGCTTCGAAGACAAACGAAGTGCTTCAGTTATCTCAAGAACATCATCCGGAAAAATTGTAGTGATAAAAGGTACCTGCATCTTTGGAGGCGGTGAAGTAACGACTATGCCATAACATATAATTAATGGAACATCCCGTAACCGCAAACAAAATTTCAGGGATTACCTATTGGTTTTTTCCAATTGCAACAGGCGTTTTACAGGCAGTATTTAATATTTATATTCAAATACTGCCTGTAACTGTTGCTTTCGTCGATGGCTTAACTTTTGGCACAGTACTCGGAATATTAGGAATGGCCATTTGGTACGTGGTAAGATACAACGATCCTGAGAAAATTGCAGTTATTCCTACCATTGCAAATCATATAGCGGCAGCAGTGATTTTTATTCTCATATGGATTAAGTCATCAGAACTCATTGTGAAAACTTTGCTCAACAATGAGTTGTATTTAAGTTATTTGAATCATCAGATGGCTGCCCGTATTTTAGGAGGTTTGTTCTATTATGCCGTTCTTGTAAGCTTTTATTATACATCAATATACAGCCAAAAAAATCGCGAAAAACAATTACGGGAAGCCGAATTACAGCATCAGATTCGAAAGGCACAGCTAAGTGCATTGAAATTCCAGATTAATCCCCACTTTCTGTTTAATTGTTTGAATTCGATTGCATCACTCACTTTAATTAATCCTGAAAAGGCGCATGAGATGGTGATCTCACTCTCTGAATTCATGCGTTATTCGCTTCGAAAACAGAAGGACGAGATGGTAACTCTGGAAGATGAACTTAAAAATATTGGGTTGTATTTACAAATTGAAAAGATCAGATTCGGAGAAAATCTGGATTACCGGTTCGACATTGCGAATGAATGTAACAGTCATTTAATTCCTAATTTGATTCTCCAGCCCATTCTTGAAAATGCAATCAAATATGGAGTCTATGAGGCATCAAGGCCTGTTGCGATAATCCTTAAAGCCCGAAAATTACCCGATGGAATAGAAATTATTGTGATCAATGATTTGGATCAGGATTCAGTTCCTCTTAAAGGAGAAGGTGTCGGACTCGCAAATATTAACGATCGGCTAAGACTTTTGTATGGAAGCTCCAGCCTTCTCCATATTGAGCATGGAGAAGAACAGTTTAAGGTTACATTGGTAATTCCTGATCATAAAATTGACTTTATTTAAAAACAAATTATCTTCTGATGAATGGATTAAAGACATTAATTATTGATGACGAGCCTCTTGCCCGTGATTTGTTGCGTCATTACCTTTCAAAGGACGATCGGATAGAGTTGGTGGGCGAGTGCTCCAATGGATTTGAGGGCGTCCTTGCAATCCAGGACTTAAACCCGGATTTGGTTTTTCTGGATATTCAGATGCCGAAAATTACGGGTTTCGAAATGCTGGAATTAATTCAGTCTCCCCCAATGATCATATTTTCTACGGCTTATGATCAATTTGCAATCCGTGCTTTTGAGGCAAACGCGATCGATTATTTGCTCAAACCGTACCCTTACGAAAGAGTTGTTATTGCACTAAACAAAGCAGTTGAGAAGCTGAAAAGTAAAACTTCACCCTATGAATTCAATAAATTGATTGAAACGCATGATGAAAAGTTAGGGATTTTAGATCGCATAGTAGTAAAATCGGGCCGAAAAATTCAGGTTATTCCTGTGAAATCAATCCATTATATTGAATCACAAGACGATTTTGTAATGATATACTGTGAGGATGGTCATTTTATGAAACAAAAAACGATGAAATTCTTCGAACAGCATCTCGACGAGCAAAAGTTTATTCGGATTCATCGTTCTTATTTATTGAATATCTCGTCAATTTCGGAGATTCAGCAATATGAAAAAGAATCGTGGATTGTGTTAACGAAACAGGGGGCAAAACTTAAAGTAAGCAAAGCAGGATATAATAATTTAAAGGATAAGCTGAAAATTTAATCCGCAGAAATTGTTTAAATACGATAAACCCCCAAATCCATACGTTAAAGAAACGGGTGTAAATCATTTCATTTTTTTTTGTTAGGTTTGTAAATACCAAAGAAGAAATTTTTGTCAAGACTGAAGTCCCAGTCAAATTCAGAACGTAATAATATTCAAAATTTACCTTCAGTAAAAAAGCATTATGATTGAAGCAGTTATTATAGAAGATGATCCCTTACTGAGCAAAAATCTGTGCCTGATGATTCAAGAGTATTGTCCAGGCATTAAAATTGTCGCATTACTTGATTCCGGCAACATGGCGTTGAATATACTGCCGGAAATAAAGCACAATCTGGTATTTTCGGATATTCAGCTTGGCGATATGGATGCATTTACCCTTTTCGAGCGGTTGGAAAACAATCATCAGCATCTGATCTTCATTACTGCCCATGATGAATTTGCATTAAATGCTTTTAAGCTCGATGCAATTGATTATCTCATCAAACCGATAATGCCTAAAGATCTTATACGCGCTGTTGCCAAAGCAGAGGAGCGGATTTTGAGCCACGAGCAACTGGCAGCTTTGCACGGTGATTTTGTTGCTCAGAAAAGCGGTAAGATATTGATTAAATGTATAGACGAAATACATTTCCTTTCACCTGAAAAAATTATCTACTGTGAAGCTGACGGAGCTTACACAAAAGTATACCTTGATGGTAATAGTGTTGAATTTAAATTAGTTACTTTGCATTTGAAGAAGATTGAAGAAGCGCTTCCCAAAGAGACTTTTTTTAGAATTCACGATGCCCATATCATAAATCGTAATTTTATTGATCACATCAAATCTTCTACGAAAATGTGCATATTGAACCATAATGTTGCCAATGAAAAGACACAACTTAAAATCTCAGAGCGAAAATATCCCGGCTTTATAAATTTCCTGAAAAACAACTGAAATCAAATCGTCACACCTACACCTATTGATAAAATAGCTACATCTGTTGGTAAAAGACAGTCAGCTACCAAGTCATTGGTGAAAAATTCGTTAAAGCAGGTGGTTGAACGATTTATTTGTTCAAATTTGCATCGGTTCTGCAGGTGCAAACGGTTCGTAAGAAATGAACCAGAACTGATAATATTTCATTGTTTTACCGGGTTTTGACTCATGATGACCGTGGTGTTTGGGTTCTGAATGGAATATTTTAATAATACCCTAATCGTTTATATATAATAGATTGCCTCTGACAGGATACTTCATCCTGTCAGAGTATAAACTCTTTGCATGAAAATTCACTCAAATTATTTACCTTTACATAACGTATTTAGTGAAGTTTTCCATATTTGTCTAAAATAGTTATATTTGACCCGATCGTTTTATTAACATTCTATTATGAATATTGAGAGCAGCAACATAAAAAGAGATGCAGTACGAGAGAATATTCTTAAAATAGCGCAGGAGATCTTCAGCAAATTTGGATATAAAAAAACCACTCTTGATGATATTGCAAATGCTGTAAGAAAGGGCAAAAGTTCGCTTTATTATTATTTTAACAGCAAAGAGGATCTTTTTCAGGAAGTTATCCAAAAGGAGGCCGATATTCTTCGGGAGGAGCTTTCGAAAGTGCTTCAAAAAGACATTGATCCGGCAGAAAAACTTCGGGATTATGTGATGACCAAGATCACAACTTACAGGCAATTGGCTAATTTTTACAATGCCATTGAAAACGACACGACAGCTGTTGAATTTATCGATAAGATCAAATCTCAATATTATCAGGAAGAGATCAGAATGATGAAAAGAATCCTTCTTGAAGGGGCA
>CAYHDA010000117.1:0-12429 GCA_964355145.1 uncultured Mariniphaga sp.
ACAATCGTTTGAAATTTTCCAGCGTCCGAAAACTCTCGAACCAATTGCTCGCCCGGGAGGGTAATAACTGCCACCGGAAGACCGGGCGCGGTGCCATCAATTATTCTAAGGGGAGGTACCAATTTTGACGGCAGTGGCAGTCCGCTCATTATTATGGATGGGCAGATTCGTTCCTCTTTGAGTGATATTAATCCTGAGGAAATTGAGAGTATAGAGGTCCTTAAGGATGCTTCGGCCACTGCCATTTATGGAGCACGAGCAAGCAATGGAGTTATTCTCATTACTTCCAAAAAAGGAAAAGCCGGCGTTTCCGCGATCAATGTAAAGATAAAACACGGATATAATTATCTGAATGTACCTTATGATTTTGTTGATGGCGGGGATTACGTCAAATGGGCCCGGCTGGGTGCTGAACAGGCTATTAAAAACGGAACCCTCGGAGCCTCAAACGTTGCCGGAGTTGGTCCGCGTGGCACGGGAAATATGTACAAAGATGCGTCAGGAAATGTTCTGGATGGTAATTACGATTCCAGAGCCATCTGGAGCGTAATGAGACTCGATAATGTGACACAGGAATTGGTAAGTCAACCTGGTTGGAAGCAAATGAAAGACCCGATTAAAACCAATGCATCAGGAAATTATGATCCTGCAGGAACCAATTATGATTTGATTTACAAGGATTTCAACTATGGCGATTATGGTTTAAATAACGTGGCAGCTACCTTGGATTATAACATCGGCTTTACCGGTGGCAACGATAGGGGTAAATACTTTGCGAATCTGGGCTATTACGATGAAGGCGGATTATCGCTGGCCACCTTTTACCGCAGAATAAATTTCAGTTTTAACGGTGATTATAAGATCAAAGACTGGCTGACATCAGAAAGCGGAGTACAGTTTGCCATGGCAAAATGGAGAGACCAGTCGCTTACAAACGGAGAATCAAACTATTGGGCAAGAATGCTTTCTGCTCCTCCGACAATGCGCGGAACTAACATGAAAGGAGAATTAATTCTTGGACGTGACGCAAGTGATGGAAATCCTGCCTTTAACATCGACAAATACAAGAGGGATTATCAGTCGGATAAGTTGTCTTTAAGCCAATCATTCAAAATTGATCTGGCCAAGAACTTGTATATAAAAGCAAGCGCATTAATGATGTATGATGAATCATTTAATGAATCATTCAATAAGGATTTCAGAACGGGAATCATGAGTCTGACCAATGTGAATACCGGTTGGAACAGAAACAGGGATGCCTCCTCAAGCTTTGACCGTACAATCAGACAAACCTATAATGCGATAGCCAATTATCAAACCAAATTCAGAGAAAAGCACAATATATCAGCGATGGCTGGTTTCGAATTTTACGATGCATACAACAAAGGAGTTTATGCAGGTGGTTCACTTGCACCTACAGAAGACTTTCAGGATCTGGCTTTGACTCTTAATAATGCAACATCTCAATCGAGAAGTACCGACTCATGGCATTCCAGAGAACGGATTATGTCCGGTTTTGGCAGGTTCAACTATGATTATGATGATAAATATCTTCTGACTTTCACTGTCAGGAGAGATGGCTATTCAAGGTTAATAGGAGATAATCAATACGGTACCTTCCCCGCCTTATCGGGTGGATGGCTGATTCATAAAGAAAAATTCATGGAATCATCTAAAGACTGGCTTTCTTATTTGAAATTGAGAACAAGCTGGGGTAAAAATGGTAATGTCGGAGGAATCGGAACCTATGAATTGCAAGGGGCTTATGGTTCCCAAACAGCCTATTCCGGTACTATCGGATTTTTACAATCGGGTATTGCCAATCCAAATATGAAATGGGAAAAAACCAATACTGTAGAACTTGGCACCGATATGGGCTTCTTCGACAACAAGATTTATGCATCCGTTGCCTATTACAACAGAATCACAACCGATAAAATAGCCAGTGTTTTACTGCCTACTTCATCAGGAGTTTCGAGCGTGCGCACTAACAATGGCAGCATGAAAAACACAGGATTCGAATTAGAAGTTACAGCCAAAATAATCCAGAAAAAGGATTTTAGCTGGCAGGTTAGCGCCAACGGATCATGGAATAAAAACATCATTCTGAAACTTCCTTATAATGGAAATCAAAACAACCGACAGGGTGGTCAGCAAATTTATGATCCCAAAGCCGGACAGGTTATCTGGGCTGGTGGTTTGCAGGAAGGTCAGGAATGGGGTCAGGTATTTGGATTTGTAAGTGAAGGAATCATCAGAAATGCGGATGATCTGACTAAATACAATAAGATTGATCTGGCTGCCGGTCAGGCATGGTATGGCGCTTCGGCAGGAAAGCGTGTTGCCAGTCAGGCACTGATGACCCAAAGAGGGTTAAATTTTGCCGGTGGATGGATACCAACGCAAATGGGAGATATGATCTGGAAAGATATTGACAAAAACGATACAATCGATACCAGAGATATGGTTTCTCTTGGTCGGGAAATACCCCGCTGGACAGGTGGTTTTAGCTCGACAATCGCTTACAAGGGATTTACACTTCTTGCCCGCTTCGATTACGCCTTGGGACACATTCAAATGGATCAAATGCAAATGTGGGCTTTAGGCTGTTTTCAGGGTGAATTTTCTCCAACAACTGCCGTAAATGACACCTGGACAGCAGCTAACCCGAATGCTCAGTTTCCAAGATATCAATGGGCCGATCAGCTAAATACAAAGAACTACGACAGACCAAGCAGTATGTTTTGGAAAAACTCCAACTACCTGGCATTCCGTGAAGTTTCATTAAGCTATAATCTTCCGGCATCGCTTTTGAAAAAAGTAAAAATGTCAGGCCTGGTATTAACTGTTACAGGTCAGAACCTCGGATATTTGACAAATAAAATGCTGAATTTTCCAGAACGTACCGGAAATCAAAATGGTGCCTACACCATTCCAACTCAATTGATCCTTGGTGCTGATATTACTTTTTAATAAAATTTACAATATTATCTAAATAGAGGATTATGAAAAAGATTAAATTTTTATTGCTGGCGGCAGTTTTCGCAACAGCAACCTTTTCATGTCAGAAGCCACTCGAACTCGCTCCGGAAGATTATTTTGGTGATGGTAACTTTTGGCAGAATGAAGCTCAGGTAACAAATTTCATGGTTGGTATGCATAAACAATTAAGAGACAATCAGTTTATGTTTCTTCGTTTGGGCGAATTACGTGGAGGTGGTTACAGTAATGTTGATCGGCAGAGTACTTCGTTGAATGAATTGCCAATCATAGAGCAACGGATTGACGAAAATTCAACAGGGGTTTCCTCCTGGGCTGGTTTTTACGGTCCGATTTTACAGCTCAATCTCTTCATTCAGAAGGTAGAAGCAGTGGCTTTTCTGTCTGAAACAAAAAAGAACTATCTTCTTGGGCAGGCTTATGGATTAAGAGCTTTTTACTATTTTCACTTGATTCGCACCTATGGCGGTGTTCCTCTGCGTTTAGTTCCCGAAGTACTGAACGGTAATACAGATCCTGTATTGTTGCGTAAAGCCAGATCAACGGAGGTCGAAACTTTGGCTCAAATTAAAACCGATGCTTCCAAATCGTTAACTTTATTTGGCACTCAGACAGGTCCGGCCGATAAAAGCCAGTGGAATCCCAAGGCCTCGTTTATGCTTAAAGGAGAAGTATATTTATGGTCAGCAAAAGTATATGGTACAACAGCCGATTTGGCCGAAGCAAAAACAGCGCTTAACTCGGTCACCGGAAACACTTTGGTGACAAGTTTTCCAAATGTATTCGCATACGGCCAAAAGAATAACAGTGAAATTATTTTTGCCATCCGTTACCTGGTGGGCGAGGCTGAAATGAGCGCCGTTTCACAATACCTTTACTCTACATTCAATTTTGATAATCTTCACTACAAAGATTCTCTTGCAAGCGGACCGCTGCTGGTGGATCCATTGGTGATTGCCGCCCCGAACGCGATGCAGGTCATTCAACGATACGGTTATACTTTTGAGCTGTTTAAATCTTACGATGTTGCAGATAAAAGGAGAAACGCTACATTCTACGATTACTATAAAGTTACTAAGAGTCCATATGCGATTAACGTCAGAAATACAGCGCTCGTCAAATTTCTGGGAACTCTAAGTGCCAATAAAAGGTACTTTTCTGATGATTGGCCAATTTACCGGGAAGCAGACAGATTGCTTATGCTGGCGGAAATAGCAAATGCTGAAAGCGGCGATCCTTCAGCATTCATCAAGCAAATCCGCGACCGCGCATTTGCTCCGGCCAGTGATCCAACTCCTTTTGTCAACTCAACAAAAGACAAAAATGAATTGGCCATCTTCAGTGAGCGGATGAAGGAGTTTGTACATGAAGGCAAAGCCTGGTATGATTTAAGAAGAATGAAATACGGCTCAGATCCACTCGTTTTTAAAAGCTCCAGTCATAATTTTGGTGTATTGGATAAAACTTTAAAATCGCATATGGTTCTATGGCCAATCGATAAAGCGATCTGGACGAATGATCCACTGGTTAATCAAACGCCAGGGTATCCTTCTGCCAAACCAACCAATTAAATGATGTTCGGAATCATTATACAAAGCCGATATTAATTTTCTTTGTAGTATTTTTAGTAAATGAGAAGAGGGGCTGTTTTGGCAGCCTCTTTTCTTCTGAATTTACAAAATCATCTCCCGAAATAAAATAAATCATCTGTCATGAAAAAGATTTTAATCCTATTGATTTTTCTGGTCGTCTCTGCACATGGCACTAAAAGTATCCCTCTGGATATTAATCCTGCCAGGATTTCAAACGTGCAGCTTCTGCCATCAGGAACTCCGGCAATGAAAGGAAAGACAGATATTTTACTTTATTC
The DNA here is from genome assembly GCA_964355145.1 of uncultured Mariniphaga sp. GTDB lineage: Bacteria > Bacteroidota > Bacteroidia > Bacteroidales > Prolixibacteraceae > JAAFHB01. Next base: position 4,871 of record CAYHDA010000117.1, read on the forward strand.
GGTTAAATTTCAATTTTCTGAAGGAGCAGAAAAAGTATTCCTTCAGAAAATCGTGATCAATTTTTCACCCGGCAGTGAAACAGACTGCATTTCCTCGCTTGTGGCAAAGGGAACAGGATTGGATAACCCGATCTTTGGAAATACTCATAAGACAGGATTGACTGTGTCTGTCACCGGAAAAACGTTGATGACAACAGGTCCGGTCTCCTTCGATCTTAATTTTACATTACAAAACAACGCCTTGCTCACACAAAGCTTCGGTGTTCAGGATGTGGAACTCATATTTAGTGATAATCAGGTAATTAAGGTATTGCCTGAATCGAAATTTATTTACCGGCCAACGCTGCTTCTGAGGGCGGCCGGACAAGATCAGGTTGACACCTATCGTATTCCCGGATTGACGACCACTAAAAATGGTACGCTGATCGCTGTTTACGACAACCGATACAATAACAGTAAAGATTTACAGGAAGATATCGACATTGGAATGAGCAGAAGCACTGATGGCGGGCAAACCTGGCAGCCAATGAAGGTAATCATGGACATGGGTGAATGGGGCGGACGGCCACAAAATCTGAACGGTGTCGGTGACCCTTGTGTCCTTTACGATGATAAAACCAACACAATCTGGGTGGCAGCCCTTTGGATGAGTGGCTCCGCACCGGATCAAGTACTTTGGAGGGCTTCAAAACCAGGGATGAAACCGGATGAGACCGGTCAGTTTCTGCTTGTGAAAAGTACCGATGACGGCCTAACCTGGTCGCAACCTGTTAATATTACGCAGCAAATAAAAAACCCTGCCTGGCAGTTGTTGCTTCAGGGACCCGGACGAGGGATGACTATGACGGATGGAACACTGGTTTTCCCGGCACAATTCAAGGCTGATACCGGCGAAAAAGCCATTGACGGCGGACAATATACCTGTCATTCAACCATCGTTTTCAGTAAAGATGGCGGAAGTTCCTGGCAAATCGGAACCGGTGCAAAATCAAATACCACCGAAGCTCAGGTGGTGCAGTTATCCGATGGAAGCCTTATGCTGAATATGCGCGATGACAGAAACCGAAAAGACAAAGGGATGAATAATGGTCGCGCAGTAGCAATAACAACCGATTTGGGCAAGACATGGATTACCCATCCTTCGTCCAATTCAGCCCTGCCCGAACCAAACTGTATGGCCAGCATCATTTCTGCGAATGTGAATATAAATGGTCAAATAAAGCAAGTGCTCTTTTTCTCCAATCCAAACAATAAAAACGGACGCACCAATATGACTGTTAAAGCCAGCCTGGATGGTGGTTTAACATGGCCTGAATCTTATCAGACTGAACTGAATGCAGCGGAAGGCTATGGATATTCGTGCCTGACCATGGTGGATGAAAATACAATTGGAATTTTGCATGAGGGCATTAAAGCGCTTTATTTCCAGAAAATTAAGGTCTCTGATTTGCTTGGACAAGGGTTGAAATAATGGCTATGAAACAGCAACAACATTTGAAAACACGGTTGGCAATGAAAACAGAGGCTCTGTTGATTCTGCTTATTTTACTTTCTTCGGATTTGTTGTGTCAGCCGAAACAATCCAATCAACGGGCATTAATCCCCATGCCACAGATCCTGGAATGGAATGGTCTGGATTTTAAGTCCGGCCTTACTAACGACAGATTTGTCCGGCGAATTGTTACACGGCTTCCCGGGGCGCTCATAAATCATGATGAATCCTATTCGCTAAACGTTAATCCCGATTCAGTAGTGCTTATCGCTGAAAACGAAAAGGGAATATTCCGTGGAATGCAAACCATTAAACAGCTAACCTATCACAAAAACGGACAGGAGTTTATTGCAGGTTGCAGAATAACAGACTGGCCCGCATTTGGTTTGCGTGGTTTTATGCAGGATGTTGGCCGTAATTTTCAGTCGCTACCCATGTTGAAAGAACAAATCGATGTGATGGCAGCTTACAAATTCAATGTATTTCATTTCCATATCACCGACAATCCCGGATGGCGGCTGGAAAGCAAAAAATATCCGCAATTAAGTGCTGCCTCATCGATGAGTCGCTGGCCCGGAAAGTATTATTCTCAGGAAGATTTCCGTCAGCTTGTCAATTATTGCAGCGACCGATATATCACACTGATCCCGGAATTTGATATTCCCGGACATTGTGAAGCATTCCGAAAGGGATTTGCCCTTGATTCGATGAGCGATCTGCGAGTCAAATCAATTCTGCTCGATTTAATTGACGAATTGTGTAACCTGATTCCCAAAGAAAAAATGCCATACATCCATCTGGGAACCGACGAAGTCTGGCATAAAAATGAAAAACCTGAACCCGGACTTCTTTCAGCTTTGGAGCAACGGGTAAGGCTTCACAACAGAGAAGTAATAGTCTGGAGCCCCGGTCAGCATATCGAAAATGACAATACTTCCATAACACAACTTTGGTCGTCAGCAGGGAAGCCCAAAGATGGTCACCGCTACATTGATTCCCGACTCAATTACCTCAACCACCTTGACCCGCTTTCAGGAGTCAGCCAGCTTTATTTTGACCGGATTTGCGGCGCTGCTCACGGCGATTCCATGCGGTTAGGCGGAATTCTTTGCTGTTGGAACGATAACAATGTCAGTGATGAATACAATATCCTCCGGCAGAATCCGGTTTATCCGGGAATGTTGACTTACAGCGAGACTTCATGGAAAGGCCAGCCTAAAGATCCTGGCGAAAATTACCTTGCAAAACTTCCTTTGCCTGAAAATCCGCTGTACAAGGAGTTTCAGGAATTTGAAGAAAGACTGATCATTCATCGTGACCGCTATTTTCAGGATAAACCTTTCCCATATGTGAAACAATCACAGATTTGCTGGAAAATAATTGGTCCGTTTAATAATCAGAATGATGTAAATAAAATATTTCCGGTTGAAGATTCAATCAGATTGGATTACCCGGTTGACGGGAGAAATTATACCTGGACCGGACCCTATTATGGTGGAACCATTCACATCCGGCATTTCTTTGGATTCCCTTCATGGTTTTCAGAAAAAAAAGGAACCGTTTATGCTGCAACCCAAATCTGGTCACCAAAGGATCAGGAAGTGGGTTGCTGGATAGGATTTCAAGATTGGTCCCGATCGGGAGGACGTCGGGGAGGCCCATTCCCGATAAAAGGTCAATGGCATACCACAAATCCTAAAGTTTGGATAAACGGAGAAATTATTAAACCCCCTGTCTGGAAAAATCCGGGATTACCTGAAAAAACGGAGGAAATTCCATTCTCAGATGAAAACTATTTTTTCAGACAACCAACTAATATTACCTTAAAAAAAGGCTGGAATACCGTTTTACTAAAAGTGCCGCAGGGCGAGAATTCATGGAAATGGATGTTCACCTTTGTTCCGGTACGAATGGAAAATAATCAGGTAAAAGAAATTGAAGGACTCAGATTTTCTTCGGAGAAGTAAATAAATTCAAAAACAATGAGATACAGGTTTTCTATAGGTTATTTGATGGTCACTATCTTGATGGTGTTTTCACTGTTTGGATTCAGCCAGACTTCTGACCAGAAAATACGGGTAGCCTGTATCGGAGATTCGGTGACCAAAGGTTTTGGCCTTGAAAATCCGGAATCACAATCATACCCGGCACAATTGCAGGCATTTTTGGGATCTTCTTATCTGGTTGAAAATTTTGGAGTTAGTGGTGCAACTTTGCTGGGTAAAGGGCATCATCCCTATGTATTGACAGACGAATATCAGCGTGCTTTAGCTTTTAAGCCACAATTGGTAATCATTCATTTAGGACTAAATGACACTGATCCAAGAAACTGGCCCAATTTCAGGGAGGATTTTATTTCTGACTATTTGAATCTGATAAAATCATTTCAGAGTCCGGGGAGCAAATTGCCGAAAATATTCATTTGCCGGATGACACCGATTTTTAGTGGACATCCGAGATTTAAATCCGGAACGCGCGACTGGTTTTGGCAGATACAGGATGAGATTGAACGCATTGCAAAAGCAGCTCATGTCGGGCTGATTGATTTGCACACACCTCTCTATTCCCATCCCGATCTTTTTAAAGATGCCATTCATCCTGATCAAAATGGTGCCGGAATTATTGCAAAGACTGTTTTTCAATATATTACAGGAAATAGTGGCGGATTAAAACTCGCCCCGGTTTTTATGGACCATATGGTCTTTCAGCAGAAAGCTAAAATTATTGTCTGGGGTAAAGGAGATTCGGGTTCTGAAATAGCTGGCACTTTCAATCAGCAAACCGAAAAATGCGTTGCTGACGAATCCGGAGCGTGGAGCCTGACTTTTAAAGCTGCACCTGCCGGCGGTCCATATCAGCTTAAGGTGACAACCGGTAACCGGCAACCAATTGTACTAAGCGATATTCTTGTTGGAGAATTGTGGATTTGTGCCGGTCAGTCAAATATGGAATTTCCATTGAAAGATGCGGCAAATGCCACATCTGATGTTTCAAATGCACATAACTCAAATATCCGGTTATTTAATCTGAAGGGTATCGTCAGGCCGGATGAACAGAAATGGGACACTTTGGCATTGGAGAAAATAAATAAACTTGAATTCTTTGAAGGGAAATGGGAGGTTTGTAAACCTGATAATGCATCTGATTTTTCAGCCATTGGTTATTATTTCGGGAAGATGCTGAATGAAAAACTTGATGTGCCGGTAGGATTAATCCAGGTTAGTGTGGGAGGAGCACCGATTGAGGCTTTCATCGACCGGAAAACACTTGAATTTAATCCTATTTTGGTTGATGCCCTCAATAAATGGAAAGTGAATGATTTTATAATGGACTGGTGCCGCGAACGCGCAAGGTTAAATATTTCATTAAGCAATAATAATGTTCAACGCCATCCTTTTGAACCGGCGTATATTTATGAGGCAGGAATCCAGTCACTTGCAGGATTAACCGTCAGAGGTGCAATCTGGTACCAGGGTGAGTCGAATACACACAATCCCGAACACTACAGGAATGCATTTCCTGCTTTGGCCGAATCATGGAGAAAGGCTTTTGGTAATCCAGCATTGCCATTCTATTTTGCTCAATTATCCAGTTTAAACAGACCTTCATGGCCATACTTCAGGGATGTTCAGCGTCAGTTAAGTCATTTGGTTCCTAATACAGGAATGGTAGTTACCAGCGATCTGGGTGATTCACTGAATGTTCATCCGAAACGAAAACGAGAAGTTGGGGAACGTTTTGCGAAACTGGCTTTGGCAAATGCCTACAGGCAAAAAAATATTTATTCCGGCCCTGAAGTGAAGGAAATAAAACAAAAAGACAACTGTGTAAGCATTGTGTTCAATCATGCCGGTCAGTTAAAATCTTCGGATAATTTGCCACTCCGTGAATTTGAAATTGCAGGCTCTGATGGAATTTTCATGCCGGCTCAGGCAAAAATTGAGGGTGAAGAAGTAATAATTTACACCACAGAAAATCACGTTGAAAAAGTGCGATATGGCTGGAAGCCATTTTCGCGTGGGAATCTGGTTAATGAATCAGGATTCCCTGCATCGACATTTGAAACAGAATTATAATAAAAATATTCTTAAATTTAATTATGGAAAAGATTAAAGGATTGATTGCAGCCCCTTTCGCTCCACTGAGTGAAAAAGATGAAGTTATGTATGATAAAATTCCGGAATACTATAATTTTCTGGAAAGAAATCATGTAGTTGGAGCTTTTATTAATGGTTCAACGGGCGAAGGAGTTTCACTTACCAATGAAGAAAAAAGAAAGACCACAGAACGGTGGGCCGAAATGGGACGCACTAAAAAAACCGTCAAAGTCATTAACCTGGTTGGAGGTACATGCTACAAGGAATGCATCGAAAGTGCACAGCACTCAGCTGAAAACGGTATTGATGCCATTGCAATCCTTGCTCCGTATTATTTTAAACCGGCCGGACCCCGCCAGCTTGCCGAATTTTGTGCATTAATTGCCGAATCGGTTCCTGAAATGCCCGTTTACTTTTACCATATACCCGTACTGACCGGTTCAAACATTGCAATGTTTGATTTTTTGAAGGAAGCATCCCCGATCATTCCTAATCTGGCAGGAATAAAATATACGCATGAAGATTTTATGGATTTTCTGAGCTGTATGAATTTTGAAAATGGCCGTTTTGATATGCTTTGGGGTCGTGATGAGAACCTGCTTTCTGCACTCGTGCTTGGAGCGAAGGGTGGTATTGGCAGTACTTTCAATTATGCTGCCCCTCTTTACAACCAGCTGATTGATGCTTTTAACAGGGGCGATCTGGCAGAAGCCGGAAAGCTTCAGCAAATGTCAATCGATATGATCAGACTTTTGGGGAAATATGGCGGTATTGCAACAGGAAAAGCATACATGCGTTATATTGGAATGGAATGTGGCGAATTTCGCCTGCCGGTTCAAAATATGAATTCCGTTAAGTATAAAGAATTTGTGGATGATGTGAAGGCCTTGAAAATGGAAAATCTATTCTCAAAATAATAGTTCAGTATGAGAATACAGTCCATTATCCTGCTGCTCTTATTGTCGGCTTGTGGCGCTGTAAAAACAGAAACAAAGCCTATGAATATCGAATTTGAAAAGCTGACTGACCTGCCTCCTGCGGCAGGAAAGGAGATTCAGGTTGGTCTGGCCGGTGTGTTATCGGGTTGTGACGGTAATCACATCATTGTAGCCGGAGGATCAAATTTTGAAGATCATCTTCCCTGGCGCGGTGGTACAAAACTTTACCATGACGAGATTTATGTTCTTACAATGGGAAAGGACAACTCACTAAACTGGTCGCAATCCCGGCAACGGTTACCTCAGCCAATGGCCTACAGCGCCAATGTGCCGGCCGGCAAGGGTTTTATTTGTATCGGGGGGGAAGATATGAACAAAAAGCTTGAGGATGTATTTCGGATTTTCACCGATGGTGACTCGGTTAATTTGGAAATGTTGCCGGCATTGCCCGTTGCACTTTCAAATTCAGGAGCAGCACTCATTGGCTCAAAGTTATTTGTTGCCGGAGGCCTTGATTCAAAGGGCGCTGCTGATTGTTTCCTAAGCCTAGATCTTGCGACGAATGACATCAGATGGACAAACCTTCCGGTATTGCCTCAGCCACTTTCGCATGCCGTGGTTGTCAGTCAGAGCGATGGCAAGGAGGAATGTATTTATGTGCTGGGAGGAAGGAATAAAACAGGTATAACCTCCGTTTTTCTTACTGATATCTGGAAATATGCGCCATCATCCAATAAATGGATCAAAGCCGGAACACTTCAGTTGAATGACAAGCCTGCATTCGGACTTTCAGCAGGTACAGGCGTTTCGTTCGGCGATCACTGGATCATACTTTTAGGAGGAGATAGAGGGATCGTTTTCAATCAGACAGAGCTGATTAATGATTTAATTTCCAAAACTCCGGATGGAACCGAAAAGGAGAGACTACTAAATGAAAAAGATCAGTTTTTGTCAAATCACATAGGATTTTCTAAAGAAATTCTCGCTTTCAACACGCTTACAGGTGAACTGCAGAAAGTTGGTGAATTTCCC
>CAYHDA010000118.1:0-9931 GCA_964355145.1 uncultured Mariniphaga sp.
GTAGCAACAATATTATCCGAAGCATGTGCAAGCCGCAGCGTAGTTTCCGCACTCATGCTTACTCCGGTACGTCCCGGAACATTGTAAAGTATAACCGGCAATGGGCTTACGTTTGCTATTGCCATATAGTGCTGATAAATACCTTCTTGTGTTGGTTTGCTGTAATATGGAACAACAGAAAGCACACCATCGGCTTTTGATAAATCCATACTCCGGATACTGTCGATTACCGATTGGGTATTGTTACTGCCAATTCCGACTACAACAGGGATTCTGCCATTCACCCGATTGCAGACAAAATCAACGATTTGTTGCTTTTCAATTGTATTTAAAGTGGCTGTTTCAGCCGTGGTACCTAAAATAACAAGGTAATCCATCTGATTATTCAGCTGATTATCAACAATCTTTCCCAATCCTTCAAAATCGATGGTAAGATCTATATTAAACGGGGTAATTAAAGCGACCCCGGCTCCGCGAAAATTTCGTTTTATCATATGTATTCAACTCTTTTCATGTATATTATCAAGATAATAGATGATCTGTTCCATCAAAAACCGGCATTCAGGCTTTTCAGAAACATCAATATTCAAATCATAATAATTAGGTTCTGAACCTTGCCACCCAACTGTAAAGACAGCTTCGGAATGAACTAAAATATATTGCAATGCAATTGCTTTAGAAATTGACAGATCTATCAGAATATCAAATTGTTCCTGAATAAATTGCTTTCCGGAACCTGTTTTTGGACGACCAGACCAACTGATATTCTGCTTGTGCAAAAATCCGGAATGGGAGATTGTTGTCAAAGTTTCCATTTCGCGATTCGTTTCGATGTGAGCAATCCCTTCGGATTTAATTCCTTTATTTTGTAATATTTTTCTAAGCATTTCGTAAGATTCAACACTTCCTTCGTCAACCGGATTCCAAAGTATTCCAATATTTTTGGAATTATTCAGGGTTTTAATCCTCGAGTTTCGAAGACGGCTCCGGTACGAGTTGAATAATCGCTTTTTTGCGTAAAATCTTACAATTTTCTTAAACATGACGTGTCAAAATTACAAAATCGTTTAACAGCTCTCTAAAATTTCAAAAATAGTTACAGTTTGATTACTTTCAATTCGTAAGCTGAATCAGCTCAGCTTCTGAAATAATGGGGATTTTAAGCTTTATGGCCTTTTCAAGTTTTGATGGCCCAGTATTCTCTCCTGCAATAAGATAGCTTGTCTTTGCTGAGATAGATGTTACATTCTTACCTCCGTTTAATTCAATGAATGCTTTCAAATCATCACGTGAAAATTTCTCGAAAGTTCCTGAAATAATAATCGATAAACCTTTCAGTTTTTCCGTCTGACCCTCTTTTTGTACTGATTTAATTTCAAAGCAGAGCCCGTAATCCTTCAGTTGCTCTGTTAATTGTCTGTTCTGATCGTTTGAGAACCAGCTGACAATACTTTCTGCAATTTTGCCACCGATTTCATCTACCCCTGTAAGTTCTTCAACCGACGCATTTGCTATATTGTCAATGGATTTTAAACTCCTGGCCAGCTTTTTTGCCACAGTTTCGCCTACATACCTGATCCCTAAAGCAAATAATACTCTTTCGAACGGGACATTTTTGGACAATTGGAGGCTCTCGAGAATTCTTGCGGCCGACTTTTCTCCCAAACGTTCAAGGTCGATCAGATCAGCCTGTTTTAATTCGTAAAGTTCGGCAACATTTCTCACAAGGTTTTTTTCGAATAGTAATTCGATTGTCTCTGATCCCAGACCATCGATATTCATTGATTTTCGTCCAATAAAATGTTCCAGCTTACCTTTTAACTGGGGAGGACATCCTGTTTCATTTGGACAGTAAAAGGCAGATTCTCCTTCCTGTCTGATTAATAGTGAATTACACTCAGGACACGACTTCGGAAAGCTAACCGCTTCACTCATTGGATGTCGGGCAGACACATCAACGCTTACAATTTTAGGGATTATTTCACCCCCCTTTTCAACAAATACCTCATCTCCAATATGCAAATCAAGATTTTTGATTACATCGGCATTGTGTAAAGTGGCTCTTTTAACAACTGTTCCTGCAAGTAAAATTGGCTCAAGATTTGCAACCGGAGTAACGGCACCCGTTCTTCCAACCTGATAACTTACCGAGTTCAGGGTTGTACTCACCCGTTCAGCTTTGAATTTATACGCAATAGCCCATCGTGGCGATTTGGCAGTAAATCCCAGTTCCTGTTGCACTCTGCCGGAATTTATTTTGATCACAACGCCATCTGTCGCTACCGGCAAATCTTTTCTCTTGATATTCCACTCACGTAAAAAATCAAAGATTTCTTCCGGATTTTGACATTTTCGTGTATGTTCCGAAATCTTAAATCCCCACGATGCGGCTTGTTGAAGCATTTCAAAATGCCCGTCCGCAGGCAACTTATTTCCTAAAATATGATAGAAATAGGCATCCAGCTTTCTGGAGGCTACAACCGATGAATTTTGCGATTTTAAGGTTCCGGATGCGGCATTTCTCGGATTCGCCAGTGGTTGCTCTCCGATTTCTTCCCGCTCACGGTTCAGCATTTCAAAAACGGAAAAAGGAAGTAAGATCTCTCCGCGAATTTCAAATTCAGGAGGATAATCACCTTTTAATCTCAACGGAATACTTTTTATCGTCTTAACATTTGCAGTCACATCATCGCCTTTTTCTCCATCACCCCGGGTTACGGCTCTGACAAGAAGCCCGTTCTCATAAATCAGGCTGATTGATGTTCCGTCAAATTTCAATTCGCATACATATTCTATGTTTTCATCGGTTAATTTGCGAACCCGCTGGTCAAATTCCAAAATCTCCTCTTCGGTATAGGTGTTTGATAACGAGAGCATTTGGTATTTATGGGCAACTTGCTTAAACTCCAGGCTAATATCGCTGCCAACACGCTGCGAAGGAGAATTGGCATCGTAAAACTCAGGAAATGCGGTTTCAAGTCCCAAAAGTTCATTCATCATCTGATCGAAGGCGAAGTCATCAATCTCAGGATTATTGAGCACATAGTAGTTATAATTGTGCTTTTCAAGTTCTTCCCGAAGATGTTTTATCCGGTTGGCTGCCTCACTATGATTCATAAACAGATTAATTTGTGATGGAATAAAAATAGTATAATATTATTATCTTTGAGCTGTATTTCGGTTTTATGCTTTCCAATCCGTGACGAGCATAATTAAAAGGGAATCCGGTTTAAAACCGGAGCTGTACCCGCAGCTGTAAGCCTTAATTAAAGCTTTTTGAACTACACGCCACTGTTCCGCTAATCAAGGGATGGGAAGGCATCAGAAAGAAGGTGAGCCAGAAGACCTGCCGCGATTCACTACTTTTTTTTGCTTTCGGGAGAAATAGCAAAAATGAACTGCAATTCATTGTTATTCATTTTATCTATTGTACAGAAAGCCGGCAAATAAACAAAGATAATTCCGTTATGGAAAAGGTTTGTCCGCGCTGTTACAAGTCGTTTTTATGTCGAAACGATCAGATTTTGGAGTGTTGGTGTCTTAATGAACCAATCAACTCCGATTTAAGGAAATTCCTTGCGGATAATTTCACAGATTGTTTATGTGCCATATGTATTCTGGATTTACGTAAACGCTTAGAAATATTCAGTAATAATTATTTTATAAATGAAGAACATTAAAAATGTGTTGATTACAACCGCTTTAATCCTTTCGGTTTTTTCAGCTTGTGTTAAGGAAAAGGGAGATATCATCGAAACTAAAACCGTTGATCTTGAAAACATAACATTAGGTAATATCTCCTACTGGAATGGTTCCGACGGGACAGCGAAATTTATTTCCAATGGTATCACTTTTCAAAATAATTATAATACATCCTACGGCTCATGGGATGGTTTTGTCTGTTCGCAGAAGGGTGACATTACGACTTCGGATTATACCAATCAGTACAGTGTTTTCGATGCGTCAAACGGATTCAATAAATTTGCGCTTTACTATCCTCCATTTGGAAATGACGTTTTTGCTTCATTTTCTACCGGTGCCGAATATACCGTCAGAAGCATGAGAGTGTGTAATTCAACTTATACAGCTCTGACAATGAAATTTGGAGATCCCAATTTTGCCAAGAAATTTGGAGGCACTTCAGGGAATGACAAAGACTGGTTTAAGATGACGATTATCGGTTACAACGCGGCCGGTGATTCAGTTAAATCGGTTAATTTTATGCTTGCAGACTACACTTTTGATGATAATTCCAAAGATTACATTATAAACAAATGGACAACGGTCGATTTATCAGCGCTTGGGAAAATTAATAAAATGACTTTCCGTTTTAAATCAACCGATAATGGTGCATGGGGAATGAACACTCCTTCTTATGTCTGTATTGATAATATTAGTTATGAGGTAGTTATTCCAAGGTAAATTACGGTATAGGAGATTGTGATGGTTCAATTTTTAAACCGGATCATTAAATTTAGAATAAATCAGAACAATTTGCAGCTTATTTCGTTATTTAGAATTGTATATTACAGAATAACGTGTTTTCTTTGTGTCCTTATATTTAGATTAAATAACAGATTATGACAATTGCAAAAGATAAAATGGTTTCCGTCACTTATGAGTTAAAGTTAGACGGTAAAGAAGGTGAAATTTTTGAAAAAGCAGGGAAAGATAGTCCGCTTACTTTCCTCTATGGTTCAGGAATGATGTTACCCGCATTCGAAACTGGCCTTGCCAATAAAAAAGCCAATGACACTTTCGAAATTTCTATTCCTGCCGTGGATGCTTATGGAGAGGTTAATGAAGAAGCTATTGTTGATCTTCCAAAGAATATTTTCATGGTTGACGGCAAGATTGATGAGGCATTGATTGCTCCGGGAAACAGTGTTCCAATGATGTCCACAAGTGGTCAGAGAATGGAAGGTCTGGTTGTTTCTGTTACTGAAAATACTGTACAGATGGACTTTAATCATCCTTTGGCAGGTGAAGATCTCTTTTTTACAGGTGAAATTCTTGACGTTCGTGAAGCGACAACTGAAGAATTAAACGCAGCTTACAGTTCCGGATGTGGTTCCGGATGTGGTTGTGGCAGCGGCGAAGGCGGAGGTTGCGGCAGCGGTGGCTGTGGTGATGATAGTTCAGACAGTTGCGAAAGCGGTGGTTGTGGCGACGAAAAAGGCGGAGGCTGTGGCTGCCATTAAAATTTAATCTGATCTTTCAGATTCTGATAAAATAGCTTACTTTTATGAACCCGTAGTGAAAACTTCGGGTTTATTAATTTTTGAAAATGAATACAACAGGAAGGATTTTCAGGCTTACTTCATTTGGTGAATCACACGGCGGTGCGATCGGCGGAGTTATTGATGGTTGTCCCGCCGGATTAATGATCGATCCTGATTTCATTCAAAGTGAACTCGATCGCCGTAAACCAGGCCAGTCGCATATTACAACCCAGCGAATTGAAGGTGATAAAGTTGAATTCCTTTCCGGTATTTTTCAGGGACAAACAATGGGAACGCCAATCGGTTTCATTATTAGAAACCAGGATCAGCATTCCGATGATTATAACAATCTGAAAGATGTATACCGTCCTTCACACGCAGATTATACCTACGATCAGAAATATGGCGTCCGGGATCACCGTGGCGGCGGTCGCTCTTCAGCCCGCGAAACGATAGCAAGAGTTGTTGCCGGTGCAGTTGCCAAGCAGCTCCTGGCAGGATTGGGAATAAAAATCAATGCCTATGTTTCTCAGGTAGGTGATATTTGCCTTGAAAAATCGTACCAGGATCTTGATCTGTCACTTACTGAATCGACAATTGTAAGATGTCCCGATCCGGAAACGGCATTGCGGATGATCGCCCGCATTGAGGAAGCCGGAAGAGACCACGATACGGTAGGAGGAGTCGTGAGTGGTGTAATTACAGGAGTTCCGTCAGGTTGGGGTGAGCCGGTATTTAATAAATTGCACGCAGATTTGGGTCATGCCATGCTTGGCATAAATGCGGTTAAAGGCTTCGAATATGGTTCGGGATTCTCAGGGACTGAACTTTCGGGTTCACAGCACAACGATATTTTTATTAAGACCGGTGACAGGATTTCAACATTAACGAATCATTCCGGCGGAATTCAAGGTGGAATTTCGAATGGTCAGGATATTTACTGGCGTGTCGCGTTCAAGCCAATCGCTACTTTATTAAAAGAACAAAAAACGATTGATAAGGATGAGAACGAGACCACCATTAATCCTAAAGGGCGCCACGACCCATGCGTTTTACCGCGGGCTGTACCCATCGTAGAAGCGATGGCTGCCATAGTTCTTGCAGATCATTTTTTGCTGAATCGATTATCAAAACTCTGAATAATAATATATCACTATGGAAACCAAAGAAATTGTATTCAAAGCAATTGAAAATGCCGGAAAACCGGTAAAGGGAGGCGAAATCGCCGATGCAACAGGAATCGATAAAAAAGAAATCGATAAAGCAATTAAAAAACTGGTCACCGAAGGTAAGATAAATTCACCGGTCAGGTGCTTTTATGCCCCGACAAAATAGCTTAACATTATTTCAAATAAATGTTGATTGAAGGTCTCCAATTTATTCCGTAAAAAATCTGTTTCACACATCCTTGCCGAGGCTGATCTTTTATCAGAAAACGGAAACAGGATGAGGCGTAACCTGAGCGTTGTTGATCTTACGGCATTCGGAGTTGCAGCAATTGTTGGTGCCGGAATATTCAGTACGATCGGTAATGCTGCTGCCAGCGGTGGACCTGCTGTATCATTATTATTTGTGTTTACTGCTTTTGCATGTGGTCTCTCGGCCATGTGCTATGCTGAGTTTGCCTCCTCAATTCCTATTAGCGGCAGTGCATACACCTATGCTTATGCCAGCTTTGGCGAATTAGTCGCATGGATTATTGGCTGGGATTTAATCATGGAATATGCTATTGGAAATATCGCGGTAGCAATATCGTGGTCAGGTTATTTCACAGGCCTTCTCAACGGTTTGGGAATTCATATTCCGGAATATCTGACCACTGATTATCTTACGGCACTAAGAGGCTATGATTCAGTGATTCTTGAATTAAATAACGGAAAACTACTCAGCAATTTGAGTTTTTCTCTGCAGGATGCCTACAATGCCTGGCTATCGGCTCCAATGATTGGTCATCTGCGTATCATTGCAGATATTCCGGCACTGGGTATTGTTGCATTGATTACCTGGATATGTTATATTGGAATCCGGGAATCTAAAGTAGCCAACAATATAATGGTCTTGCTCAAAATCGGAATCCTCCTTCTGGTAATCGGAGTTGGCGCCTTTTATGTAAATCCTGATAACTGGCACCCTTTTGCTCCGGAAGGAATTACCGGCGTACTGAAAGGAGTATCTGGAGTGTTCTTTGCTTATATCGGGTTTGATGCTATTTCCACAACAGCTGAAGAATGTAATAATCCACGTCGTGATATCCCAATCTCAATGTTTCTGGCGCTAATTATCACAACGATTCTTTATGTTGCGGTCAGTTTAGTCCTTACCGGAATGGTTTCATCCAGTGAATTGGGTGTAGCCGATCCGCTGGCATTCGTTTTTGAGCGAATCCATCTTCACCAGCTTTCAGGTGTTATTGCGCTGAGTGCCGTTATCGCTATGGCAAGTGTTATGCTGGTTTTTCAACTTGGCCAGCCTCGTATCTGGATGAGCATGAGCCGTGACGGTTTACTTCCTAAGGTTTTTGGACGGATTCATCCCAAATATCGCACGCCCTCATTTTCTACAATAGTTACAGGAATTCTCGTAGCTGTTCCAGCTCTCTTTATGAACCTGACTGAAGTAACTGATCTCACAAGCATTGGTACACTTTTCGCATTCATTCTCGTCTCCGGCGGAATTCTTGTTTTAAATCCAAACGGGCACAGAAATGAAAATGACAATGGTTTTAAAGTACCTTACCTCAATTCCAGGTACTATTTAATGCCAATCTGGTTGCTTATTTTGTTGATTTTTGTCGGTGCCAACAGTGGGAATACTACAAATAATATAATCGTAAGTATCGATTTAATGAATTATATTAAATCAGACCGGATGATTCCTTATCTGTTCTTTACAGTTATTGCAATTGTAGTTTCAGTCTATGCAGTCCGTCTAAAATGGTCCTTAATCCCGGTACTCGGTCTTTTGACCAACTTATATCTTATGAGTGAGTTAGGAATTACAAACTGGATGCGATTTGGCATCTGGCTGGCAATTGGCCTGGTTCTTTATTTTACCTATGGCTCACGGAAAAGCAGATTAAATCATCCAAATGGTCAGGATTAGTTTGTGTCTTCAAAAATCGTAATTTTGCTTAAAGCATTTTTGATCATTTTAAGCTAATAAAAGATTACTCAAATAATTTAAAGTATGAATAGTCGTTTTCTTCAGTTATTTCTAATTTCATTTCTGCTTGTTATTGCGCAATATTCTGAAGGACAATCTGTTCGAGTACGTGGTGCAGCGGCAAAATATACGCATTTTCAGATTCCGGGCAGGGTGAGACTGGAGAAAGGTGATCCGTCAGGAGCTGTTGTCAATCTCATTAATCTCGACTCGAAACAAATAGAAAAAAGCATAACTGTCCCATCTTCTGGAAAATTCGACCTGGAGCTAAGTTATTTTAAGGAGTACAAAATGTCGGTTTCAAAAGATGGGTTTTATGACAAAGACATAAATGTATCAACAGTAATTCCCCGGAATATCTGGGATCAGGATAGCATATTTCCACCTTATGCCATTGTTATTACCCTTTATAAGAAGGTTCCCGGCATTCAATTAAGTTTTGAAGGCAAGACAATCGGAAAAGTATCCTACTCTCCAAATGGCACATTGGATAATTTTGATTCCAATATTTTTATTGATGATCAAACTATTCAGGATGAAATAGATAATGCCGTTAAAAATATCGGTGATAAAGATTTTAATCAAAAAGTTGCTCAAGCATTGGAATATGAGAAGAAAAATGAGCTGTCAACTGCATATACCCTGTATTCCGAAGCCTCGAAAATTAAACCATCTGATAAATTTGTTAAAGAAAAGCTCAAGGAACTGGCTTCTGATTTGAAAAATCTGGTAAATCAGGCAAAGTTACAAGCAGAATTTAACCGGCTTATTGCTCAGGGTGACGTTAATCTTACAGGTTTAAATTATGCAGGAGCAATTCAGAATTTCAAGAATGCCCTTAACGTAATTCCCAATGATCCGATCGGGGTGTCCAGACTTTCGGATGCCGAAAGATTGCTCGCTCTGGCTGCTGAAAAGGCGAAGCTTGAAGCTGATAAACAACTCGCTTTGGCCGCTGAAAAAGCGAAACAGGATGCTGAATTTTCACGTCTGCTTACCTTGGGTGACGAAAGTGTTAAACAGTCGAAATTCGCAGATGGAATTATCAGTTTTAAATCGGCATTAACGATCAGACCCGGCGATTCAGTTGCTTTGGCTCGTATTGCTGACGCAGAAAAACTGCTCGCTCTGGCTGGCGAAAAGGCGAAGCAGGATGCAGAAAAACAACTGGCGCTTGCACGTGAGAAGGCAAAGGCGGAGGCTGATAAACTGCTCGCTCTGTCCGCTGAAAAAGCGAAACAGGATGCTGAATTTTCACGTCTGCTTACCTTGGGTGACGAAAGTGTTAAACAGTCGAAATTCGCAGATGGAATTATCAGTTTTAAATCGGCATTAACGATCAGACCCGGCGATTCAGTTGCTTTGGCTCGTATTGCCGATGCGGAAAAATTGCTTGCTTTGGCTGGTGAAAAGGCGAGGCAGGATGCGGAAAAACAGCTGGCGCTTGCACGTGAGAAGGCAAAGGCGGAGGCTGATAAATTGCTCGCTTTGGCCGCTGAAAAAGCGAAACAGGATGCTGAATTTTCACGTCTGCTTACCTTGGGTGA
>CAYHDA010000118.1:10031-12312 GCA_964355145.1 uncultured Mariniphaga sp.
TTAAATCGGCATTAACGATCAGACCCGGCGATTCAGTTGCTTTGGCTCGTATTGCTGACGCAGAAAAATTGCTTGCTCTGGCTGGCGAAAAGGCGAAGCAGGATGCGGAAAAACAGCTGGCGCTTGCGCGTGAGAAGGCAAAGGCGGAAGCTGATAAACTGCTTGCTCTGGCTGCGGAAAAAGAAAGGAAAGATGCTGAATTTAAAGAAAGTGAAAAAATAAGACTATACCAGGAAATAATTAAAGTTGCAGATGAAGGTTTTAGAACTAAAAACTGGAATCTTGCACTTCTGAATTACGCCAAGAGTCTGACAATCCGCCCTGATGAGGTATATCCGAAAAATAAAATTGAGGAGGTGAAAACCATTATGGCCTCTGAAGCGGCTGTCTTAAAAGCATTTAATGGGGCTGTGGCTCAGGGTGCATCGTATTTTTCTGCAAAACAATATGCAGAAGCAATTACCGCCTATCGTGAAGCCCAGAAAATTATACCGTCCGAAGTTTTACCTCCAAGAAAAATTATGGAAATTCAGGCAATCATGGATGCCTTAGCAGCCAAAGTTCTTGCCGATCAGAAATCTGACGAGGAAAATAAGTTAAGCAAAGAAGAGAAGTTGTATTTGGAAAAAATTAAAATTGCTGATGAAAACTTTAAAAATTTGCAATGGTCAGTCGCAAGATTTTACTATGTCGAAGCATTGAAAATCAAGCAAAATGATAATTATTCTCTTGAAAAAGTGGGTGCCTGTGATAAAATGATTGATTCCGGAATGACCGCTGAAAAATTACAGGAATACAAAAATAAAATTACCAGCGGTGATGACCAGATGAAAGCGAAGAACTATGTTTCTGCCCGTTTCTATTACCGTGGAGCTTCCGATATTTTAGCCTGGGAAGCCTATCCAAAGAAGCAATTAAATGAGATTGACAGTATTGTTGCAAAAAACCTCAATTTATCGGATCAGAAAGTGTTCTCAGAAAACCTGATTAAAGGTGATGATGCTTTCTTACGTAAAGAATATGCAACGGCTCGTTTTTTCTATAATAAAGCAATTGAAATTAGTCAGAATGATCATGTCGCATCCAGGTTAACCGAGATTGAATCAATTCTGAACGGATCTGAAACAACAAAAATCGATGCTGATTATGCTTATTATATTAAAAAAGGAGATGAGGCAAGAAATCAGAAAAACAGCGCCATTGCCCGTTTTTATTTTCAAAAGGCAAATTCTTTAAAACCGGATGAAAATTATCCGAAGCAAGAGCTAGGGAAAATAAATTCAGGGAGTTCCAATCCTTAATTTATTAATGATTGATAATCAATCGTTTACGTTCAATGATATTAAATACTGAACTATGAAACAAATTTTGATTCATTTGGCTGAAGGATTTGAAGAAATTGAAGCCGTTACAATTATTGACGTTTTACGACGTGCCGGTCTTGATGTTGTCACAGTTTCAGTTACCGGAAAATTAATGGTTAAAGGAGCGCATCAGATTGAGTTGAAAGCCGACCGGCTTTTTGAGGAAGTTGATTATTCAATGGGAATGATGATTGTGCTTCCCGGCGGTATGCCCGGAGCAAAAAATCTTAATGAACATAAAAAATTAGGACGTCAGATTATTGAATTTCATAACAATGACAAATACCTGGCTGCAATATGTGCTGCACCTCTTGTTTTTGGCAATCTTGGAATTTTGAAGGGGAAAAGCGCTGTTTGTTATCCGGGATTCGAAGCGCAGCTGATAGGGGCGAAAGTTGAGATGCTGCCTTATGTTGTAGATCAAAAAGTGATTACGGGTCGTGGAATTGGCGCGGCACTTCAATTTTCACTGGAGATTGTGAAAATTCTGATGGGAGAGGAGCATTCTCTTCAGCTCAAAAAAGATATGCTGATTGTATAATATGGCTGCGAATTTAAATTGTTTTGAAGAGGCAAAAGAAAAAGTCACAAATATTTTATAACCAAACAATTATTAAAATGTCAGATCGCCGAAGTTTCTTAAAAAATGCTTTTATTGGTGCCGCCGGGCTTGCAGCAATTCCTGCAGTTTTGTCCGCAAATGAGTTTGAGATGGCCTCACCGTCATCGAAGATTAAATCAAGTTCACTTAATGAAGGGGATGTCATTCTGTTTCAGGGTGATTCAATTACTGATGCCGGCAGAAATCGTGAAGCAAAAGAGGCTAACAGTATAAAGGCGCTTGGCAACGGATACGCTTTTCTGGCAGCAGCCGATCTTATGAATACTTTTGCAGCAAAGAGCCTGAAAATTTACA
The DNA here is from genome assembly GCA_964355145.1 of uncultured Mariniphaga sp. Taxonomy (GTDB): domain Bacteria; phylum Bacteroidota; class Bacteroidia; order Bacteroidales; family Prolixibacteraceae; genus JAAFHB01. The sequence goes on from CAYHDA010000118.1 coordinate 12,312, forward strand.
A
>CAYHDA010000119.1:0-1073 GCA_964355145.1 uncultured Mariniphaga sp.
GTAATTCCGCAATTCGATACTTCCGTCTTTAGAGACCAGATATTGCTTATTATCAAGTGGGTAAGGATTTGAGTAGGGGCCTGAAATACTATTTCCATCTCCCTTATCAACCTGGCCGATATTTATTTCTGGGGTAAGGTTAGTGATGGCCTCCTGTGAATTGCCTCCGATATTTGGATTAACAATCCCTATGGCTCCATGGCAATGTCTGTTATGAGCGGTCATCACACACAGAATTTTACCGTCCGAATCCGGGATCATACGCGCATCCATAAATGTTGCGGGCGAAAGAACCCTGTTGCCAAACACTCCGGCTAAATTCGTTCCATCGGGGTTCATCGACCATAAACTCTGAATTGGAATGGCAGGCCGGTCAACATACTCCCATCGGCTGTACAAAATACGCCCATCCTCCATCACAGAGGGGGTAAAATCATTCAGGTAGTTAGCACTTAAGCGGGTTTGTTTACTACCGTCAGCTTTGCATTTAAAAATAATTGGAGTGGTGGTGCGCCAACAATAGGCAAATGCAGGTTTTCGGTCAGAAACAAAAACAATTTCATCGTTGGGAAGCCAGCAGGCATTAAAGTTATTTGAAGGGTGGTTGGTTATTTGCTTAAGGTTATTGCCATTTGTTTCAATGGTATAGAGTTGAAAGACACCTGTCATCTCTTTCTTCCAGCTGAAGAGAATTGTCTTTCCATCATAATGTAAACTGGCATCCAGGATTAAACCACTGTCACTAGCCAATATCTTATTCATGCCCTCTGATTCAGTATCAAAAATATAGAGTCCTCCCCCTGGTTTATTGTCCTCTTCGTGATAGGTGTATACATGAGAGGATCTGATAATATGCCTCTGAACTACCAAAATTTTTTTAAAATCCTGTTTTGTTCCGGCTGGTGCCTGACTTTGGTTTTTCTTTGTCGCATGAGCCTGTAAGAGCGACATCACTATCAAGATAAAAAATGCTAATTTCTTCATACTGGTTTTATTTCAATTGTTTCTCCCGTTGATGTTTTGAAAGTAATTCTCTCACCGCTGATCGTTTCTGCTTTTTTCCCATTCCGGAA
>CAYHDA010000119.1:1173-5963 GCA_964355145.1 uncultured Mariniphaga sp.
AGTTGAAATCCATTGGGATAAGTATGTAATGCATAATTATGCAGTTCTTTTAAGATAATTGTATAATCATACCCAACCCTGATTGCTGCCATATAGAAAGAACTGGCAGTGTTGAAATCGTGCCACCGTTGCATCTGGGCTATGGTCGTTTGTGCCACTTTCAGCAATGCTTTGTCGCTGTCGGGAGTTATACCGTTTGCCGGATAAATATGCTGAATACCCAGGCCATTGTCATTCCACCAGTCTATTCCTTCTTCTGTATAACGAAAAACAGTCTCTCCATTCCGTTGCTGAGTTGGATAGGCACTTAATTTGCTCAGTATCTCTTTCCATTTTACCTGTCGTTTTTGATCAATCTTCAGTTCATGGCTCAGATCAATCGCCAGTCCGAATGCATTGCGGATCAATCCCAATGTGAGAACAGGATTTTTATCCCAACCCGATCCTTCATGAATAGCATCACGATAGATTACATATCTTCCGTTTTCATATTTCAGGTAATCTTCCCAGAAGTTGACAACCTCTATGGTGTATGGATAAATTTTCTTTCCATACGATTGATCATAAGTAAGGTACCAGCATTGTGCCAGATTAACCAACCCATACGCGGCATTGGAACGTTGCTGCCAGAAAAGACCGCCTTGTTCAATATTCCCGGATTTTTCCCATTCCTTGTTTGAATTTCGGGTCGGTTCAATTCCCATTGGTCCAATTCCAACCGGATAAAGTATTCCTCTCGTCTTCGTCACCTGCCCGGCATACCATTTGCCACGGGGTATAAAATCGAGCAAAGGGGCATCCTGAGGAATAGCCTGTTCTATCCGGTTCGCGCCATAAAGGGAATAAAACGGAGCGAAAAAGTTATAATTTAAATGATAATCACCATTCCAGCCGGGTGTATCTGATGTTGTCCAGCCAAACAGGCCCGGAGGGAATTTTTTGTCTCTGCTGCAGGATGCCATTGTGTAAAGCCCTTGATAATAAGCCTTCATCAGAACTGTGTCGCCGATTTCAACTGACGATTTATTCCAATAATCGTTCCACCATTGGTTGTGCTTTCTTTGAATTTCCTGTATGGTTTTCTCATCGGTTTTCGCGCATTGTTCCAGAACCATTCGGAGAGGATTCTCTGTTTTGAATTTACTTTCAACAGCCAGGGTAATCAGAATCTTTTGTTGCGGAAGAATTGTAAAACCGATATTTGATTGGTTTACTATTTTCATTGCAACGGCCACTTCAGTTGGAATATCAACATCGTCGGTGAAACTCCGGCTCAGCCATGCACTGTTTTTTTCCTGTCCTGTTTTTAAATTCGCATGATGATGGTAGGGAGCAGTCAGGTCAACCGAAACGTCTGCCGGATTTCTGCCTGCTTCAATTTCGATAAATATCAGATTATCAGTCGCTGATACCCAGCTTTTTATTTTCATCCTGTTTTTCGAAAGGCTGCAGGTTGTAACACCATCGCTCAGGTTCTGCTCAGCCGTAAACGTGTCGCTGGTGAAATTATTCAGATTAATATCGACAAATGCAACAATACGGGGACCTGATAAATTATCGGCCTGTGATTTTAACCGCCAGAAATCATTTTTCGACAAGTAGAACCGTAGTCGGTTGGGGACATATCCGACACTCATAGTGATATCTCCGTTACCCATCAACGGGGCATCAACTGAAACATCGTTTGGGATATGTGCAGATGAACTTGTCCAGCTGTTTTTGAAGGCAGGAGGCTGTGCAATTCCTGAAAAAATGGAAAAGGACAATAAAAATACAAGTATTTGATATTTAGACATCAGGAAAGTGAATTAGTGAAATATATTGACTCAATGATATTTGGTGCAGGTAGCTCAAATAAAAAAAAATAGTTCAACCACTTCGTGGCTGATGTTGCATTATCCTTCCTTCCGTGGGTTAAACACCCACGGTTATTAAGATTTAGCCACTTCGTGGCACAATGACAATAAATAGAAATACTCACACGATTAGTCATAAGGTCAATATATAATTATGTCACATAATTTTAAATTGCGGGTTATTACATTATTATTTCGGCAACATATTAACCACATCCTTCAACCGTGATTTAGGTGTGACCTTCAGATTACTGAGTTTACCGTCGCGGTATTCTCCTTCGATCGTTGTTTGTTTAGGGGCATGCAGTTTGAAGGAAACATTCCAGTTTTTTGGCCATGCAGGCAACAGATAAATTTTGTCGCCAACGGATTGTATAAGCATCAATTGTAATGAGGTGAGGATGTTATTTCCGTGATCCTGGTCTGGTATCCAGTCGAAGTTAGGCCCCCACATCGCAGGGAAACGTGCGTCCTTATTGATGTTCGCCGCGCGGGCGGCAACCAGTTTTGCAGCTTCGTCTCTTAACCCCAGACAGGCGGCCTGGATACCGTCCTGGCACCACCCCCTGTTGTGATGGTTTTTACGATGGTCGAAGGTTGCCCGGGCCATCTCCAGATCAGGTCTGCCGGTGCCGTAAAGCCGGTAAGGGAAAATGGCATATAATTCGGCATTTTCACTGTTACTGTATTTTGAAAACGTTTCGGCCGGACGCAAGAGCTTGATGCCTTGAACATCTGCCACTGGAATGGGTGGCAGCTCCTGAAGTATGCGCGTCCAGCGGGATCGTTGCGATTCATTTATGATCGTCTTTGGCAGAGCGAGTAGTCTGGGCAACAGGTATTTGAAAGCTGCAATCTCAGGCAGTGGATTGACAGCGACATGCCATGTTTCAAGTGATTGTGCCGGATCGAAGATTATTTTTCCCTTCGCGTCACGTTTCTGCCAGAACTGGTCGAGGAAGGCGATGAGAGGATCAGCCAATGGTACCAATGTGTTTTTGGCAAAGTTCAGGTCCTGAGTATAGTCATACCGATCCAGCATTACAGCAATGAGTTCAAGACTACCGTTCCAATAACGGGAAATATAGCTGTTGGCCGGTTCAGGTTTGGTATTGTCCCATCCATAGTCCGCATTATTGGGCAATCCCCACCAATACATGGTTTCAGGGAACTGTGCTGCATTTTCGAATCCGTAGTAGGTTTTAATTCTTGCCTTGCTCAGCGAAAGTCCATCCTGGTACATTTTAAACCACGGTTCCATCATTTCAAAATCGCCGGTGGCAAGCATTGGCCAGTAGGCGAGACGGGTATTCTGAAACCAGAAGTTACTGCCCCATCTGCGCCAGTCGGGATCGATCTCCTTCGCCCCCGGTGAATCACCCGGTTTGGGTTCATTGGTAAAGATCGAACCATTGAATTTGATTGGAGAACCACCTCGCCCTGCACAGGCATTCATGAAACGCTGCAGTACATAACCTCGTGTGACAGTCTCGGTTTCAGGGACGCCATCAATAAATATCCGGCTTCGGTTCCAGAAAGAGTTCCACCAGATCTGGTGAGCCAGAAACGCTTTTGTTATTTGAATCTTTTCTGCTTTTTGTTCCAATTTTTCCAACTGAGTGATCCATCCCTGAGGCGTTTCTGATTTGGCCGTTAGTATGGTAAGGGATAATGAGTGTCGTTTAGCTGGAATTGTGGATTTAAGCGCCATATTGCCATCTCTTGCAAAACCTTTACCGCTCAGACTTGCGCCGAAAGTGTGGTTCAAAAGCGGATCTGGAAACTGTTGTTTCAGGTTTTCCAGATGCTGTGTTTTCAGCCCCAGCTCATAAACCGAACGCGTATTTCGGTGATACCATACAATTCCGGATGAATTTGATGGAACAACAACATCCGGTAAAACTGTGGATTTGAAATCGGATTTGAATATTCCGCTGCCCGAGTGGCTGTCGTCATCCTTTGCAAAAGGTCGCTCCTTCAACCGCCATAATTCCACATCTGTAAGGCAATTTACAGGAATAGCCGATTCTGATTCAACGTGGATTACCGGATGATTCGCATCAACCCATAACCTTATAGAGACAGGCTGATTTTGGATTTTCGACTTTATTTCAATGAATCCTTCCCTGAGTTTTAACTCCTGCCGGAAACCGTCTGTCACCGAAAGGGCAGGATCAAACTTCACGCGCACCCGGCCAATCTTACATAACCGGCCATTCTCATCCCATGCATCTGTCTTGCTGATGTAGAACACGAGGTCACCATTCTCTTCTATCCACATATTTGTACCGATATCGCCATTGCCGATTGGCATCGATCCGGATGAATTCAGGCTTGGGGAATCCCAGATGACATTGTATTTTTCGAGATTTGAGTCTTGCCCATGAACCTTAATGTTGGTGATTACGAGTAAAGTGAGCAATGACAAACAGGTCAGAATGGTATTTTTTATCATTTTACTTCTAAAATTTAAACTGAGTATTTGATAATTCAATTATTTTCCGAAATCATTTTACTTAAAATCAGCACTGGATTTCAAGAATTCCACCGGTCTCAATGATCACCTCTTTTGCAAGAGTGATGTTCGCTTTACCATCTTTTAGGATTAATGACCCTTCAACATTTTTTCTGTTTATAGTGACTTGAACGGAATCAGGATTTGTCTCTTTTTTAAGTGCCAGTGATATTGTCTTTAACCTTAACTTTCCGTATTTTATTGATATTTTGGCTTTTAATCCTGTTTCAGAATTTTTTTGTTCATATGTTCCCCATCCTTCCGGAGAGGTGAAAGGTGCTTTGAAATTTTCCGGAGTAAGCCGGGGTGCAAATCCGATGTGCCCTTTGGGTCCGTGAATCTCAAATCCGCAAGCTGCAAGGAATACGCCGTAACTCGCCATTGATATGCACCGAACAGGCGCCGCACTGCGCAACACC
>CAYHDA010000119.1:5973-12197 GCA_964355145.1 uncultured Mariniphaga sp.
ACTTCTACTTCATTCCATGGATTACGGCGAATGGCATGGTAACGGTCGTGGATCGCCCGCTCAATTGCCAGCCCTTCAAGCACCATATCTTCCCATATCATGTGGCCCGAAAGCTGATGTTCAAAACCGTTCATACATTCGTTGAAGTAAAAGTCGACTCCTTTGGACACTCTTTTTTGCTCTCCTCTAGGCCAGCTGCACATGATGGTTCCTGCTTCACCTGCCATAGCATACCAGCGACCCGGTTTATAAACGGCACGGAAAGGGCCCACATCGGGAGTGAAGTTGTATTTCCATAAAGATTTCAAGGCCTGCTTAGTCTCCTCCTTTGGAAGCACCTGGCCTAGTCCCACCTGCCATGCCCAGCCCTGACCCAAAACCTGATCGATCTCACACCCATCGTAAGACCCAATGTTATTTGGATTTTTAGGATCAAGGGTCTGAATAAAATATTCGCCGTTCCACATTTTTTCAACGAAATTTTTCCGGCCGGTTTCAAGGATGCGATGACATTTTTCCGAAAAACCGGCATCTTCCATTTCAATAGCCATCACTTCGCCGGCACGCAAGGCGGCCAGATAAAGGCCGCTCAACCAGGCAACTTCGCCAAACCACTGAGCATCGAGTGTATTGTGCTGATTTTGTTTGATGATACCATCCTCGGTTCCGTCCTGAGCGATCATCCACTCCAGTGCTTTTTTAATTTTCGGATAATTGCGTTTCAGAAATTCATTATTTGGCGACATCTGGTGGTCGCGAAGGCTTCGAAGGATGATCCCTGCCTGTCCGTCGATGGCGATTCCTGTCCCTTTACCCCGGTATTCGATGACTCCGTCTCCCTTGTAACTGTCGTCAGGATTAAAATCTGTCTTCTCTCTCAGTACGATATCCAGTTCCGGGAAAATACGACCCATCGTCTGTTCGTAATGCCAGACATGTGTGCAGGTTCCTTCGCAACAGCTTACCCCTTCCCAGCCCCAGAATTTTCCATCCCGGAAACGGAATGAAGTGGAAGTGGCCAGCGTTGAGGCATTGGTAAAAGTGCGGTCGAGAAACCAGTACGGCAGGGTCGAATCATACCAGGTATCGCGCCAGAGTTTTGTTTGTGAAACTAATTTGTCAAAATTTTTCGTAACGTAACCCGCCACATCCTGAGAATTTGCAAATAGTGCTGCATAATGACGTCCATCGCCGGGTTTTGTAAGATTCGGAAAGTGCCACGTTAAGGCAAAAGTTATCACTTTCGATTCGCCTGGTTTGAGCTTCATGGAATGGCCGATAGCACCAGTCAGATGATCCTCTAAACTAACAGATGCGTCTTTCCCTTTTGATCCACTAAGTCCATCAGAACCTGCATCGGCTTTTGAATAGTCACCGCTGTTGTTTAGCAGTGCCAGACTCATCGTACCATGGTCGAACATTTTTTCAAATTCAACGGGGCTGGGTGGCAGATCGCTAAACGTAATGCTTCCGGCACCAATATTTCCCCAGCCTCCGGTTTCGGCATCTACGAGTTGCAGGGTAGCCGTTTTCCCGCGAATATCGTACACATTAAAACTTTGGATTGTCATCATATTGTCGGCTAATCCACTGGTTGATCGGATCACCTTATTGTCAATAAGCAGATTTAGACAGGTCTTATTCTTATGATTGCCACCCCCAAGCCAGAAATTGATGAATTTTCGGTCGATGACAAATAGTTTGCTTGTTAGCGTTCCAGTGGCCATATCTCTTGAAACTGCATCATTGCCAATAGTCGAACTGGCATGTGAATTGACAACGCGCTGGGTATTTCCGCCTACATCACCTTGGTAACCTGGTACTGCTGATTTTAGGATTGGTCCGGTGCCAAAAGCATTTCCTGTTGGTGTCCAATTGATGTATTTCTCATCTTTCCAATCTTCGAATAGTATATCGGGCCGTTGGGCTACAATATGATCTGATCCTTTTTCAACGGTGCAATTAAGATATGTGCTTCCTTTATGGTGGATAATCCTGTTATTGCGCTTTCCTTTTACCGCTCTGTTGAATTGACAGATGGCATTTTCAAGCCATCCGAATAAGGTAGCTTCTAAGGTATCTTGTGACGTGTTGGTGACCGTAAACGACATGATCGTTGTTGGGATGCTTGACTCATCTGCCGACAAAGGGATAAATGGAGAAAATGCCTCTAGTTCAACTTTTACAGCATCCGTTGCATAGTTAACTTTTCCGATTGGATATTCGCCCCGGAAGGTAATATTTTCAAATCCTTGTTTGTTAAGCCGGCGGATTTCAGAAACTCCATTATTATTTATTTGGAGTGCAAATCCTTGATTGACAGGCGAATTTTGTTCCATTGGTTCAGCATAATGACGCTCCCACGTGTTGGCTGCCTTCTTGTTGAAAATATCCCAAAACCACAACTGTCCGTCCCCGCCAAGGTAGACCTGCCCGGCACAAATACCTCCAACGGGCATCCCGATATACTTCAGTTCTTCCCCTTTATAAACCTGAGGATTACCCCGCTCAAAAAGACTTTTAATCCATGCAGGACTCAGTTTTTTGTCGACAGGTACCAGACCAACAAAATCAGAGGCAACAAAAGGACCTGCAGTGAGTGGTAAATGAGCGTATACCACCAATGATCCGGCTCCTGTCAATCGAAGAAAATTGCGGCGGTTGATTTCCGGTTTTTTCTTCTCCTTGCCGGAAAGATGCTGATTGTCATGATCTATGGTTTCCATGGGAATTGATTTAGGTTAATTTGACTGGATTAAAACCGAAATACCAAAGCTAGCGCTTATTTTGCATGAAATTCTGATGTGATGGATTCTTTATACTATTTCTCGGTTACCCCCTTCCACGAGTCAGTGCGGAATGAAGATGCCGGCAGCCCCTCTTTATTCGCCAGATTGGGTTGTGCATCGTCGTGCCATGCATATCGAACAGCAACAGGATTAGTGACTTTGTCGCTGGAGACAACAATTTCGTTTCCATTTATTGCTGCAATGGCGGGAACGAATACCTTATCGGTTCCGGCGATCGTGAACTCATTAAGTGGCTTGCCATCAATAGTACCAAGTCCGCTGCCAAGGTGATTAAAACTCAACTTAATTTGGGTTCCTTTGACAGCCATTGATTTGTATATCGGACCGGAGTAAACCAGTTTTTTATTGCCATAAACTTTCGCCATCGCCCAAAGAGCCAGCCGGCGACCTACTTCCTGTTTGTTCTTGGGATGAATATTACCCACATCGCCGATGTCTGCGGTGACTGCCATTCCTGTATTAGGCGAACTTTTCAGGGTCATTGACTGTGCTTCGCAAAGTTCGGAGTAATTTTCAGGATTCTGACCTTTATACCGATAAGGGGCAATTTGAACGAACCCAAAAGGGAAATTGCCTTGTTTCCAGTCGGAGCGCCAGTTGGCGATCATTGCAGGAAAGAGCGTACGATACTGGAAAGCGCGATCAAGGTTCGATTCACCCTGATACCAGATAGCGCCACGGATGGCGTAAGGGACCAGCGGAGCAATCATTGCGTTGTATAATGATGAGGAGCCACCTTTACCTGAGAGAACTTTCAGATCCGGATTCGCTTCCAGCGCCTCACGTTTGGTCCATTTTTCAGCAGGCGTACCTCCTACGCTTGTGTTTATCAGACCAACAGGAACGTTCAATTGCTTATAAAGATCGCGGCCAAAGAAATAAGCCAATACCGAGGCGCCGCTATCTCCGCCTACCAAAAGATTTTCGGGACTGATGGTCAGCCATTCACCTTTAACATCTTCCGCCGGTTCCGGAGCACCCCCCTTGGCAACTGTAAACATCCGGATATCATTATAATGAGCGGCTGCCAATTCTGCTTCATTATTTAGAACCCCGTGTCCTTTTGAAAAAGTCCAGTGCATATTCGACTGTCCCGAACAGATCCATACCTCACCAACCAGAATATTCTTTACGGTAAGTGAATTGCCCGATGAGCCTTTTACACTCATCTCGAGTATTTGTCCCGGCGTTAGTTTTTTTAACATCACCTTCCAGTGACCATCATCCCCTGTTTTAGCAGTGACCATTTGGTTTCCTACTGTGACGGTAACCACCTCATTCTTATCAGCCCAGCCCCAGATTGGCACAGCACGACCCTGTTGTAACACCATATTGTCACTGATCAATGCAGGTAGTTTCACTGCAGAAAATCCAGGAATGCTCAGGCAAAGCAGAGCAAATCCTAAAGCGGAAATTTTAAATAGTTTTCTCATGATTTTTACTTTTATAAATGTATATATTCAATTATTACTCTTGTTTGTCCTGACAGATATCGGGATGAAATGATCTTAATTAAGCGTTCAGCCCACTTTGGGGATGGAGTTATATTTTATTCAATCAGAATGATCTTGAAAAGAAATGCTAAATTAAACATTCGATCATTTAATTTCTTATCAATTTGTACTCACCACTCTGCTTCCGAAGGTGACACCACTGTCATTGAAACTGTCCACTACAAACCAATAGTCCAGCCCGCCAGTGAGCTGGGAAATGACAGCCTTGGTGCCGATCCTGACATCCTGACTGTGGTAGAGCTTGTCCCTGGCGTGCCCCCAGCGGACAACGTAGCCGGTTGCACCGTCAGCCGCAGGCCACTCGACCTCGGCCTGAATGGCATCCTTGTCTTTCGCTCTCTTCACAACCGGTGTTGCTACTCCGTCGGGGAGATTGCCAAGCCCATTGCCAAAAACCCGCAAATCGCGTACCGCAAACTTGCCGTGGCCCGCCATGTGGATGTTTGTGAGCCTCACGTGACGTGCCAAAACAGGTTTTTTGAGCTGGATATAATCATGTGGAACATCGCGCTGGTTTGTACTTTTATCAACCAGTATCTTCCAGGTTTGGCCATCGTTGCTGACTTCCAGTGTGTACTGATGGTAGAGTTCATCCCCTGGATTGCGCTTCGCCTGCGCGGTGACATCCAGTTCGGCGAAATTCACCTGAACAGCGTTAACACGGCACGGCTTGCCAAGATCCACCGCCATCCATTCGCCCTGATCACCCGTCTTTGCACTCCACCAGGTCTTGATATTCTCGTCGAAGGCCTGTTCGACCGGGTACTTTTCATGCGTGGAAGACGTCGTTGCCTGCTTCATGTGGGAAAGCAGCATCCAGCCGACCAGGTTTCCACCCGGTCCATCCTTTCGATGGCCCACCCCGTATTGCGGCAGATCGCCAAGGTAAGTGTCGGTAAACAACATGTCTTTGTCCGATCCCGCCGGATAGAGCGCAACGCGCCGCTCGAACATGTGGAACACTGTGGTTTCGGAGGAAACAACGCGCCAGTCATTCCCCTTGCTGTCGGTGAAGGTCCCCGAATTACCGGCGCCATTGGCGAAACCCGCAGCTCTATACGCCACCGGGTTCGCCGGGGAATAGAGGAACGGCCCCCACGGTGATTTTGACGTGTAGGCAATATCGCAATAGAAAGGAAATTCACACCGCGTCGAAATCTGCAGGTGATAGACATCATTGCGCCTGGTCATCAGCGCACCCTCACCGGTCTTGTTCGCGATCGGCATGGGTGGGCCGGATTCAGCGGGGCCGATGCGGAAGAAACCTTTTTCGTCGGGCTGCACGCCGCCCTCAGGCATGCAGGGTTCAGGACCGCGCAGCACCCTGAGATGATCCTTCGGATCCAATTCATAGACATAAATGCCACGAACCGGTTTAAAACCTACGGCATAGAGATAAACCCTGCCGTTGTCATCGGTAAAGAGCCAATCGTCATTGCTCACCGGCAGGCGGTCGCGAATCCGCTCAAAGGTGCCCTTCTTCGGATCGATGAAACGATAGAACGCGTCGCATTGCTGGCTATAGATGAGTGCCCCATCCACCACTGCCGCCAGCGGGTTGTAGCCCCACACCGGTAGATGCTTTTCCGGCTGGCCGACCGGCACGTGCTCGCCATCGCCCACGTAGTTGTAATTATCGCCGCTGGGTACCAGGTTCCAATTGAGCAAATCGGATGACCACCAGTAACCGGCGCTCTTAGAGGGAAACAGGTAGTAATCGCCTTTGAAAGGGACGATCAGCGGATCGGCCGCCTCCCGACCGGTTTTGCCACCCGGGCGGAAACAATATTCAATATTGATCGGGTTACAATAAGTGCTGTTTGCCCGGACCTTTTTGGGAGGGGCGATAGTATTGGAAACTTGTGCATGTAAGGAAACACTTATTATCAGAATAACAGCA
>CAYHDA010000120.1:0-12190 GCA_964355145.1 uncultured Mariniphaga sp.
TTGGAAATATAGTCATTCATTCCATTTTGGAGACACTCTTGCTTGTCGCTTGTCAGCGCATTTGCAGTCATGGCAACAATATATGGTTGATCTATTGTCATTTGACGAACATTCTGCATAGATTCGAACCCATCCATTTCAGGCATTCGGATATCCATTAAAATAACATTGTATTCTTTCTTCGCGAAATAATCGAGTACCTGAATTCCATTGGAAGCAGTGTCCGTCTCATAACCCAGCTTATGCAAAATTCTCTCAATTAATTTTTGATTGATAAAGTTATCCTCAGCAATCAATATGTTTAATGGATAAATTTCTGCAAATAAATTTGTTGTAATTTGCCCTTGCAAATCTCCCGGAAATGTTTCAGCTTTAGGTGGAGCCAGTATCATGTAAAATTATTTTATCAAATTATTAAAATCTAATCTGTTTTCAATTAAAATTTAATATCAAACCGATTATTATCAAATATTCGAAGCAAATGTAATATATATATACATACAAAACGCAATAATTGACCATTTATTTACATTAAAAAATATTTACACTCTATTTGTAAGTTATTTTTACTTTTTGATTTTTTTCAATAAGCCACCTTGGGTGTCTGTTTGACATCCGCTCATGGGATTCGATCAAATTGAGATTAGCCTATTGTGAAATAGAAAAGGAGTGAGACCAAAAAGCCGGCGAAGATGAGTATTCCAAAATTAATCAAAAGCGATCTGCTTATATTTCTGTTGCTGAGAACAATAGCATAAATCATCTTAAGAATATTGTTGCTGTTGGTTGCGTTAGCAATAGCCAAAACAACTGTTGTTTCCAAAATTCCCTCTTTGTGCTGGAGCAGATTAAGCAGGAATGGATCTATGTCTGTTATTCCAACGATAAATGCCAAATTCGTCACCCCTCCATTCCCATAAATTTTCATTACATAATCTGTTGCAATCGCAAATAAGATAAACAGCAATCCAAAAACCAAGGCGGTTTTAAATTCAAGAGGATTATTATTCACGTCTGGCTTGCTGATTTCCAAAGACGTTTGCTGAAATTTATTGCTCTTATCTTCCGATATTTTAGCCAGTAGGGCACAGAGGCCAAAAAGAACAAGGAATGGAATGGCAAGCTTAACTGCAATTGAAGTATTAAATAGAAAAGCCAAAACAATTATTCTAAGATACATCATACCATTCGCCATCATCATTGCAGATACTGCATTTGTTCCGGCCATTCCCTCTTTTTCGCGGCGGGCTATGATTAAAGTTGTTGCGGTACTGCTATATAATCCCCCCAGGATTCCAGTCAGCATGATCCCTGAATCGGGATAAACAAATTTTTTAAGGAGATAGCTGATGTAAGAAATTCCCGATACCACCACTACGGCCAGCCATAAATTATAAGGCGAAAATGGTATTTGATCTGAAATATTTTGGTTGGGCAGCAGAGGCAAAATCACCCCGGCGAAGGCAATAAACTTGGCTAAAGTAATAAACTCTTCCTCAGATGCCCTCTTTGAAATTGAAATAAGCCGACTCTTAAGCTCAGTAAGTAAAAGCATTACAACAACAAAAGACAAGAGAAGCCATGCCGGCTGAGTAAAAACCATTATCGGCAGACAGTAGGTCAGCAAGGCTAATATTGAACTGGTTAAACCATAATTGTTGTGCTGACTGATTTTCTGAAAATAGTGAATCGCCAGAAAAACTCCGAGAATCACAAAGCCAGTAAGAAAGGGAATGTAGGACACTGAATTGGCAATAAACAACACGTAACCCAATAAACCAATGAAGGCGAAAGTCCTGTCTGTTCCGAAAAGCAAATACTCATTCTCAGCTATGTGATGGCGCCGCTGCTCGAGTCCAATAATCAAAGAGAACACCAGCACCAAAAGGAATTTTATAAATTCTTCGGGAATTAATTGCCGGATAAACATATTTCAAAGATTAGCTGCACTTAATGAAATAAATATACAACATTAAATTATATATTTCCCATTACTTCAATAACTTCTCTTATGTAACTTTCAATTCGTAATTCGTTCCGCCAGCTGGCGGACGTAATTCATGCTTCCCTTTTACCTTTCAATCGTAAATCCCACAGTTTCCAGATCGCTCCAATACCGTGGATAAGATTTCGAAATAACCTGGGGATCATTGATAACAATTTTGTCATAGACCAGGGCTGCCGGAGCAAATGCCAGTGCCATGCGATGATCATGGTATGTTTCGATTGCAGATAGATTTACAGTTCTGTTATGATGAAAAGATCCATCCCAGGCCAGCTCTCCGGTTACAGGTTCTGTCAGTATTGCTCCAAATTTCAGCAATTCGGCCTGCAACGCAAAAATCCTGTCGGTTTCCTTTATCTTTAATGTCGATAATCCTTTAAAATGGAAAGGCAATTTTTTGCAAACGGCAAGCACAGCAAAAGTCTGAGCAATATCGGGATTTTCGATAAAATCCAACTCAATTATTTCAACCTCTGGAGCTCTGTTCTTTGTAAGACGCACATCATTCCCCTCTTGCTTTGATTGAACACCAAAATACTCCCGGAACCATTCCGACTGGGATGCATCCCCTTGCAGACTTTTTAATCGTAATCCCTTAAGCAATAAATCACAATCTTCTGAAAGTGCCGCCATCGAATACCAGTAAGAGGCACCGGACCAATCAGCTTCAACCGCGAATTTTACAGGATGATAAGGCTGCTCATCAATTCGGATCTCATTCCCATTCCAGGTATGATGAATGCCAAATTCATGCATTAGATTAAGGGTGAGATCAATATATGGTTTTGAAGTAATATGATTCAGTAATCTTAACGTCATTCCTCCTGTAATAGTCGGGGCGATCATCAAAAGTGCTGAGATATACTGGCTGCTAATGCTTCCATCGAGTTCAATAATTGTTCCTTTTAGCGAAGTTCCAAGAATCCGCAAAGGAGGAAAACCTTCATTACCGGTATATTCTATAGAGGCACCAAGTTTTCGCAATGCATCAACAAGAATTCCAATCGGACGTTGCTGCATCCTTTCCGATCCTGTAAGGGTCCATTCCCCGGCAATCTTCGACAAAAAAGCAGTCAGAAACCGCATGGCTGTACCGGCATGACCAATATCAAAAAAATTGGTGTTGGCATTCAATACAGCCTCAAGCACCTTTGTATCATCACTATCCGAAAGATTATCAATGCTGTAAGGCGAATAACTTAACGAATTAATAATCAATATTCTATTGCTGATACTCTTAGAAGAAGGGAGTGTAATTTCTCCTTTTAGCAACTTATCGGCTTTTGAGATCGTGTATTGCATAGATAATTCTCAAAGAGAGATTTTTTTAAAATAATCTAAAGCCTCGAAAATAAGGCCTTTATCACAATTTTGATTGATCGCTACCTCTCCTACCGAAGAAATCAGCGTAAAATTAACGCGCGCTCCTTCGTTTTTCTTATCATGAGTCATTAATTGATACAAGGCTTCAAATTGACTTTCATCAATCGTGTATTTGCCATAAATATCAATCAGCCAAGCGGATAAATCATTCAAGGTGGACAAGGGAAGACCACACACTTTATGGGAAAGATATAATTCGGCAATCATTCCGTACCCCACGGCATATCCGTGAAGAACAGGATGCTCCGAAGCCATGGCAAAACTTTCAAAGGAATGTCCGATTGTGTGTCCAAAATTCAGCGCTTTACGGATATTGTGTTCGTTAGGATCGCGAAAAACATAAGTATCTTTTATGCCTACCGATCGGGCAATTATTCCTTGAAGTAATTCATAATCAATATTTATAAGATCAAAATTCCGAACTTCTTTAAGATGTTCCGGCGAATCAATCAATCCATGCTTGATCATTTCAGCAAATCCGGAGATAAAATTCTGAACGTCGATGGTTTTAAGAAAACGTGTATCAATCAGTACTGTATTAGGCTGATTAATCACACCTATTTCATTTTTTAATCCGTTAAAGTTGAAACCTGTTTTTCCGCCAACCGAAGCATCCACCTGAGCTAACAGCGTTGTCGGTATATTCACAAAATCCATCCCTCTTTTCATCGTTGAGGCTGCAAAACTGCCAAGGTCAGTAAGCATTCCTCCACCGAGGTTAACAACCAGCGATTTACGGTCAGCGCCATTCTGACTAAGAAAAAGCCATATTTTTTCAACCGACGAGAGCTTCTTATTCTCTTCACCGGAAGGGATGACAATTTTTTTGAAATAATCAAATCCTGGTGTTTGTTTGATCAAGGGAACACAAAGTTGATCGCAGTTTTGCTCGGTGACCAAAAATACCTTATCTTTAGGATAGCGCGAAATAATTTTCCCAAGCTCACTTTCAAGCTCCCGGGTAACTATAATATTTGCATTATAAGCAGAATTATTGTTCATCTTTAAGTATTATTGTGACAAAGTTAAAACATTTTACTATTTTAGTTTCCCAATGCAGCCTAAGGTGATGATTTTATAACTCAAAACATGTTTTACAGCAACAAGAGTGGGATAAAAAAATTAAGAATGGTGCTTCTGCTTAGCGGAGCATCAGGACTCTTAACGATGACGGTATTTCTTTTTATGGAGACATTTACCCCAGTGGCAATCCTTGCCGGACTATTTTTAGCTGCCATAGTGTTAACGGCCTTATTAAATTTCCAGTTTGTCAGAATTGTAATAGAAAGGGACAAACTGAATGTCAGCT
This sequence comes from uncultured Mariniphaga sp., assembly GCA_964355145.1. Classification (GTDB taxonomy): domain Bacteria; phylum Bacteroidota; class Bacteroidia; order Bacteroidales; family Prolixibacteraceae; genus JAAFHB01. The sequence goes on from CAYHDA010000120.1 coordinate 4,698, forward strand.
ACTATTCATTGTTTTTCTCGAACCGGGAGTATCGGACTTTCGAATTCCCTCTTAACGCGTTGCATAATGTGAAGGTCACTAAATATTTTCCGGGATTGAAATGGGAAGTCAGGTTTACGGTAAAGACTAAAAAAGGACTGGCCGATTTTCCGTCGATAAGTTTGTCTGCGGTTCCGTTCCGTCAAAGATCGAAATTGGTTAAAGAGTTAAAAAATCTGATCTTGCAAAAACATCTGTCGTGAGCCAAAAAGTACTGCTGATAACACCACCTTTCACACAACTCAATACGCCCTATCCTGCAACGGCTTATCTCAAAGGTTTTTTAAATACACGCAATATTTCATCTTACCAGTGCGATCTGGGAATAGAAACAATTCTGGCTTTGTTCTCTTCTGATGGAATGAAAACGATGTTTCAGAAAATCGAACTCAGAAAACCTGAATTGTCGGTAAACGGTCAGCGGATTTTTAATCTTCGCGAAAGCTATATCCAGACAATTGATCAGGTGATCCTGTTTTTACAAGAGAAAAATACGCTTTTAGCTCATGTAATTTGCGAGGGCAATTTTTTGCCCCAAGCTTCCCGGTTTTCACAGACAGAAGATCTGGAATGGGCATTTGGAACCATGGGAATGCGGGATAAGGCGAAGCATCTCGCAACTCTTTACCTTGAAGATCTTTCTGATTTGATTCTGGAGGCCATCGATCCTCATTTTGGTTTCAGCCGATACGCTGAACGTCTGGCCCGATCAGCTGCTTCTTTTAATGAACTCGACGAGGCGCTTCTGGCACCCGACAGTTTCATTGATTCTTTGATGGTTGTGTTGCTGCAACAGAAAATTGAGTCTTATCAACCAACATTGGTTGCTATTTCTGTCCCGTTCCCGGGAAATGTTTACTGTGCGCTTAAATGTGGCCAGTGGATTAAAAAGCATTTTCCTGAACTAAAAATCGTTATGGGCGGTGGCTTTGCAAATACCGAGTTACGCTCGCTAACCGATCCTCGTGTTTTCAACTATCTCGATTTTACAACACTCGATGATGGAGAGGCTCCCATTTTGAATCTGACCGAATTCCTCGACGGGAAACGTGCCAAAGCGGATTTAAAGCGAACTTTTACACTTGAAAAGGCTGAAGTTGTTTATATCAACGGCTCGACTCAAAAAGACTTTTCACAGTCTGAAACCGGAACTCCCGATTATTCTGATTTTCAACTGGACAAATACCTCTCGGTTATTGAAATTGCCAATCCGATGCACCGCCTTTGGAGTGATGGCCGCTGGAATAAACTTACGCTGGCACATGGGTGCTACTGGGGCCGTTGTACATTTTGCGATACTTCGCTCGACTATATAAGCCGTTATGAACCCAATGCCGTAGCTACATTGTGCAACAGGATTGAAGAGATCATTCGACAAACCGGGCAGATTGGTTTCCATTTTGTCGATGAGGCAGCTCCTCCGGCACTTATGCGTGCTTTAGCCCTGGAAATCATTCGCCGGAAGCTCACGGTGGTTTGGTGGACCAACATCCGTTTTGAAAAAAGCTTCACCTACGACCTTTGCTTTTTACTGAAAGCCTCTGGATGCATTGCCGTCTCGGGCGGATTGGAAGTGGCCTCCGACCGTTTGCTGGGAATGATCAATAAGGGAGTAAGTGTTGCCAAGGTAACAAAAGTGACTAATAATTTCACACAGGCCGGCATTATGGTTCATGCCTACCTGATGTACGGATTTCCAACCCAAACGGCCAAAGAGACCATTGATTCGCTTGAAGTGGTGCGGCAGCTGTTCGAAGCAGGCGTGGTACAATCAGGTTTCTGGCACCAGTTTGCTATGACCGCTCATAGTCCGATCGGATTGAATCCGGATCAGTTTAAAGTAAAAATTGAAAACAAAAACCCCGGAACATTTGCTAATAACGACCTGATCCACAGTGATCCGACAGGTGCAGAACCTGCACTTTTCAGTGAAGGACTTCGCAAATCGCTCTATAACTTTATGCACGGCATAGGCTTCGATATTCCGCTTGATCATTGGTTTGATTTTAAAGTGCCGCGAACAACTGTTATGCCAAATCTTATTCAGCAAACCATAGCACATCAGGAGTACGAACCGGTGAGTCCAAACGTAAAAATTGTATGGATGGGTGGATTTCCTGCCATCAGGTATTATACGCGGAAGAAAAAAAACCAGGTCTTCGGGATGGCAGAACTCATCTTCCCGAATAAGAAGCAGGATCTCATAGTTCAATTGAAACAAGAGGAAGGGAAATGGTTATTCCACCAAATTCCGGAAATTTCAGTCAACAATCCGGTACCAGCTACCTATGGCGAACTGGAGAAAAGTTTTGAAGAGCAAACCGGGGCAGATTTTGTGCTTTTCTGGCACAGCACACCAATCAAACAACTGAGGAGTAACGGATTGTTGACCCTTTGACGCAACTAAAAATTAAGATTTATGAGCGTTTTCGCTATAGCGTCTCTGAGTGGCGGATTTACTTTGGTTTCTTCAGCATACTTTGACCAATTGCTCACAACTTCGTTTACCTGAATTACAATTTTGGCAGCATTTTTTATATTCATCTGTTTTGCGACTGATAAAAAATCATGCCGGGTAATGCTTTGTCTTTTCCCATTTACACTTAGGGATTGCTGGCTTACCCAAGTGCTATCCGGGCGATATGAATAGCAGACATCAAAGGCTGGGGAAAGTTTCCATAAGCCATTTTTATCCATTGTAAAAGCAAAGTTTTTTGTGTGGTCGTCGCAATTGCGCGAAATTACATTAAACACCATTCGTCTGAATAACTGCTCTGCTTCAGGATACGGCAACCCAAGCAATCGCATGGTTTCAAAGAGTTGTTCGTAACTGAACGAATTCACCTCATTGAAATCAAAGTGCCGCATGGCGCAAAAACTCTGTACATGCATCTTTCCTTTTCCAGATTCACGGTCAAATCTACGAGTCATAAAGTGAGCTCTTTCGTTCTCTTCCAAAAGGCGACACTCTTCCATTTCAATTTCTGCATCATTTGCCATCAGATGATATGCCATTTCAACACGTCCATAACCATGGGTTGCTCCAAATTGGCTATCCGAAACCCCATCAAATTTTAAAAGCCAATGCGTGAAGTCTTTTGGTGCGTCAACGTGTCCGCTGCGTACTTCTTTTGTAACATGATTAAACGCAATAACTGCTTTTGCCCTTGCCCCTCCGGCAGATGTTCCGATTTTTAAAAGATCAATCAGGGCTTTTTCTTCATGATCTGAAAGTTCGGTTGCAAAATTTTGACGGCCAGTAAGAATGTCGTTTGCAACTTGAACAAGATCGTCGATTTCAATTATTGTTGCATCATCTGATCCTTTGGGCTCTGGCGGTTCAAATTCTAATGCACCCATACCACGTTTGCCAATGAAACAGAGTTTTTCAACAGGATTCATACTGTCTGACGGACGCCCCCTCCGTGTGAGCCATGTGTTTATAAGTGCATTACCATATTTGTCCGGTAAAACATCTGCAAGTAATCCGGGAAGTCCTTTAAATGCCGGACTGTTTCTTAGTTCAGAAAAAGAGAAAATACGTCCTTTTGCTTCTTTTAAAGGCATTTGCAATGGAGCCAGATCCCATTCAGTATTTAAAAAAGAGGATTCAAATTCAAAAGAGCATAGATTTGAAGATTTATCCCAGGCAATTGCTCCAACACGGGTGTTCCAGATATTTACAAAGGCCGTTTCAATCATTACCAGTCTGATTTAGTGGGTGATTTCTTATCGACGTTGCGCCGTGCCCTGATTCTTTTTGTCTTTTCCAGCTTCGCTAATTGGATGGGACTGATCTGAAGTTTAACTTGAAACTCATTCAGCAAATGCAGGAGTTTTAGTGTTCTCAAAAGTTGAATAAACACTAATAAACTTGTATTCATCCCTTTTTCGAATAAACTCAATGTAGAGCGGGCAATTCCGGAATCTTTTGCCAGTTGATTTTGTGTTTTGTTTTGTTGCAGGCGGTGATATTTAATGAATGCTCCAATGGTTTCCATCAATGAAGTGTCACTTGCCGCATTCAAATATTTGTCTGATATATCAGTCATTAATATCAATATTAATACACAATGCATGAAATAGCATACAAAAGTAATAAATCAATTTTAATTTGCAAAGATTTTTCATATTGAATCACATTGCGGGGCTGAGATGTTGCATGCATCATCTCTACTATATTGAAATACTAAATTTTGTCCCCTTTTCAGGAACCGATGAGAAAGTAATTGTACCTCCATGCCGAAGAACAATTTGCCGCGAAATTGCCAAACCAATTCCGTCCCCCCCTGGATTTGTAGTAAAAAATGGGATAAAGATCTGATGGAAGAACATCAAACCGAATCCCTCTTGGGATCATTTCCTGATGGTAAAGTATTCTGAACCGCGAAAGCCAATCTTCTACATTAATAAGTTTGATATTCCATCGGGGATATTTGTAATTGCGGTCTATGATGCTCAAGGATGAGCCAAAGAAATCGGTATCCGCAAAGTGAATGGCGCACGGATCGCCGAGATTATGTTTCTGCTCAATAAAGATTTTTTCAAGTTGGTAGCTGTAGCCTTTTTAATAGCCTGCCCCGTTACATGGTATGCCCTGCACAAATGGCTGCAAAACTTCGCATATAAGACAACAAATAGCTGGTGGATATTTGCGGTGGCAGGGCTGTGGCAATGATCGTCGCATTGCTAACAGTTAGCTGGAAAAGGCTGGAAAGCCGTGACGAGAAATCCTGTGGAGGCATTGTGATATGAATAACAATGTCTGAATCAGGATTTACAGGTTGGAAGGATGTACAGGATGTTAATAGGGGTAAAAAATAAAGTATTCACAGATATGGATAGTACAATATAAAAAAGAGTTTAATCTGTTTATTTATAGTGTCCTTTACACTGGGCAATTACTATAATTTCGTTTTCAATCTTATAAACAAGCCGATGCTCATCTGTAATCCGTCGCGACCAGTAGCCAGCCAGGTCGTGTTTCAAAGGCTCTGGTTTGCCAATTCCGATATTTACACCATTACGGTCAATATCTTTAATAAGGTCGGCTATTTTTTTGAAAATTATTTTATTCTCGGAAGCCCAGTTTACAAAATCTATATAAGTAGCTTCTTCAAACTGAACTGTTTTCATTTTTTCAATAACTCTTTGGTTAATTTCTCAAAATCTTTTCCTGACAAGGTTCTAACCTTTCCCTCTTCAACTTTTTTTACGGAGTCGAGCAGGGGGGTAGAATATTGTAATTTTTTACCGGAAGCTTTTCGAGCCGGAACAATCGTAAGTACTATTTCCTCATCGTTGAACAGTTTCTTTATTGATTCAATAAACTGCATGTCCAATTCACTTGCTTTGAGGCGGTAAATGGTTTCCATTTTCAAGTTATTAATTATAACAAAGATAATCATTTTTCAAGCGTATAATCCTGGGAATGAAAATTGAAACTCATAAACGAAATATGTTTAAATCGTTGTCATCATAAAAAAAAGGCTGGAAAGCCGCGACGAGGAATCTAGTGGAGGCATTGAGGTATGAATAAAATGTCTGAATCAGGATTTGAAGGATGAAATGATGAACAGAATTTCAATATGGGTAAATTATGAAGAGTAGAAAGCATTAATCCGGATAATCCTGATTCAACCAGTGAGTTAAAGATTCGGTAAATAATTAGTAATAAAAGCTTTCAGGGAGCAAACCCTGACACGTTCTTTGAAAAGATAATCATCAGAAGATGGAGTAATAACGTAGTTCATTGGAGCTTTCAAATCATCAAATGCCAGAAAGTTACCTTTGGTAAGTTGCGGCGAATTTGAATATTTAATTTCAGCGGCTGCCACAACATTTAAACCACGGGTAAAAACCAGATCTGCTTCGGTTCCATGGTGTGTTCGATAGAAATATAAACCAACCGAATCCTTTTTTAAAGTCAAAATTTGGTTGACGACAAATGATTCCCAGGAACTTCCAATTATGGGATTACCCGAGAGGTTTTCAAAATTAGATATACCTGTCAAATGGTGTAAAATGCCGGTGTCGGAGAGGTATATCTTCGGTGTTTTTACCAGTCGTTTTTGGATATTCCACGAAAATGGGTGGAGACTTTTCAACAGAAAAGCTTCTTCCAGAAAATCGACATACCGTTTGACTGTTGGCGAAGTCACACCCAATGAGTTGCCGAGGGTGGTGGCATTGAACAACTGGCCATTCAAATGAGCCATCATCGACCACAAATTGCGGATAATTTTGGGTGAAGCATTTAGTCCAAGTTGCAATAAATCACGGTTTAGGTAGGTGTTGATGAAATTTTCCATCCACCGGTGCGCCAGATCATCGTTTTTTGCAAATAATACTTTTGGAAAACCACCTTTAATCCACAAATCGTTTTGCGAAACAGTATCTGGTATTTCGGTTAAATCAAATGGATGCAGTTGATGGTAGGCAATTCTACCGGCCAATGACTCGGAAGAATGTCGGATTAACTCGGGTGAAGCTGACCCCAACAAGAGAAATTGACCCGGTTCGCGGGAATGGTCGACTAATGCACGCAAGAGCGGGTAGAGATCTTTTTTGTTTTGAACTTCGTCAATCACGATCAACTTTTCGGTGTGTTGCGAAAAAAATAATTCGGCATCGTTGAGCTTGAACAAATCGGACTGTCGCTCTAAATCAAGATATAGCGTAGGTTTAGCCGATTCAGACATGATTTGTTGAGCCAAGGTCGTTTTCCCAACTTGTCGGGGACCAATAATGGCCACAACCGGGAAAAAGCTCAGTGAATCGCTTATTTCGGCCAATATTCTTCTGTTGATCATCTTATTATAGAATATAAATCTGATTCGTATTTTAAATATTCACGGCAAATATAACATCTTATCCGTGAAATATCAAAATGCGATTTTAATATTTCACGGATAAATAAAAAATTAAAGTCCAAATTCATTAAAAATAATAGTCATGATCAAAACACAAAAACTTACAGAGATTTTTCAAACGGATGAGATTGAAACTTCCGCTTTGTATGAAGTCAATTTTAATGCAGAAAAAGGCGAATTTGTTGCCATAATGGGTCCTTCCGGTTGCGGAAAATCGACACTGCTGAACATTATCGGATTACTGGATAATCCCACAAGCGGAAGTTATCTGTTCAATGGCATCGATATCGTTCCGAAAATACACGTATGGCGGGAGTTTCCCGATGAACTTTCTACGAAGAGCTGCCTTTCAATTTATTACTTTCCTGTCAACGAAGCAGCGAAACCCGGCTTGCAGGTATTTTGCTGTTGTGTGCCGTTTTTCTATTTCCCAACTTGATTAATCAATCTCATAATATCATTTTTTGTTTCCTCAACTGCGGGTCTTAGGTCTGAACCAGATTTTACAATCTGTCCACTTTTATCAATCTTGAATTCAAGTAATAAATGCAACTTTATAGGGTAAAATAATAAATATTTTTT
>CAYHDA010000121.1:0-12166 GCA_964355145.1 uncultured Mariniphaga sp.
CCCCGTAACCCCTTTAAAACCCTGTGTAACCCTGTGTACCTTTGGTAACCTGTAACCCCTTTAAAACCCAGTGTACCTTTGGTAACCTGTAACCCTTTACTACAGCTGAATTTCCAGAATTCTCTTAATATCTTCAACGGTTAAATCACCCCGTTCGCCAATCGCTTTGATTCCTCTTTTGACAAAACGATCCGCTATTTTAGGGATTATTTCTTTCCCTATCCCGTAATCTGATAATTTAGTTTTAATTCCCACTGATTCGAAGAAATTAACGGTCTTTTCTATAATTGCATCGACTCGTTCATCGTCTGTTCCTTCAGTAATCTGCCAGACTCTTTCGCCATACTGCAGCATCTTCTCTTTTTTGTTTTCCCGTTTTATCTTCATAATTCCGGGAAGAACAATACAGAGCGTCTGACCATGATCAATTCCATGGAAAGCTGTGAGTTCATGTCCGATCATATGGGTTGCCCAATCCTGTGGCACCCCGACGCCGATAAGACCATTTAGTGCCATTGTGGCTGCCCACATAAAATTGGCTGCTGCTTCGTAATTTGTTCTGTCAGCAAGTACTTTAGGTCCTTCTTCAACGAGCGTTTTCAGCACTGATTCTGCAAAACGATCCTGTACGGGTGCATTCGCAGGATAGGTGAGGTATTGCTCCATCACATGGATGAAAGCATCTACGATTCCGTTTGCCACCTGAATCCGGGGTAATGAAAATACAACCTCCGGATCAAGTACTGAGAAAACCGGCAAAACAAATTCAGAGTCGAATGCGAGTTTGTCTTTTGTTTCCCAGCGTGTTACGACTGAGTTGCCATTCATTTCGGAGCCAGTGGCAGGGAGTGTTAGCACAGTGCCGACCGGTAAAGCCTTTTTAACACGAGCCGTTTGTCTGCGTGATAATATTTCCCACGGATCGGATCCTTCCCACAGCGCCGCAGCGGCGATAAATTTTGTTCCATCCAATACCGAACCTCCTCCCACAGCCAGCAAGAAGTCAATATTCTGCTCCTTTACGATCGCAACACCTTTCATAAGCGTCTCGTAATGAGGATTGGCCTCAATTCCGCTGAATTCAGTAATTTTAAAACCTTTTAAGGCCGCAATAACCTGATCGTAAATGCCATTTTTTTTGATACTTCCTCCGCCATAGGTGAGCAGTATATTTGCTCCGGAAGGGACGAGTCTGGAAAGTTTTGCAATCTCTCCTTTACCAAAACAAATTCTTACCGGATTATAAAATTCGAAATTTTTCATAATTAATATTTCTTAATTGAACATTTCTCATTGAACATTGATCATTGTTTAATTGCCTAAAGTAGCAACCATAATTGCTTTGATGGTATGCATCCGGTTTTCAGCCTGATCGAAAACAATCGATGCTTCGCTTTCAAATACTTCATCCGTTACCTCCATCGATTCAATGCCGAATTTCTGATAAATTTCTTCTCCGATTTTAGTATTGCGGTTGTGGTATGCCGGTAAACAATGAAGAAATTTCACAGCGGGATTTCCAGTGAGGGCGATCGCTTTTGCATTTACCTGATAAGGTTGAAGCAGCGCAATTCTTTCGGCCCACACCTGATCCGGTTCACCCATAGAAACCCAAACGTCGGTGTAGATAAAATCACAACCCAATACTGCTTCGGCGAGATTTTCGGTCACCATAATTCGGGCCCCGCTCTCCTCTGCAATCTCTCTGCATTTAGATTGTAATGCCTCGGATGGCTGGTAAATTTTAGGTGCTGCAGCGCGAAAATCCATCCCCATTTTTGCAGCTCCTACCATAAGGGAGTTGCCCATATTGTTTCTGGCATCGCCAAGATAAGCAAACTTAATTTCTGACAGTGGTTTATCGCAATGTTCACGCATGGTCAGCAAATCTGCAAGGATCTGGGTAGGATGGAATTCATCAGTTAACCCATTCCATACCGGGACCCCGGCATATTTGGCCAGCTCTTCCACGATAGATTGTTCGTAGCCGCGGTATTGAATGCCATCATACATTCGGCCAAGTACGCGGGCAGTATCTTTCATCGACTCTTTAGTGCCAATCTGAGAGCCGGATGGACCAAGATAAGTCACGTGTGCGCCTTGGTCATAAGCTGCCACTTCAAATGCACAACGGGTTCGTGTCGATGATTTTTCAAATATCAGTGCGATATTTCTGCCATTTAACCGTTGTTCTTCTGTTCCGGCCGACTTGGCCCATTTTAATTCGGCGGAAAGATCGAGTAAATATTCAATTTCCCTGGCGGAAAAATCGAGCAGTTTCAGAAAGTGCCTCGCATGCAGCTTATTGGCCATAGTATATTATTTTAGGTTTTTTTTTCAAAATTGTAAAAAACATTTCAAAGCAAGACAATTTCTGGAGGAATAATCATCACATACCATATTTCATAGTGATTTTTGATCCAAATGATTTGTCTTCCAGCTTCGAAGCTTCTGTTATAATGCTCTTGTCACCGCCATTTTTGATAAATGCCAGTGCTGCGATGATCTTAGGAGCCATTGATCCTTCTCCAAAAGTGCCTGATTCAAGATGACGGACGGTATCTGAATAATCCAAAAATTCAAGTTTTTCCTGCGTTGGAAGGCCGAAATCCTTAAATATAAACGGAACATCAGTAAGGATATAAAATTCATTGGCTTCCACGCCACTCGCCAGCACAGCCGAAGCCAGGTCTTTATCGATCACCGCGTCGATGGTTCTGGCGGCGTTGTTTTCGTCGTAATAAACCGGAATTCCACCTCCGCCGCAGGTGATGACAATATTTCCCTGACGGGCAAGATTTTTGATTATATCCAAATTAAATATCGCCTTCGGAACCGGAGAGGGGACAACGCGCCGCCACCCTTTATCGCCTTTTTGACTCAGCTTGAAAATCCAGCCTTTATCTTTTGTGAGTTGATTTGCCTGATCTTCAGAATAGTACTTCCCAATCCGTTTGGTTGGTTGCAAGAATGCCTCGTCTTTTGGATCAACCTCTACCATTCCAACGATAGTAATCACGTTTCTGTTTATCCCGTGCTTCATTAAAATATTTCTGAAAATCCGTTCAATCATATAGCCAATGCCCCCCTGAGTATCTGCTACACAAATATCCAATGGCATAGGTTCAATCCCATACACTTGCATGCCGGCCTCGTTTCTCATTAATATATTGCCAACCTGAGGTCCATTGCCATGCGTGACAATCAGATCATATCCCTCCTTAATCAGATAAATCAGATTTTCAAGTGTTTCAGAGGTGTGTTTTTCCTGTTCCTCAATTGTTCCTTTTTCATTATTCCGAAGCAGGGCATTCCCTCCTAAGGCTACAACTGCCAGTTTTGTCACAATAGATCGTTTTAAGTGTGATTTAATAGACGACCTAAAGTAACACTATATCAAAGAACCAGAATCTGTCTTAAATCATAAATTCCAATTAATAATTCCTTCTGTCCACTGACAGATATAATTCCTGACTCCTATTGCTTTTTTTTAGTTAAATTTGCAGGATATATAGACGTTTAATTTCTTAATATATTTGATATCAGACAAATGACTCACGGCAAGAACGAAAAATCAAGTGCTGCCCCGACTAAAAAAAGAAGAACTGGCGGTCGTCTGGGAAATCTCAACAAATGGGAGCGCATTGGGGGAATACTTGCAATTTTGCTTCTTTTCTTCTCCGTTTACACACTGATTTCGTTTGTGTCTTTCTTTATTTCAGGAGGTGCAGATATTAGTCACCTTAGTGTCACCTCAAAAGAGCTGTTATCTAATCCTGATTTGAAAATTCAGAATGCAGGAGGACGATGGGGTGCTGTGATGGCTAATTTGCTTATTAACAGAGGATTTGGCGTTGCTGCAATCGGTTTTATTTACTTGTTGGTCATCTTTGCCTTACGACTTGGTAAGATTGGTAAATTTTCGATGAGACGTAATTTTGCCTATGGGCTCTTCCTGGTTGTCTGGACATCTGTTGCTGCAGGTTATTTTTTAAGTTCACTTTATGAAAATTCTTTTCTGCTTCCAGGCGGTAATTATGGCAAACATATTAGTCTGCTGTTGAATTCAACTATTGGAAAAGTCGGCACTTTTTTTCTGATTCTCGCTTCAATATTGATTTGTATTATCATTGCCTTTGAGGAAGCCTGGCCACTGATAAAAAAATACGTGAACTTTAAATATTCTAAATCTGCTGCTGAAAAAGAAGAGATTGACGATGAGGATACTTATTCAATTCCTCAGGCTCCGGTGATTGAAACCAAGGAAACCTCGTTTGCAAAAGTTACAGTCGGGAACAATGTTGAAATCGTTTATGCGGGAAGTAAAGAAAATGACGGTCTTGAAATTGAAAGGGAAGTGATCCATCGGGAAGAACCTTCTCCTTTTGTAAGCCAGCAGCCCCGCAGTCCCGTGCTCATTAAAAATGATGAAGACGACGGACTTTATGAGGGTGCGGACGAGGAGATGCCCGACTTTGATCCCACACTTGAGCTGTCACGCTATAAGTTTCCTCCGATTGAATTGCTCGAAGAACGCTCCACTGGTAATCCTCAGGTGTCTGACGATGAGTTGATAGCGAATAAAAATAAGATTCTTCAGACTTTAAAGAACTACAATATCGAGATTGTAAAAATTAAAGCAACCACCGGCCCTACAATTACGCTTTACGAGATTGTACCTGCTCCCGGCGTGAGGATATCGAAGATTAAAAATCTGGAAGATGATATTGCACTTAGCCTTGCCGCATTGGGAATACGAATTATTGCACCAATTCCCGGTAAGGGTACGGTCGGAATAGAGGTTCCTAACAGTAAGCCGGAAATTGTTTCGATGCGGTCGTTAATTGCTTCAAAAGTTTTCCAGGAAACAGATTATGAGCTGCCTTTGGCCTTAGGAAAGACAATATCCAATGAGACATTTGTTGTGGATCTTACCAAGATGCCTCATATTTTGGTAGCAGGGGCCACAGGACAAGGAAAATCGGTAGGTCTGAATGCAATTATTTCTTCGCTGTTATATAAGAAACATCCTGCTCAGCTCAAATTTGTTTTTATTGATCCAAAGAAAGTTGAATTAAACCTTTATTCCATTATAGAGAAGCATTTCCTTGCAAAAATGGAAGGGGAAACAGATCCGATAATAACAGATGTTCAGCGGGTTAAGAACACGCTTAATTCGCTCAATCATGAAATGGATATGCGTTACGATCTTTTAAAAAAGGCGCATGCACGTAATATTAAAGAGTACAATGAAAAGTTCATTTCCAGAAGGCTAAACCCGGAGAAAGGACATCGCTATCAGCCTTATATTGTGGTTGTTATCGATGAGTTTGCCGATTTAATTATGACTGCGGGAAAAGAGATTGAGTTGCCTATTGCCAGAATAGCGCAGCTCGCAAGGGCAGTTGGAATTCACATGGTTATCGCAACCCAGCGCCCGTCAATAAATATTATTACCGGCGTTATTAAAGCGAATTTCCCCGCCCGGATTGCTTTTAAAGTCGCATCGATGGTCGACTCCAGAACGATTTTGGATACTCCGGGGGCTAATCAGCTGATAGGGAAAGGGGATATGCTTATCTCCACTGGCAACACACTGATCAGGGTGCAGTGCGCTTTTGTGGATACTCCCGAAGTTGAGGCTATTGCCAAATACATTAGTCAGCAGCCGTCTTATCCGAGCGCTTACTTATTGCCCGAATGTCACGAAGATGTTTCAGATAATGCGGATTCCGTGGATCTGAAGAATCGGGATGAATTTTTCGATGAAGCGGCCCGAATTGTAGTGATGAATCAAACAGGATCGACTTCAGCTATTCAACGCCGGTTCTCCATTGGATACAACAGAGCCGGAAGAATAATGGATCAGCTCGAAGCGGCCGGCATTGTTGGACAAAATGAAGGCAGCAAAGCACGTCAGGTTTTATTGCAGGACGAATATGCTTTGGAACAATTATTGCGGGGATTGAATCAATAATATGATTATAAATATATCAGATAAATAATGAAAACTGTTTTACTATTTAGTATTTTAATTTCTCTTGCCGGCTATGTTCCGGCACAACAAGATTCGAAAGCAAAAGAGATTCTGGATAAACTTTCTTTGACCAATAAGAGCTACAAAACTATTCAGATTGAATTTTCATTTACATTAGAGAACAAAACCGGCAGCGTAACCGAAACCAACGAAGGATGGGTCGCACTGAAAGGAAAGAACTACCGGTTGCATATGCCTGCAATGGGAATGGATGTTTTTTCCGACGGGATTGCCACATGGAGTTATATTACAGGATCCAACGAAGTGAATATTAGTGAGAATGATCCTGATAGCGAGGCTTCACTTAATCCTGCCAACCTTTTTACAATTTATGAAAAGGGTTTTAAATTTACTTACATCGGAGAGGAGAATATCGGAGGAAAATCTGCGCAGGTGATAGACCTGTTTCCAAATGATAAAAAGAAGGAGTTTGAAAAAGTACGACTGTATGTTGACAAAGTTAAATCTCAAATTCTTAGGGCTAAGACATATAATAAGGATGGGAATGTTTACACCCTTTCTCTGAAAAATATGAAAACGGATCAGAATTTAGCCGAAGATTATTTTAAGTTCGATCCTGCAAAATATCCCAAGGTTGAGGTGAACGATATGCGCTAGCATTTGAAGGGAACAGGCAGAAGGACAGAAGCAAAGAAGCGGAGAATGGGCGATGGTGTAGATTAACTATTTGACAGGTAATGATTTGCGGTGTGTGTTGGTTGTCCATTGGACACATTGGTACAATATTCTATCAGGAATTATGGTTTGAAAGGTTAAGGCATTGATGGATAGCTATTCCCAAATGTTCAAATCGACAAATTTTCACATTAGCAAAATATCTCGTTATCTCATTCGCACATTTCCGGATTTTTAAATTATCGTATTCCCGTTCGTATTGTGCTTACTGTCTTTTTTCTCTTTTGTCATACGGGCAACGGAGGCGATTTCAATAAACGAAGTTCCGCCGCCTACGCCAAAATTTCCGCCAACATAGACTACTGTGTCGTTTTCCGTAATTTTTCCCCGTTCTTCGAGGTCGAGCAGTGATGATTCAACGAGTTTGTGTTTATTTTTCTTGGAAATAATCAGACTGGCCTGAACTCCGTAGGATAAAGCCAATTCGCGCATGACATTCGCATTATGACACTTGGCATATACGGGGCGCGGACTTCTGAATGCAGAGATATAACGGGCGATTTTTCCTGTTAGTGTATCGGTTACAATGGCTGCCACTTTTAATTCATTCGCGGCCATTACAGCAGCTTCTGCTAAAAAGGCTGATACTTCATTGTCGAGGCGAGGAACCGGTAAATCATTTCGACGGTCTTTGCTGGACTCAATTTCAATTGCCACCCTTGACATCAGCTGTACCGCTTCAACGGGAAACTGGCCATAGGCAGTTTCTCCTGACAACATAATCGCATCGGTCCGATCGAAGATGGCATTTGCAACATCACTAACTTCTGCACGCGTTGGCCGTGGATTGTTAATCATGGTGTGCAACATTTGCGTGGCGATGATTACCGGCTTTTTCCGCTCAACACATTTCCGGATTAGAATCCGTTGAATGGCTGGGATTTTTTCTGCGGCAATCTCTATTCCAAGATCACCTCTGGCAACCATTATCCCATAGGAATGATCAAGAATCTCATCTATATTATTAACTCCATCGGTATTTTCAATCTTGGATATGATTTTTATCCGGCTATTTTTGTCATCCAGAATTTTCTGAACGGCTAAAACATCTGTCTTATTACGGACAAATGAATGAGCTACGAAGTCGATATCGTGATCAGCTGCCCATTCAATAAACATTTTATCCTTTTCGGTGATTGCCGGCAGTGAAATGGATATGCCAGGGGTATTGATGCTCTTTTTATTTTTAATCTCTCCGTCATTACCCACAACAATCTGAAGTGCGTCCCCGACTTTTGAAATCACTTTTAGCTCAAGTTCTCCATCATCAATTAAAATGGAACTCCCGATTGGAACGCTGTCTGCAAATTGATCATAATCAACAATCAGCAGGGTGTCTGATGATTGTTCTTCTCCTCCTTTAACCAACAGGATATCTCCGGCCTTCACTTTTAATGGCTGAGTGATATTCTTTGTTCGTATTTCGGGTCCTTTAGTGTCAATAAGAATTGCAATGCAGTCGCACACACCTCTTACATTATTCACGATTTGAAGCGCAGTTTCAGTGGTTTGATGCGCAGTATTTATACGGACAACATTCATCCCTGCCAGATACAGCGTTTGCAAAAACTCAGGTTCACAATGCTTATCCGAGATTGTAGCAACTATTTTGGTGTGTTTTATGGCCGGCATGTTCCAAAGATATTAGTTTCATTCCAAATGCGAAAGTACTTTAATTATTCAGGAACCAGAAAACTTTCAATTCCGAGCCGGTATGAATCCAGCCCAAAACCCATAATGCTGCCTTTACATACAGGTCCTATTAACGATTCGTGTCTGAAATGTTCTCTCGTAAGAATATTTGAGATATGAATTTCTACCACGGGAGTCTTTATAGCAGCTATTGCATCGCGTATAGCGACCGATGTGTGAGTGTAGGCACCCGCATTTAGAACGATTCCATTTGCCGAGAATCCCTCTTTATGTAAGTAATTTATTATCTCTCCTTCGATATTTGATTGAAAGTGTTCAAACTCAATATCGGGAAAGAGCGAAAGCAGCTTTTGATAATACGATGAAAATGAGCTGCTTCCATAAATACTTTCCTCTCTTTTCCCAAGCAAATTTAAATTTGGGCCGTTTACAATAATAATTTTCATTAATGTAAAATATTTCGTATATTTATAAGAGTGCAATTTGCGAAAAAATAGATTAAGTTTTACGTTTTTGTTGTTGTTCTTTTGAACTATTTAGTTTATTAAATTGTTTCATCTTATAAAAAAAACATTATGAATTGGTCAGAGAGTAAAAAAGGGTATGAAACATTTTTGAGAATTGAGAAATCTCTTTCTCCAAACTCGGTCAGCGCGTATGTAAATGACATAAACAAGCTCATTATGTTTGTTGAGGATCATTACCCAAATCTTACACCGGAAACGGTGAAATTAGCGCAATTAAGGAAGTTTGTTGAGTGGATGACACAGAAAGGAATAAGTCCCCGCACCCAAGCCCGAACTATTTCCGGGATCAAATCGTTTTATAAGTTTCTGCTAATTGAAGAAGCGGTTGAAAACGATCCGACAACTCTTGTTGAATCTCCGAGGATTGGGCGTAAGCTTCCTGAAATTCTTTCCGAGAATGAGATCAATGATCTTATTGAGGCTATTGATGTTTCTAAAGCTGAGGGCCTGCGCAATAAAGCAATTCTTGAGACGCTTTACAGCTGTGGCTTAAGAGTGTCGGAGCTGGTTGATCTTAAGATATCAAATCTTCATTTCGAGCAGGAATTTCTTCGGATCTCAGGAAAAGGAGAGCGGGAGCGGTTGGTACCAATCAGTAAACGTGCCATAGATGATATTAAAAAATACCTCGTTGTTTCGCGTAAAAAGCTAACTATTGAAAAAGGGTTTGAAAATATCGTTTTCCTGAACAGAAGGGGTAAAAAATTGAGCAGGGTTATGATATTTACTATCATTAAAAATCTTGCAAGGAAAATCAGACTTGAGAAAAGTATTAGTCCGCATACATTCAGACATTCTTTTGCTTCCGCGCTTGTGCAAGGAGGAGCTGATTTGAGAACAGTCCAGGAGATGCTCGGTCATGAATCAATTCTGACCACTGAGATTTACGCTCACCTGGATAAGGAATATCTTAAAGATACTGTGAACAGATTCCACCCAAGAGCATGATCTCAGTTTTTTGATATTTTTTAAATGTGGTTAAACAATGAAAAGGACAAGTAATCATTTGATTATTTGTCCTTTTCATTTTTTAAAGCTTTCGGAGTCAGCACATTAGGCTTTTAGGCTATTAGGCTGTTAGGCTATTAGGCTTTTAGGACATTAGCATATTAGCACATTGTCTCATTAGCATATTAGCATATTAGCATATTTCTCTGTTGCCTCATAGTATACCCGCATATTGTCGAATCGTCCGGATGCTGTTTGTTAAGTATTACTTAATTTATTAACCAAGGCGCAGGTATGCCATATAATAAATTATCTTTGCAACAGAATGATTTTTCAGAGTAGTTTTATTTTAAAATACGGTCAATGAATCGATTAGGTGAGAGGATTAAACGGAAAAGAGAAATGTTGAGTTTACCGCTAAGTGATCTGTCAAAAAAAGTAGGAATTAGTGCGAGTGCACTTTCGCAGATCGAAAATTCGAAAGCATTTCCATCAATTGTTACTTTAAAAAGCATTGCTAACAGTTTATATTCTACTGTTGGTGAGCTGATTGGAGAGCACGAGTCGCTGACTAAAAATCCATTGATAAAAGCCGGAGATACAAAATTCGTTAAAGTAAATTCGAGTGGAACCAGTCTTTTTCTTCTTTCACACCACGAAAACAGCAAACAAATGGAGCCTTATATTTTAAAATTTGTTGAGAACTCCGATTCAGCTGAAATAATGCATCCTCATCCCGGACAGGAATTCATTCATATTTTAGAAGGCAAGTTGATGATAACCCTTGATCATTCTCAGTATATTCTCGAAAAAGGAGATAATTTCTATTTTAATTCCACGATACCACATACCCTGAAGAATATTCATAATGCTTCTGCCAGGGTTTTATGGATCATCACTCCTCCCAACATCTGATGACGATTTAGAATGTTTGATATCTATGTCAAATCATTGTTAAGTTTTAACGATATCAATAACGTGGCCATTTTTTTCCGGGATTTTTGAATAAATTTGCACTTAAGTATTAATTAAATTAATTAAACAGCACTTAATGGACATACAAGCAATCAACCTGAATGATACCATTCAAAAGCTTAATACCAATGTTCTTGAATTATTGAGTGACAGAGGTAAAAATATCTTTTTTCCGAAACTTGGAATTTTGTCGCAATCCGCCCAGGCCAAAGGGAAAAGCATTAATGCTACGATAGGTGAAGCTATGGAGGATGATGGTTCTTCAATGCATCTCTCAGAGTTCGACAAACTGATAAACCTTCCGCTGGGATCGGTTTATCCTTATGCGCCTAGTTTTGGCAAGAAGGAGTTGCGCGATTCATGGAAAACGTTCATTTATCAAAAGAATCCTTCCCTCGGCACAACGTTGATGAGTACTCCTATCGTAACATGCGGATTAACTCATGGAATAAGTGTCTCTGGTTATCTGTTTGTTGATGAAGGTGATACTGTAGTCATTCCTGATCTTTTCTGGGAGAATTATTCGCTGATCTTCGAAAATGCGTTCAAAGGAAAGGTCGTTACCTTTCCGCTGTTCAAAAACGGAGGTTTTAACGTTGATGGATTCACCGAAACCCTTGATGCTATTGAAGGGAAAATCGTTCTTTTACTTAATTTCCCCAATAACCCAACAGGATATACTCCGCTTAATTCTGAAATTGCTCCGATAGTTGAGGCAATTAAAAAACAAGCCGATCAAGGGAAAAATGTTGTGGCTCTTATCGATGATGCTTATTTTGGATTGGTTTACGAAAATAATGTTTATACAGAATCAATATTTACCCGGCTTTGTAATTTAAGCGAGAGAGTTCTGGCTGTTAAACTGGACGGCGCAACAAAAGAGGATTACGTTTGGGGATTCAGAGTTGGATTTATTTCATTTGGTGTGAAAAACGGAACGCCTGAATTATACGAGGCACTTGAGAACAAAACCGCAGGAGCTGTTCGTGGTAACATATCGAATGTAAGTCATCTCTCGCAGTCGTTGTTACACCAGGCTTACTTTTCTGCACAGTATGAAGAAGATAAAAAAGAGAAATTTGCGACACTCAATTCAAGGTATCAGTCAGTAATTCAAGTTCTTGCAGATTCTAAATACCGTGAATATTTTACGGCTTTGCCGTTTAATTCTGGTTATTTTATGTGTATTGAATTAAATGATACTTTAAAAGCTGAGGCAATCAGGAAAATTCTGCTTGACAAATATAGCACCGGAGTGATTGTTTTTGGAAATTTGATCAGATTGGCTTTCTCTGCTGTACCGCAGTCAAAAATCCCGCAATTAATAGAG
>CAYHDA010000122.1:0-12160 GCA_964355145.1 uncultured Mariniphaga sp.
ACAAGTTACTGGTTACAAGTTACAAAGTTGCACACGTCACTCCGTACACCCGTAAACCGTTCATAAGTTACAGGTTACAAAGTTACAGGTTGGAAGGTTACCAGTTACAAAGTTACCCGTTACCCGTAACCCATTAAACCCGTCACTCTGTATACCCGTACACCCGTAACCCCTTTGAAACCTCGCGTAACACTGTGTCCCTTCCGTAACCCGTAACACATTCCTAAGTTACAAGTTATACCCGTCACTTATTTGATAATCAACTCCTCAAGAGTTCTCTTAGGAACGTAGTGCAAGCCATTTTCATCACGATAGTATTTTATATCGCCTGCTTTTTCTGCATCGGTAATTATCACTTTTTCAACAGGTTTTCCCAGCGCTACCACATCAATAATTTCCAGATGATCCGGCAGCTGGAGAATTGCTTTTAACCGGGGTTTATTGATCGTTCGGATTATACACCCGCCCAGACCTTTCTCGACCGCACCAAGGAGTATGTTTTGCATCGCGATTCCATCATCGCAGAAAAAAGTATCTGAGATATGGCGGTCGAGCATCACAACGATATAAGCGGAAGGGCGTTCGCCTTTTTCAGGCCCCTGCCATTCTTTAAGATAACCTGCCCATGCCAATGTTGGAAAAATCTGATCGTTTAGATTTGGATCATTACTTAAGACGTATTTCAATGGCTGTGCATTTCTGCCCGACGCCGCATATCGGGTCAGTCCGATCAAATCGACCAAGGTGGTCCGTTCAATCACAAATTGTTCATCTAACCTTCTGTAGCTGCGATTTTTTTTTGCTAAATCTTTGAAATCCATAATGTTTTGTTTTTGTATTTGGCAATTGTTCTGTTCACTAAGGTAACAAATTTACAGGTAACTTTTATAACCCGCTTCTATTTGTTACTTTTGTCCAGGATTATCAAAATTAGTCATAGGTCAATCAAATTTAAATGGAGATCTTTCTTTTACTGCTTGTTGGCTGTTTTTCAGGTATGGTAACGGGTTTAACCGGAGCCTCAGGTGTAATGGTTGTCGTCCCTTTGATTACGATTTTGTTCAAATTCCCTATTCACGAAGCAATTGGTACGAGCCTTGTCGTTGATGTTCTAACCTCGATGTTGATTTCTGTGACCTATTTCAAGAATGACAATATTGCACTTAAACTGGCTGGCTGGGTGGCCATTTCTTCTGTTGTAATGGCACAGATTGGCGCTCGTTTTTCCGATAAAATTCCTGAGCGGGGACTCGATTCCGGATTTGCTTTTGTTTTGATTGTTCTGGCATTAATTATTTGGAGAACTGGTATTAAGCGCGATAAATCGCCGGTTGATCCCTTCGATCTTTCCGATCACAGATCGCCGCTGTGGCGACTCCTTTTATCTGTTTTATTAGCAGGGATCAGCGGTTTTATGACTGGATTTATAGGTGCCGGAGGAGGAACGAATATTTTATTGATACTGCTGTTTATAAACCGGTTTCCGATGCATAAAGCACTTGGGACCTCTATTCTGATCATGTCGTTTACCGCCTTGTCGGGAGTAATTGGTCATGCCTCGCTGGGTAATGTCAATTTAATGGCTGGAATAACGCTGGCTATCAGCGCTATATTTACAGGAGTTTTTTGCGCACGGTTTGCCAGTAAGATCAGCGAAAAATCACTTTCGAGGCTGATGAGCGGAGTTTACCTGATTTTAGGGGTGGTTATGATGATGGTTAATTTGAGAAATTCATAAGTGGCAGAAAAGAAAATGAGAATATTCCTAAATTAAATGCCATAATTTATTCTTAAAAGCCTTCAGTCATCAGCTTATATTAATTTACCTTTAATCAGTGCAACATCCTGTTTGAGTTGATTGAGCGCATAAGCAAGATTGGCAGGTGACACCTCACCCAAGGGTAATTCTTCGCTGATATAATGCACAAACCGCCAGATTTCACGAATTTCAACCACTGCCAGTTCATACGGTTTGTAGAGGGGATTCAAGGATGTCAGCTCTATTTTTCCCTCTTTTCTGATATGATTCTCTGCAATTTTAAAGACAATCCCCTCGTCCAGGGTGAGAACGATGCAGGCTTCGCCACTTTTTAATGTGGTCCAGTCCTGAACAAATTCACCGGTCACCCACGCTCCGTCGGGAATAGGTAACATCGAATCGCCGCTGATTTGGAAGGTGCGGTATTTTCGTTCGGGTGAGAGAAAAGGGAGTTGAAATACCGGGAGTTCGCGTACAAATTCGGGATCGGCGAAACCCCGTGTATAGCCGGCTTTCGCTTTCTCCGGTACCAGTTCGATATTTTCGTTGTTGGCATTGTCAACCGTTGTGGTGAGGACCCTCAATTTTGACCCTTTTACAAATACGTCGAAGCCACTCTCCAGCTGGCGCAATTCACTCTCCCGGAGTTTCGACAGGTCAACTTTAATTAATGTGTCAATTGAGATGCCGAAATATTCCGAGTAGGCAATCATTTGCTGAATGCCCGGTTGTGCTACTCCATTTTCGTAACCACTCAATGTCGGACGTTTCATCTTCAGTGCAAAAGCCATTTCGTCCTGCGTCCGTCCGCGCCGCTTGCGCATCAGTTTAATATTAGAGTTGAAATACATATAATCCTTTGTTTTAGGAAACCCCTGACAGGGTTTCTGATTTTGGTTTGCTATGTCAATCCCCCGGGTTTGCACCGGGGGTTATTCATGGAAAACTCCTCTGGAGTTAGTTGCCTGATAAATTTATATTCTCTTTGAAAACTCTGGAAGAGTTACCTGTAAATAACCTTCGGTTTCAACCGAAGGATGCGAAGATCGATGTAACGATAAGAACTCCGTAGGAGTTGCCCGAATGTTTTAGAATATATATCGCTCATCAACTTCTACTCCATGTTCTTTGAGTAATGCTCTGTATTCATCCTCAAAAGGCACTTTCTTATGGTGCTCTTTTTGATTCTTAATATAATTTATAATTTTTTCCTTATCGCGATATGCATACGTTAATGCACAATAACCTTCTGACCAGAAAGTAAATTTCGGATACTTTCCGATTTCCTTCATCCAGACATTGGAAGCTGTTTTAATCTCTTTAATAAAATCAGCAAGAGCAACAGTTGGATGCAAGTCGGATAAAATATGAATATGGTTTTCAGTCCCATTTATTCGATATAAAACACCTTTTCTTTTTGTTATTATCCCCCAGATGTATTTATATACTGCTTCATGTTGGTCAATAGGGATTGTATTCTCTCTGTTATAGGTGCAAAATACGATATGATAAAGTATTTGTCGATAACTGTTCATAATCCTTTGTTTTAGGAAACCCCTGACAGGGTTTCTGATTTTGGTTTGCTATGTCAATCCCCCGGGTTTGCACCGGGGGTTATTCATGGAAAACTCCTCTGGAGTTAGTTGCCTGATAAATTTATATTCTCTTTGAAAACTCTGGAAGAGTTACCTGTAAATAACCTTCGGTTTCAACCGAAGGATGCGAAGATCGATGTAACGATAAGAACTCCGTAGGAGTTGCCCGAATGTTTTAGAATATATATCGCTCATCGTTTCATTGTCATTTTTTTTCTCCCCGAATAACAATTTTCCCAAATAATGATTATATTATAACCTGAAAAATGATTAAATATTAATCAAATATAATTCATTTTTCAGAGAAATAAAATTTTTTGGAGAAAAATAAATTGCAAGCCATGAATGAGATCAGTCAGCCATCAAATAAAACGGTCGTTCACTACGATCTCGACACTTTTTTTGTATCGGTAGAACGGCTGCACAACAGCAAGCTTATCGGGAAACCGGTGATTATCGGAGGCACCTCCGACAGGGGAGTGGTGGCAAGTTGCAGCTACGAAACCCGGTTGTTCGGGGTCCGCTCGGGGATGCCCATGAAACTGGCCCGGCGGCTCTGTCCTGAATCTTTTTTGATCCGCGGCGATATGGAGAGCTATAGCCGTCATTCGGATGTGGTGACGCAGATCATTGCGGAGCGGGCACCTGTCTGCGAAAAGGCTTCGATCGATGAGCATTATCTCGATATTACAGGAATGGACCGCTTTTTCGGATGCATGAAATGGGCTCATGAATTGCGTCATACCATTATCAAAGAGAGTGGTCTGCCCATTTCGTTTGGACTGTCGGTGAATAAGACCGTCTCTAAAATTGCCACCGGCGAAGCCAAGCCAAATGGGGAAAAAGAGGTGCCGCAAGGCTTTGTACAGCCATTTCTTGATCCCCTTTCGATTCGTAAAATTCCCATGGTTGGTGCCAAAACGTATCATTTACTGCGTTCTATGGGGATTGAAACCATCCATACGCTTGCGGAGATTCCTATGGAGATGATGCAGCAGGTATTGGGTGAAAACGGCATCATTATGTGGAAAAAGGCACATGGAATTGATAATACGCCGGTTAAACCTTACTCCGAACAAAAATCGATCAGCACCGAACGTACTTTTGAGCAGGACACCACTGATGTTAATTTTTTGGAACAGCTGATTGTCGGTATGACTGAAAAGCTGGCTTTTCAGCTTCGAAAACAACAAAAAATGACATCATGTGTCACGATCAAAATCAAATATTCGAACTTCGATACTTTCAGTCAGCAGTTAAGAATTCCTTATACCCAGCTCGATCACACATTGCTGGCGACGGCTAAGGCGCTGTTTCGAAAGCTTTACCAGCGACGGATGCTGATCCGGCTGATCGGTGTCCGGTTTAGTCATCTTGTTGGCGGCACCCAGCAACTCGACCTCTTCGAAGATACTTCCGAACGGGTCAGTCTGTATATGAGCATGGATCAGATTCGTAAACGGTTTGGTTCTTCTGCGATCCGGCGTGCATCGGGACTGGCCGTGCGCAAAACAATCGATGAGATGAAAACGGTTCCGTTACCACCGGGGCAGTTAATAATTAAACGGGGGTATTATTAATGTGCTAATGAGATAATGTGCTAATGAGATAATAGGCTATTAGACTAATAGTCAGTCAGTCTAATAGCCTGATTGAAAAAGGATTGAATTTCCCCTTAATAAAAAGGGGGTTAGGGGGGATTTTGCTTCGGCTCCGCTCAGCAAACAGAGAACGGCTCCGCTCCATCAACCCTTCAATTCATAATTCGTTCCGCCAGCTGGCGGACATAATTCTTAATTCTTAATTCTTAATTCTTAATTCATAATTCTTAATTCATAATTCTTAATTCATAATTCTTAATTCACCCTATCAACTTTTATGTTATTTTCTTGTCATACCTGGTATAGTTTGCGCTATGGGACGATGAATCCCGAAACGCTGTTGAAAGAAGCGGTCAAAAACCACATTCCCGTCATCGTTATGGCCGATATCAACAACACTTCAGGTGTCATAGATTTTGTGAAAGAGGCGGAAAAAATGGGTGTTAAGCCAATTGCCGGGATTGATTTCCGTAATGGCGATCGTCATCTCTACACCGGAATAGCCCGGAATAACGAGGGTTTCCGCGAGTTGAACGAATTTCTGAGCCGTCATCTGCTGCATAAAACGGCATTTCCGCCAACACCCGACCGGCTTGATCATGTCTGTTTTATTTACCCTTTCGGAGAAAAGGATATTGATGAACTGCTGGAGAACGAATTTATCGGGGTGCAACCGTCCGATATCAACCGGCTGCGCTATATTACCACTAAAAAACATTTTCGTAAATTAATTGTTTTTCAGTCTGTTACGTTCTCTGGCGAGTATGATTACCTGTTGCACAGACACTTGCGTGCCATTCATCATAACACGCTGCTGAGTAAAATTACTCCTGAGCAGACCGGCCGCGAATCAGATATCTTCCGGACTTTCGATGATTTGCTCGTGGCATTTGCCGACTTTCCGGAAATCCTTCAGACGACAAAGAACCTGATCGATGATTGTTCCATCACCTTCGATTTCACGGCTGTAAAAAACAAGAAGTGCTTTACAGGAAGCCGTTATGACGATAAGCTATTGCTTGAAAAGCTGGCACTTGATGGTTGGAAATACCGCTATGGTAATGATCCGGAGGCGTTAAGAAGGGTGCATCATGAGCTGGAAATCATCGATAAACTTGGCTTTTCGGCCTATTTTCTGATCACGTGGGACATCATCCGCTATTCGATGAGCCGTGGATTTTACCATGTGGGACGTGGCTCCGGAGCCAATTCCATTGTTGCTTATTGTTTAAAGATCACCGATGTGGATCCGATAGAACTTAATCTCTATTTTGAGCGTTTTCTGAACCCCAAACGGACTTCACCACCCGATTTTGACATTGATTTTTCGTGGCGCAACCGCGACGATATTCATGAGTATATTTTTAAACGTTACGGCAACAAATACACGGCGCTTCTCGGAGCGATGAATACTTTTCAGGGAAAGTCGATCATTCGCGAACTGGGGAAGGTGTATGGACTGCCGAAAGGCGAGATCGATGTGCTGGCTGATGATCCGGTTGCCGCGACAGAGGGGAGTGAATTGTACCGGCAGATATTTTCGATAGGTTCGCTGATGCAGGATTTCCCGAATTTGCGGACCATCCATGCCGGTGGTGTGCTGATCTCGGAGGAGCCTATCACCTGTTATACGGCACTCGATCTTCCGCCAAAAGGATTCCCGACAACCCAATGGGATATGTATGTTGCCGAAGATATCGGATTTGAGAAGCTGGATATCTTAAGTCAGCGCGGCATTGGTCACATCAACGACAGTGTTGGAATCATTCAGCAGAACCGTAAAGTAAAGATTGATATTCACCGTATTCAGGAGCTGAAAACCGATCCGCAGGTGAAGCATCAGTTGAAGATTGGCGAGACTATCGGATGTTTTTACATCGAAAGTCCTGCCATGCGCGGTTTACTTAAGAAACTGCATTGCGACAACTATATTTCGCTGGTGGCGGCCAGTTCCATTATTCGTCCAGGTGTTGCCAAGAGCGGAATGATGCGGGAATACATCAACCGGTTCCACCATCCGCAAAGTTTCACTTATCTCCATCCGGTGATGAAGGAGCAGTTGGAGGAGACTTATGGGGTGATGGTTTTTCAGGAGGATGTGCTCAAAGTGTGTCACCATTTTGCGGGGCTCGATCTGGCCGATGCCGATGTGTTGCGCCGGGCCATGAGTGGAAAGTTTCGTTCGAAGAGTGAGTTTCAGCGGATCATCGACCGTTTTTTCGAAAATTGCCGCACCTTGGGTCGGCCCGATGAGACAGCCCGCGAGGTTTGGCGGCAGATTGAGAGTTTTGCCGGATACTCCTTTTCAAAGGCTCATTCTGCCTCCTATGCGGTGGAGAGTTTCCAGAGCCTTTACCTCAAAGCCCATTATCCGCTTGATTTTATGGTTGCCGTAATTAATAATTTTGGCGGATTTTACCGGACCTGGGTGTACGTGAACGAAGCCCGCAGGTGTGGTGCCCGGATTGAACTGCCATGCGTCAACAAAAGTCTCGAAGAAACTACGATTTACGATGATCGTATTTACCTGGGATTTAATTTGGTTGCCAATCTTGAACATGATTTTCAACATCAGTTGGTTGGCGAACGAAAACGCGGGGGTGAATTCCTCTCTTTGGAGGATTTTTTACGGCGTGTTTCAATCGGAATAGAACATCTGGTGTTGCTGATCCGGTTGGGCGCATTACGGTTTATTGCCAAACCAAAAATGCAATTGTTGTGGGAAGCGCATATGTTGCTGAACAAGAGTGTTAAGAGCATTCCGAACAGGTTGTTTGACGTTCCCTCCAAAAAATGGGAGCTTCCGGATATGGAGCAGTCGCTGGTTGAGGCAGCCTATGATGAGATTGAGCTGCTCGGTTTCCCGGTGACCATGTCGTGGTTCGATTTGCTGCAAACCAGTTTCCGTGGTGAGGTTTTGGCGAACGATCTGTCGCGCTGTGTTGGGAAAACGGTTCGTATGGTGGGACTGCTGGTTACCATTAAATATGTGAGTACTTCGAAGCGGGAGGTGATGAATTTTGGAAGTTTTCTGGATCACACCGGTGAGTTTTTTGAAACTGTCCACTTCCCGAACAGTTTGAAGAGCTGGCCATTTGCCGGACATGGTGTTTATCTGATGCTGGGAAAGGTGGTTTCCGAATTTGGACACCCTTCGGTGGAGGTCGGGAAGCTGGCCAAACTTCCCGTAAAGGGTGATCCGAGAAGGTAAAGCGGGAATTAATTGTGCGATTAAGAAATTAGAATTACAATAAATGTTTCCGATTGATTAGATGCAAAAAGATCAAAAAAAATTCAGATTCCCTATATCGTCTTGTTACAAAAAGTTCTTGTCCAAAAATTCCTGAAATTTGTCTTTATACTGATCACTTACCGGAATGTAGATTTTCCCGAAAATAATACGGCTTCGTTCGATCGTATCAATCCGGTCGAGGTTTACAATAAAGGAACGATGCACCCGCATAAATTTATTTTCGGGTAGCTTTTGTTCAAGCGATTTGATGGAGTTGAGGGATAAAACGGGTTTGTCATCACCTTTAGTATAGACTTTGATATAGTCTTTCAAACCTTCGATGTAAAGAATGTCATCGAAATTAATCCGTCGGATTTTATATTCCGATTTCAAAAATAGAAACTGATTATTCGCATCAATTGATGGTAACGCATTGGATTCCAGTTCAATTTGTTTCCGGGCTTTAATTGATGCTTTCAAAAATTCTTCATAACTGAAGGGTTTTAACAAATAATCAATGGCATTCAGCTTAAAACCTTCAATGGCATATTTTTCATAGGCCGTGGTGAAAATAATTTTAGGTGGATCTTCGAGAGTTCGGATAAATTCAATTCCTGTCAGATCAGGCATCTGAATGTCCACTAAAATAAGATCGATCGTATGCGTGGAAAGAAAATCGACGGCATCCAGCGGATTATCGAACGAGCCGGCAAGCTCTAAAAAAGGGGTTTTACCTACGTAATCATTCACCAGCCTGAGGGCAAGTGGTTCATCGTCGATGGCAATTGTTTTCAATTTCATCCCTGCAATTTTTCTTTTTGGATTGAGAGACTGACACGAAAAATGGTAGCATCTTGTACTACTTTAAGTTCATGTTTATTTGGAAACAACAGCGTGAGCCGTTTCCTTACATTTTCGAGACCGATGCCTGAATGATCAATATCGGTGGTTTTGCTGCTTGTCCCGATGCTGTTTTCGGCTGTAAAACTGATGCGATCGTTGTCAATTGTCATGCTGATGTCAATAAATGAATGTTCGCGATAGCTAATACCGTGCTTGAATGCATTTTCGATAAAAGGGATGAAGAGAAGAGGCGGAATCGGAAAATCGATAAATTCATCGGGAAAATCGATCTTTAATTCAACTTTTGAACTCAATCGTAACTTCATCAGGTCTATATAATTTTTCATAAAACCGATTTCATGACTGATCAGTGTCTGTCCATGTTCCGATTCATAAAGTAAATAGCGCATTAATTTCGACAATTTAAGCACCGAATCCTGCGCTGTCGGTCCGTCAATGCCGATCAGCGAGTAAATATTATTTAAGGTATTAAAGAAGAAATGCGGGCTGATTTGATTTTTCAGGAAGGCCAGTTCCGAATTGAGCTTCTCTTTTTCAAGTTCTTTTTGTTTTTTCTCATTTTGTTTTAATCTTTCCATGACACCAAGCCCCATGGCGAAACCTGAAATCAATAATGATGCTACAATATGGTTATAAAACCCAAACGCCTTCATGGGTCTGCGTAAACTTTCATTTCTGCCAGTCATCTGTTTCATTGCTTCCTGAATTTTGGCATTCTGAACCGGGTCAAAAAGAATCGTATCGTTTACAAATGACGAGAGTAAATAGGTTCCCATGATCAATCCCAACAGAATTACAGCATAGGCACTCTGTTTATTCTGAAGGAAAAATTTGGGAATCAGCCACAGATAGCCGACATAAAAAATGATGACCGCTGAAAAAGTGTGTGTGTAAAACTGGTATAAACGGTGCGAATTACCATCGCTAAATGCATTGGTGAGGAAAAGGGGAATAATAATGACGATAATCCAGGCAATAACATGAAGTATCAGCTTGATTTTTTTATCAGATATTGATAAGGATTTTAGCATAATGACGGCATTTTTCTCAAAGATAATTATTTATTGTTATCACGCATTTTGCCTGTTTGGCAATTTACACTATTAGTATCGCAATGTATCTATTCCCAGTTTTATTCCGGTTCTATTGCTATTTTGAACCGAAACTACGCCAGTCAAGGCGTTTTCAAAAATAGAATAGACGTTTGAGTTGTTTTTACCGACGATCTGTCAGATTTTATCCCGCTGCTATGATTCCGGAAACGTTTTTATTTTACCCGATGACCGTTTATCTCGTCCAACAATTGAATGATTATGTCAAGTTTATCATGCCGGTTTATTCTTATTTTAATTGAATTTTCTGATCAATAATATTATTCCCATTTGTCTTTTGCTTTCCCTTCTGCAACGGTTTGCCATTGCATATTGGAGGGATAATCGCATCCTCCCTTTTTTAACGGAACGATATGATCCGCTACATATACGCGCGGGCCAATTTTAAACAGATAAAAAGTGAAATTAAGTGCATCGGATCCTCGATGTTGATAACCAGCTCTTCTTTTGCCAGCTGAAAAAAATTGTCATCCGATGTTGAATTTCTGCATTATTTATGAGCACGTTTAAATCTGGATGCTCAATGGCTATCCATCTATAAAGTTCTTTCGTTTTTTTACATCTGACTATTAAATCACATAAATCATTCAAGATGATTTATTAATTCCTGGCAGATATTAACAGAATCATTTTTATTGCTATTTTTGAAAAATAATATCGAATTTATAGTTTTAGTCTGTAAAACAAGGGGGTAATCAAATAAAAGCACAATTTTATGGATAAGAAAGTTTTTACCACAACAATCTCTTTGTTTATTCAAAAGAATTCTGTTTTGATACGAATTTGGCATTGGCTTACGTTTATTACCATTGCGGCATTAATGATTACGGTGCTTATGGCTTCAACAGTACTTCATCCAAGAGCCAATATCAAATTAGTTGAGGAAAGACTGGAGAAAAAAGGCGTTACCATTACAGATGATCAGGCCTTTTCCGTATCTCATGCCTATGATGATAAGATGTGGGATATTCATAAATTACTGGGTTATGGTCTCTCTTTTTTACTGTTTTCCCGGCTTCTTATTGAGCTTGTTCAAGCGAAAGATGAGAAATTGCGCAATCGTATTCAAAAAGTTTTAAAACTGAATTTTCAAAATAATACCGACAAGAAAGAAGGCAAACACTACCTGATTGTTAAACGAGGTTATTTAGTGTTTTATGTCCTCCTTTTAGTAATAGTACTTACGGGACTTGGAATGATTTTCGGTCATGATCTGACTTTTTTGGACCAAAATCACCGCTTGATAAAAAAGATACACGGCTTTTGTCAGTACCTGATGTATGCCTATGTATTTTTTCATTTATGCGGAGTAATTATTGCTGATAACACCAATGCCAAAGGGATAGTCTCAGGAATGATCAATGGAAATAAAGAAAACTAAGATCGATTAAACCACGACTGGTATAAAAGTCAAACGAAAACAGACACTTAATATCTTCTTATCTAACGTAAAAAAAAATATGAAAAGAAGAAGCTTTCTACAATCTACTGCCGCTAGTGCTACACTACTAGCTTCTGCAATGCCGATTGCACCAGGGTTCGCCAAAACAGTTAACCAGGCTACCACCGATGGTATAGATCCGATTATTCCTTTTCGATTTTATTCAAATCGAAAAGAGGCCATGTTAGCGCAAATGATCGACATGAGACAACGGTTTGGATTACGACGGTTTCTTCTCACTGCACCGATGGATGAGGTTAGACTGACAGGTTTTCCTTCGGCCAAAGTGTACCACGAAATTGGAGAGTTAGTTTTATTTGTAAAGGAGAAACTAGCGCCATATGATATTGAGGTGGGCTGGTGGTGTGCTCCATCATTACGGTCGGGAAAATCAGAATACCAATGCATCACAGATCTCAACGGACAAGTTTCAGAGATATCGCCTTGTCCTTTAGACCCAAAATTTCGCGAGTTCTTTAGCGACAATATGGCTACCGTAGTAAGAATAGCTAAGCCATTTATGGTTCAGCTTGAAGATGATTTTGAGCTAAGCTGG
>CAYHDA010000123.1:0-12111 GCA_964355145.1 uncultured Mariniphaga sp.
CAAACTATCCCCAGAGTTGGAGAAGAGCAACCTGTCCAGGAATGGATTGCTGCTATTAAAAACCATACCCTGCCCGGATCAAATTTCGACTATTCTGCAAGCTTAACTGAAATGATCCAGGTTGGTATTCTGGCTCAAAGATTCGGTGGAAGCATCAATTATGATGCTAAAAACATGAAAGCAGTTGGTCGCCCGGAACTGGACGCTCACATTAAAGAACCTGTGCGCGAAGGATGGTCTTATGGGAATAACATTAAGATTTAACTGAAAACTGAAGCATAAACGCATTTACAGCCCTGCTTCACAGTACGTTAAATATTTAAACTATAAATTATAAGCTACCTCAGGCCTTGCCTGAAGTGGCTTGTAATTATACTCCCTATTCTCAGATTTTCTCAGAATAGAATAATGTTTAGTCCAAATTATGGTTTCTACATTAGAAGAAGGTTGAATAATCAGATTTTTAACCCTGTCCAAAAGAATTTATAATCCAGGATATAAGCATAAAAGAACTTATGAAAAAAGTATTTTTCGCCCTAATTCTATCTCTCTTTATACTGTCAATTGCCAATTGCCAGCCTTCAACATTACGGTCGAATGAAAAATACCCGGCCAAATTTTCTGGTAACAGTGAAATTAAAACTGAACATCTCTTTGATAATCCGCCTGATTCTGCAAAACCAAGCTGCTTCTGGTGGTGGTTTAACAGTCTGGTAGATAAACCAGGAATCACACGTGATCTTGAGGAATTTAATAAAAAAGGGATGGGAGGAGTTGTTTTGGTTTGTTCAGGCAACGACTATGGTGTTGCAGAGATGCCCAGAGGACCGGTCTTTTTATCTCCCCAATGGATGGAACTTTTCAGACATGCCCTCGACGAGGCGGCCAGACTCGGATTGGAAGTCGGCGTAAATTTCGGAGGAGGAGGCTGGGATATGGGGGGAGCGTGGATTCCGCCTGAATTGAATTCAAGATGGTTTGTCCAGTCGGAGTTAAGTCTGACAGGGCCGCAAACATTCTCGGGAAAACTACCTGTTCCCGACCCTCGATCAGGGTATAAAGCTCCTCATTATGGTAATGTAACCCATTACATGACCTGGCCTAAAGAAAAAATGGATTATCGTATAAACTCAGTGGTTGCTTTTCGGGAGACAAAAGGGGCCACTTTGGGGATTGAAAGGCTAAAATTACTGGATGCAAAAAGTAACCGACTGGATGGAAGCCTTTTTACCCCTGCCAACACGGTTATGAATGTGCCTCTGAAACCATGGGGGATTTCGAATGATGACCGGCCAATTGCGATAGGTGACGTAGTGGATTTATCTTCAAGATTAAAGGCTGATGGAACCCTGGATTGGAAAGTTCCGTCAGGGGAATGGACAATTATCACTACGGGGCATGTCGCTACAGGGGCAGACGTAAGATGTGTGCTGCCCGAAGTGGGCTATGTATTAGAAGTTGATTGGTTTAGCCGCGCAGCAACTGATTTCCATTTTAAAAATCTTGGAGATCTTCTATTAAAGGAAGCGGGCTCACATGCCGGAAAAACGTTGAAATACTTCCATACCGATAGTTTTGAAGACGGATATCCGAACTGGACCGATGAGCTCATCAAGGAATTTAAAAAATACCGTGGCTACGATCCAACACCTTACATACCGGTTTTCGCAGGAAGAATTGTAGGGAACGCAGAAATTTCAGATCGATTTCTCTATGACTATCGTAAAACAGTAGCGGATTGTTTTGCAGATAACAGCTACGGACGATTCGCGGAGTTATCACATGCCCGGGGTTTAGGGATCCAGTGCGAAGCAGCAGGTCCGAGCTGGTCGGGCACTGTTTGTATGGATGGTCTTAAAAATCTTGGACGGTGTGACAACCCAATGGGCGAATTCTGGGTTGACGGAGTTGTCAAAAACGGGCAGAATCTGGTAGGTAAGCAAACTGCCACTGCCTCACATATTTACAGTCGGAAAACGGCTTCGGCAGAGGCATTTACCGGAGGCGGTCATTGGCAGCAATATCCGGCGATGCTAAAACCAATTGCCGACCGCGCCTTTTGTGAAGGTATTAACCGGTTAGTTTTTCATACCATGACTTCCACCCGGACTCAGGACGGCCTTCCCGGCTATGAATATGGGGCAGGAACACATTTTAACCCCAATGTTACGTGGTGGAACCAGGCTGCAGGACCCTGGCTGAGCTACATCAACCGTTGTCAGGCGATGCTGCAGAGCGGATTATTCGTAGCGGATGTACTTTATTATAACGGCGACTGGGCGCCAAATCTTGTTGATGTCAAACACGTTGACCCATCGCTTGGAAAAGGATACGACTACGATGTCTGTAATGCAGAAGTGCTTCTGTCACGATTGAGCGTTAAAGATGACCGAATTGTTTTGCCCGATGGTATGAGTTACCGTTTATTGGTTTTGCCAGACAGCAAATTCATGCCGGTAGAGGTGATCAAAAAAATCAAGGAGCTGGTAGAAGCCGGCGCAACCATAGTAGGTCCGCAACCGGAAAGGGATCCCGGATTGCACAATTATCCACAAAGCGATACCGAAGTTAAAAAATTGGCAGCGTATTTATGGGGCGCCAACACCGGCAATATGCCATCAGATAATAAAGTCGGAAAAGGACATGTCATTACCAGAGCGAGATTGAGAGACATCCTTTTGTCCGGCAATCTGCCTGCTGATTTTGAGGCTATTGGAACTGATACTTTAAGTTTTATTGACTATATCCACCGTACAACACCTAATGCCGAAATTTACTTTCTGGCAAATCGAAAAGACAGAACTGAACGGATCAAAGGAATATTTCGTGTTTCCGATCGTGTGCCAGAGTGCTGGAATCCAATGACGGGAGAAAAACAGAAACTGACCGGATTTGACAAGCTGCAGGGACGGACAGCAATTCCGATTGAATTTCAACCTTATGAGTCCATGTTTATTGTATTTCCAAAAATTGCTCCGGAAAAATCACCAAAGAACATCAGAAGCTTTTTGCACTTAAAACCCGTTTATGAAATGACCGGTGCCTGGAGCATTCAGTTCAACAAGGAATGGCTATATCCGTTAAATGGACTAAGTCCGGATGAGTCTAACGGAATATTTACATTTAACACGCTGGAAGACTGGAGCAAACGCCCGGAGGAACCTGTACACCATTATAGCGGTGCAGCAACCTACAAAAAAATATTTACCCTTGCCGATTCAGCGATTGTTCACAATACGAAAATTTATCTTGATCTGGGGAGTGTCAGGGAAACAGCTCATGTCTGGTTAAACGGCAAGGACATGGGTGTTTTATGGTGCAGACCTTTTCGAACCGACATTTCCGGCATTTTAAAAAAGGGTGAAAATACTCTTGAAATTGAGGTAGTTAACCTATGGCCCAACCGGTTGATCGGAGATGAATCCCTGCCCAAAGAACAAAGAAAAACCAGAACAAATGTGATATCCTATAAATCAAATTCGCCACTGCTACCTTCGGGGCTCTTAGGTCCGGTTACCTTGCAAACAAATATAAATTATTAACTATGAATCAAAAAAGATACCTTGTCCTGATAGTTGGGATAATCGCATTTTGTATAAGTGCGAATACAGGAAATGCACAACATATTAGAGAATGGCAATCTACTTCGCGCATCAAAAACCAACTCACACATGTCGTTCCTGCATTATGGCAGGATTTGCCTAAACTAAATGCAAAAACAAAAATTAAACTTTTGGATGTTGACGGACCCGGTGTAATTTCGATGTTCCATAGTTGTGCCTTTGTCGCTCCAGGCGAAGGGATCTCATTTAATCTGGATTCATATGTAAGTCAAAATGTAATCCTTCGCATATTCTATGATGGAGAAGAAAAACCATCCATCGAAATGCCGCTTATGGATTTTTTTGCCGATATACAGTGTAAAAGCAAGTACTTCAATACCCTTTACTTTTCTAAAGTAAAGGAGTCACACAATTGTCGGCTTCCTATTCCCTTCCGCAAACATATCATTGTTGAAATAGAAAATCCCACAGATAAAAATCTGACTGCTTATACCGATATCCAATGGGAGAAAGTAACCGCTATTCCTGCCGACTGCGGCTATCTCCGAACAGACTACCATGATGGAATTATCGATCCCAAAATACCGGTTTGTGTATTCGAACTCAATAAACCGGCGTCTATAGTGGCACACTGGATCCAATATGAATCGGAGAAGAGCTTCGGAAATGGCGATCTGATTTGCGAAAGTAATCAGGAGATTTACCTTGACGGGGACGAGCTGCCCACGATAAATTACCTGGGGACTGAGGATGCCTACGGATTCTCGTGGGGATTCAGGGACATCGCCTCAGATAATTACTCAGCCATTGTGAAGCGGGAAGAACTTAAACCCAGCGGAAGAAGGATTGCCGTTCTGAGATGCCGCGAAAATGACGCAATCTCCTTCAGAAAATCATGCAAATGGATGATCACCTATCTTACTGATCCCGGAACTGTCAAAGCTTTTGGAGATGGGAAGGTACCATTCCGGCATTGTGTCTATTATTATTCAAAATAAAATAAATTATTGAAATGAGAAAATCAGTATTGACAATCTTAATTTTATCGGTTTTCGGGCTTTCGTTTACCCCAAAACAGGAGGCTCAAAAACTCCACATTATTCCACAACCAGAATCGGTAGAATTTAAAAAAGGGCATTTCACACTTTCGTCTGATACCCGAATATTCATACCGGAGGAATTTTTGAAAGACTTTGAGCCATATGTGAAGGAAAAGATGATGAATGATGCTGGCCTCAAGGTCGCCGTTTCAAAATGGGAACCTTCGGCCACCAAAAATTTTATCCGATTTGAAAAAACAGAGGATCCTGCGATTGGAAGTGAAGGCTATCTCTTAGAAATATCTGCTAATCAGATAATTGCAAAGGCAGGCAGCTATGCCGGTATCTTTAATGCCTTTCAAACAATCAGGCAGACCATTCCGGCAAATGCCCGCCAATTTGCTGACAAATCAATCAGTATCCAAAACCTGTCGGTCAAAGATAAACCCCGCTTTGAGTGGAGGGGGCTCATGCTTGACCATTCCCGTCACTTTCAGCCCAAAGCGTTTGTCCTAAAACAGATCGACGTTATCTCATCCTATAAAATCAATAAATTCCACTGGCATCTTACCGACGATCAGGGATGGCGTATTGAAATTAAAAAATATCCAAACCTTGTCAAAAAAGGGGCTTGGCGGGCCGACAGAACGGGGATTCACTGGTGGAGCCGGGAATTTGCAAAGCCTGATGAACCAAAACCTATCGGTGGCTTCTATTCTCAGGAAGAGATCAAGGAGGTTGTTGAATATGCAAGAATTCGAAATATAGAAATAATTCCGGAGATCGATCTTCCCGGCCATTCCAAGGCACTGAAAGCAGCCTATCCAAACCTTTCGTGCCGGCAGGATCTTCTTTTTGAAGTATCTACCGGAGGAAGATCTCCAAATAATACAATTTGTGCCGGCAGAGAATCCACCTATGAATTTATTGATGGAGTAATTAGTGAAATCGCAGCCCTTTTCCCTTCAAAATATATCCATATCGGAGGGGATGAGTGCAATAAAAGCGACTGGACAGTATGCCCCGAATGCAACAAAAAATTAAAAGAGAACCATCTGGAAAATTTCGAAGAACTCCAGAGTTATTTCATTACACGTATCAACAGTCAGATCAGCCAACGGGGTAAAACGATGATAGGATGGGATGAAATTCTGAGCGGGAAGGGGACTCCCGGAGCTATTATCATGGCCTGGAGGAGAAACAGGTATTCTCCTGAAGTGGACGCGCCTCGTGCCGGATATCAAACAATTCAGGCTTCCTATACCGATTCTTACATCAACAACCACCAGGGTCCGGCCTACCTTGAACCCGAGGCTCCAAGAGGAATTATTCCGTTAAAAAAAGTTTATGATTACGAACCGGTGCCTAAAGGGTTAACTGAGCAGGAGGCTGGTCGTATCATGGGAACACAGGTGTGCCTGTGGGGCGAATTCACCCCTAATCCGGAGATCTGCGAGTTAATGTTATACCCCCGGGTTCTGGCCAATGCCGAGGTTGGCTGGACAAAACCTGAATTAAAAGATTGGAAAAGATTTCAATATGCCGTAGAAGAAAATTTTGTCCGGCTTGACCGCGATCGTGTGAATTTCTCAAAAAGCACTTACAATCCGATGATTACCTTTGTCGCTGACACCATTAAAAACACAGCAGAAGTTCAGATTCTGCCAGATTCTGATATCCACCATCTTTTTTATACTCTTAATGGGACAGACCCCACTCCAAAATCGAAGAAATATAATGAGCCATTTAGGTCCGATTTAAATTCAGTGGTAAAGGCAGCAGTTTTCAACAGAAAAGGAGAATTGTTAGGCAAGGTGGTTGCCCAGCGCCTGGAGGTAGTGAAAAAAGTGAAATAAACTTAAAGTATTGAATAATAGCCCTTATGAAAAAATATAAATGGTATTATTGTTTAGCACTTCTATTTTATCTAGGCTATTTCCCTGCCTCCGCCCAAACAGATGCTTCTATTGAGGCCGGTTTTCAAAATCCACCTTCAGCAGCAAGACCGGGGGCTTACTGGCATTGGATGTACGGAAATGTGACCAGAGAAGGGATTACCAAAGACCTGGAATTAATGAAAAAACTGGGAATGGGTGAGGTTACTCAATTCCATAATGCCTGGGTAATAGATGATGGCAGAAGACCTCCCACCCTGCGCGGACCGGTAAGATTTATGAGTAATGAGTACCGTGAACTTTTTCTACATGCGGTCAAAGAGTGCGATCGTCTGGGAATGAAAATCGGAGCACAGATTTGCGATGGTTTTAGCCAGGCCGGGGGTCCATGGATAACACCGGAAAAAGGGATGAGGCTAATGCAGGTCGCCGTATCCACTGCTGATCCTGTCAAATCTTTTTGCGATACCGTTCCCGATCAAACGATTGCGGTTATAGCATTTCCTGCATTGACAGGCGAAAAAATTAACAAAACTTTAAACGTATGGAACTTCAAACCGTCAGAAGGAATCTCCCTAAATTCTGACAGCTGCATCGTTCTCACAAAATTAATACATCAAGACCGAACCCTTAACTGGAAACCAACTCAAGGGAAGTGGACAGTTTTCACTTTTTATCACACTCTAAAAAATAAAACCAATAACCCGGCATCACCTGAAGGAACCGGACTGGAGTGCAACAAACTGGATCACAATGCTGTAGATCTGATTCTTGACAATTATACGGGAAAGTTAATTCAGGATGCCGGTGAACTTGCGGGAAAAACATTTAATCACATTCTGATAGATAGTTGGGAATGTGGATTGCAATCGTGGACGGAGGATTTTATTGCAGAATTTAAAAAATATAATGGATATAATCCTGTTCCATTTTTGCCGGCATTATATGGAATAACAGTGCAAAATCCGGAAATCAGCAGTCGTTTTTTATTCGACTACAGGATAACCCTGGGATATCTTCTGGGAAGAGAATATTATGGGTATGTCAATCAATATGCACACGAAAAGGGGATGGTATTACAGGCAGAATCACTTTACGGCGGTCAAGGGATGCCCGGAAATCCATTATCTCTTTATGGAATCTGCGATATCCCTGTGAACGAAATCTGGATGGGCCGAAATGTAAAAATGAGAGCCAACACAAGTAGTGCAGCGGCGGCAGCTCATGGGTATGGCAAGCGAATCATCAAAGACGAATCATTTACCGTCGGAGGTGGAAGTGGTGACTTTTCGAATGTCCCGTCCACCTTAAAGCCGATTGCCGATTTTAACTTCTGCAGGGGAACAAATTCACTTGTTTTACACTGCTCTGTTCATCAACCCTATGACGACAAACCAGGGTGGACGCATGGATGGAACGGGGTTAATTTTCACAGGGGAAATACATGGTGGGAAAAATCAAAATCTTTTATTGACTATATTTCACGCTGCCAATACCTGCTGCAGCAGGGGCTATTCGTCGCAGATGTATGCCAATATGTTGGTGATGAGGACACCTTTAGTGATCATTATGATGAATTAGTAGTTAAGGATTTGCCAATGGGTTTTCGTGCAGACAATTGTGACAACAAGGTTTTACTGAAAATGGAGGTTAAAAACGGCAGAATAATCCTTCCGGATGGAATGTCATACGCCGTACTTCTATTGGCCGACAAAACTACTATGTCACCTGAAATCGTTGATAAACTGCTGTATCTTGTCAGAAACGGGGCAACAGTTTTAGGTCCCAAGCCACTCAAATCACCCGGTCTTAAAGGTTATCCCGAATGTGACCGTCTGGTGCACAATAGTGCTTCAGCATTGTGGGGCGATAATAATCCGGAGATCGTAAACCGAAGTTACGGAAAAGGGAAAATCATCAGTGGCAAGAAGCTTGAAACAGTCCTGAATGAGAAAAAACTGACACCAGATTTTTTCTTTATAACACCTGACAACCAACAATTAAACTTTATACATCGCAAACTCTCGGATAGCGACATCTACTTTGTTTCAAATACAGGAGATGCCTGTGTGGCAGATTGCAGGTTTCGAATTTCGGGCAAAAAACCTCAGGTGTGGAATCCACTTACGGGTGAAATTTCTGATATTGCAGTTTATGATGCATCGGAAGGATCAACGCGAATTCCATTATCCTTTGAGAAAAATGGATCTAGATTCATCATCTTCAGAGAGAAAGAGACAGATCATATCAAAGAGATAAAATGGAGCAACAGGGTCATTTTCGCTTCAGGAAAACCCTTAAGCGGAGCATTTCCCCTCTCTTTTAATGATTTTACGTATAAATCACCAACAAGTATCAGGATCATATCTTCAGCCAAACTTGAGAATCTAAAGCTGACAATGAGTTCAGGGACAGAGCATGATATTTCAAACAATAAATCAACGGCAGATCTCCGGCTATCAAAATCATGGACAGTCGATTTCGAGCCCCAAAGAGGTGCTCCTGCTCAGATTAAGCTTGACAGTTTAATTTCATGGACAAATTATCAGGACAAAGGGGTCAATTATTTTAGTGGTACCGGCACCTATAAAAAGCAACTATCGCTTCCGAAAGAATACTTCATTGAGAATACTAGCATCATCCTTGATCTGGGACAGGTAAAAGAACTTGCAGAAGTATCGGTAAACGGGAAATTTGTTGGCATTTTGTGGTGCCCCCCTTACGTAACCGATATTACAAAATATGTTATCCCTGGCCAAAATAATCTGGAAATAAAGATTACAAATACATGGGTAAACCGATTGATCGGAGATAAAAATGTGACTGAAAATCAACGGATTTGCCGAATATTTTCTCCTGATCCTAAATGGTACAATGCCAGTTCAAAACTTCCATTATCCGGCTTACTTGGTCCGATCGTTATCAGAGCATCAAAAACTACTATTCTCAACATAAAAAACTAATCTAAACTTACTTCAAATGAGATTTTTCAAACAGGAAAACATTAGCAATTACTTGATAATTTTGGTTTTGTTTTTTCACCTTTCCCTTTTGGTGGATATACAAACCGTGAATGCGCAGTCGATAAAAGCTGATGCACCACTTCTTTGGTTCAATGCAAAGGAACTTTCCATCGAAGGGAAAGGCTGGCCGGATACCCGGAATTTTTATGACCGGCTGCCGGCAAAAGCTGAGGGCGTGGTAAGATCTGCAATTTGGGAGCTAAGTGAAGAAACACCAGGGATAGTTGTACGGTTTGTTACTGATGCTACCTCGATCTCAGTCCGCTGGACTTTACGAAAGGGGAAAATTGCCTTAACCAACATGCCGGCCAGCGGTGCAAGTGGCCTTGATCTTTATGTACGGTTTAAAGGTGAATGGCGATGGCTGGGTGCTGCGCGACCTGATGAGGCAGCTGTCGCGAATGAAAAAAGACTGACCACAGGAATGTCACCCGGACTTCGCGAGTGCCTGCTTTACCTTCCGCTCCGAAATGGAATTGAAAAACTTGAGATTGGCGTTCCTGAAGGAGCCACATGCGAACTGCCGCCCGCACGACAAAAATCAACGAAATCAGTAGTGTTTTATGGTACTTCCATTGTACATGGCGGTGCTGCATCGAGACCGGGAATGGCTTATCCGGCCATCCTCTCCCGGCGGCTCGATTGCACCATGATTAACCTTGGATTCTCGGGCAATGCAATCTGCGAACCCGAACTTGCATCCCTTTTGGCAGAACTCAACCCTTCAGTTTATATGATAGACCCATTGCCCAATATGAACGCTGAAATGGTGCAGGCACGAATACCTGCATTCATTGCTAAAATCAGGGAGGCACATCCCAAAACTCCCATCGTACTGGTTGAAAGCACCGAAATGGGCGATGCACCGGTCAATCCTTCACGCCGGGGAGGCTATTCGGCTTCAAATGCAGTTTTGCGTAAAATTTATGAAGAACGCGTCAAAGCAGGCGACAAAAAACTGTTCTATATTCCGGGAGAAAAGTTACTGGGCACCGACGGAGAAGCAACTGTGGATCGTGTTCATCCTTCAGACCTTGGCTTTATGCGTATGGCCGACGTGATGGAACCAATTTTGAAAAGAGCCTTGCATAATGGGAAATAACATTTGTATTTTTAAATTTGAATATTCATTATTAAGATAGATAAAATGAACCATCTGCTACAAAAAACAATCCTGGCCCAGGGAATTTTTCTTGCCGCGAATATGACACTATCCGCAGACAATGTGAAAAGCAAAACTCCGAATATCATCATCTTTTTCACTGATGATCAGGGATATCAGGACGTAGGATGCTTTGGCTCGCCATTGATCAAAACACCAAACCTTGACCTGATGGCCCGGGAAGGCGTTCGGTTTACTGATTTCTATTCCGCCTCCCCGGTATGTTCTCCATCACGCGCCGCGTTGCTGACAGGCTGTTATCCTCCCCGCGTAGGTGTCCCACGGGTCCTCTGGCCAGATGACAAAATTGGTCTCGATCCAAGAGAGATCACGATAGCCGATATGCTAAAGGCAAAAGGTTATGCCACTGCCTGTATCGGGAAATGGCACCTGGGTGACAAACCTGAATACCTCCCCGCAAAGCAGGGGTTCGACAGTTACCTTGGAATTCCTTATAGTAACGATATGATCCACAATCCCAAGTTCGAACTGTCGAATGAGGTGGTCCTGAGGAATGGTGTCTCACGCGAAAGTATCAGTGCGAAAGCACTTCCAGGTGGCAACGTTCCGCTGATGCGTGACGGAAAGGTGATTGAATATCCTGTCGATCAGACTTTGCTGACCAAAAAATATACGGAAGAGGCGGTAAAAATCATCACCGAAAACAGAAATAAACCTTTCTTCCTCTACCTGGCTCACACAATGCCACATATCCCGCTTCACGCTTCGACTGACTTCTATGGGAAAAGTGCGCGCGGGTTGTATGGAGATGTCATCGAGGAGATCGACTGGAGTATGGGAGAAATCCTTAAAACGCTGAAATCGTTAAATATTGATGATAACACTTTGGTGATTTTCACTTCGGATAATGGCCCCTGGAACCTGAAGAATGGTATGGGTGGAAGCGCGTCCCCGTTGCGTGGCTTCAAATTCGAAACGTACGAAGGAGGGATGCGCGAGCCGATGATCGCACACTGGCCCGGGAAAATTCCCGCAGGGTCGGTTTGTTCTGAGATTGCCTCAACCATCGATATGCTCCCGACCATCGCTTATCTGACTGGTAGTAAAAATCATTCCAATCGTATTGATGGCAAAAATATCTGGCCACTGCTGGCAGGAAAAAGAGGGGCTAAAACTCCCCATGACTATTATTTTTATTATTCAGGAACCTCGCTTCAGTCAGTACGCAGCGGAGCATGGAAATTAAGACATGTCAAAGAAAAAGACGAACTTTACGATCTGGCGACCGACATCTCCGAGAGCAAGAATGTCGCATCAGACCACCCCGAAATTGTAAAACGCTTGACCAATGCCATCACAAAATTCGACAAGGAACTTAAAATGCAAGAACGCAAATTTTAAAATCAACATGATCATTATTCTGCCTGCAGGCGGATAACATTAATAATTGACAATTACTTATTTTAC
>CAYHDA010000124.1:0-12100 GCA_964355145.1 uncultured Mariniphaga sp.
TTGTCCCATTGTATGCCATTTCGAATCTATTTTCTTTTTAATTGGATTATCTTCGCATTTGTAACTCAATTAATCATACCCAAATGTATAAACTAAAAACCAACGAACCCACCAGCCGGCGTAAATTTATAGGAACGGCCGGGATGGGCGTTACAGCGCTTGCTGCAGCACCCCATATGGCGATGGCTTATGAACAGTCCTCCAGGCAAAAAATCCGTATTGGCATTGTCGGAGGCAGATTCGGCGCCGGATTCCAGTTTCACGAACATCCCGACTGCACAGTCGAGGCGGTAAGCGATCTGCGTCCCGATCGCCGTGAGAATCTGATGAAAGTATACAGCTGTCAGAAGAGTTACGAATCGCT
Organism: uncultured Mariniphaga sp.; assembly: GCA_964355145.1. Classification (GTDB taxonomy): domain Bacteria; phylum Bacteroidota; class Bacteroidia; order Bacteroidales; family Prolixibacteraceae; genus JAAFHB01. Next base: position 365 of record CAYHDA010000124.1, read on the forward strand.
CGAAAAACTCATTCTTGATCCAAAGATTGATGCCGTTTTTATAGCTACACCGGCTCCCGATCATGTACGTCATGTTGTGATGACATTAAAGGCGGGTAAACATGTATTATGCGCAGTTCCTGCTGCAATGACGTTGGAAGAGTGTTATTTATTAAGAGAAACAGTTCAAAGTACCGGCCTCACTTATATGATGGCAGAGACCAGTGTCTATCGACAAAATACTATATCCGTCAGGAAGTTCCACGAAGAAGGCCAGTTTGGGGAGATTTTCAGCGCTGCAGCCGAATATAACCATCCGGGGCTGGATTCCTTGTGGTTTGAGGATGGAAAACCTACCTGGCGCCACGGTCTCCCTCCGCTCCTCTACCCTACCCACTGCACCGCTTTCCTTATCTCTGTAACAGGTGAACGACTCAAAAAAGTAAGTGGTCTGGGATGGGGAGATCAGAGTCCGTTGTTGAAAAACAATCCCTACAATAACCCATTCTGGAATGAAACCGCGTTTTTCACAACCGATAAGGGTCACCCATTTAGGGTGGAAGTAAACTGGAAAGGAGCCTTTAAAAGTGGTGAGCGCGGTGAATGGCGCGGAGACAAAATGTCTTTCTTCTCGGCACTTGAGGAGGGAAATGAACACACGATCGTTCGGATTGCCGATGTAGCAGGAAAGGATGATGCAGGATTTGAACATAAAGCCAATGTCACAGAATCATACAAGCAAACGATGTGGTGGCAAACGGATCTGTTACCCGAGCCGATGAGACACAACTCCGGGCACGACGGCTCACATACCTTTATCACGCATGAATTTATCGACGCCCTCATCCACCACCGGCAACCAAAAATCAATGTATATGAAGCACTTGCATATACTGCACCAGGAATAGTTGCGCATCAGTCTGCCCTTAAAGGCGGTATATGCAGCGATATTCCGGATTTTAATGCATAGGTAGTTTTGGACCGTTTATTCCTATAAGACAACACAAAAGGCACTTTTAATTTTATTCCGAAGTTTAAAATTTGTACAGGGAAAGTGGTGTCAATATTGATGCTGCCATCAGATATGCCTTGAAAAAAAGAGGTTCCTCTCAGCCAAATAAATAAACTGAATGTGGCCGGTTTTTAAAATTTTAATTGCAAATTGCACTTTGGAACAATCATACCAGCTTAAGATATTCGAAAGTTTTATTGCTGTAATTCATTTTTGTTAAAATATTGAATATCATTAATAAAACTCATTGAACATTATAAATTGATAATTACTAATAATCACGAGTCTAACTATCAATCCGGCAACACGATCTACTACAATCACAACATGAAGAATACCAGAAGAAATTTCCTGAAAATTGCGGCCGTTACCGGAGCAGGAGCCCTGATGTTGCCAACTACCGTCAGTGGTGCAGTAAAGAAAAAAAAACATGCTGAAAAACCCCTGATTCTGTTGAAAGAGAATTCAGTTATCCTTTTTCAGGGCGATTCGATCACAGATGCCGGCAGGGATCCTAAAATCAGCCAGCCCAATAATACCGATGGTATGGGACGCGGATATGCTCTGTTTGCGGCAGGTCTTTTACTCGAAAAGTTTGCAGATAAAAAATTAAAGATTTACAATCGTGGAGTGAGCGGCAACAAGGTATTCGAGTTGCGTAAAAGATGGGAAGAAGATTGTATCTCGCTGAAACCCGATGTGGTGAGTATCCTGATCGGAGTAAACGATTACTGGCATACCCTTGATGGCGGATACAACGGAACATTGCAAAAATACATCGATGATTACAGGGATTTACTCCATTATACAAGACAACAACTCCCCAATGTACAGCTGATCATCTGCGAACCCTATACGCTCAAAGGCGGAGGCGCTATCAAACCCGAACAATGGTACCCGATGTTTGATGAATACAGAAAGGCAGCAAAACAACTGGCCACCGAATTCAAAGCGGTATTTGTCCCATTTCAGGCTGTTTATGATAAAGCTGAAAAACGGGCTCCGGATAGCTACTGGGCTCCGGACGGCATTCATCCCGGTTTACCCGGAGCAAAGCTGATGGCAAAAGCGTGGCTAAAAGCTACGGGACAAAACAAAAAAGCCAAAAAAAGCAAGAGTGTTTAAATTTAAGAATTTTCTGTTTGGACTTGCCAGCCTGTGCCCTCTTTTGAGTTTGGCTCAGGTGAAATATGGTCTGGATGACAAATTTATTCCGGATAAAGCATCCTTTCGGTTACCCAATAGTGTGATGCCCGAATTAGCCAACTGGTTTTGGTTTGAGAAAGAGTTTATGTCGGAAGGCTATAAATCCTATCTGGATAATGCCGCTAACCATTCTACTTTTAGTTTAGTTGCTGCCAGTATCAGAATGCTTCATCGCGAGATTACCGAAGAATCAGTTCACACGCAACTGAAATTGGCTGCGAGTTATGCCTTAGCACATGGAATCGGATTAACTGCCGACTTAGATGTGCGGGCAGCACGGAGGTATTTCGAAGCCCATTACCCCGACGAAATGCAGGAGATGCTTATTCTTCGCGAAGTTGAGCTGTCGAATGACGCAACAACCTGTGCTGCAGTTAAAAGCCACGACATAAGCGATCATTATACCGGAAGAACCGTCCATTATATTCCCTTAAAAAGCCAGTTGCTGCGAGTATATGCCTACAAGAAAGATATCGATGGAATAGAAAACAGTACGCTTGCCGATATATCTGCATCCTGCAAAGTATCATTTAGCTCGAAGGATTCATTAGTTGTTGAACTGCCAAAGTCAATCATTAACGGACCATTAAAAGCATGTGTGATGGTCGCATTCACACACCTCTCGCCCGATGTTTTTGCACCTCATCTGCTGTCATTCCAGCGTGAGTTAATCAATCGCTACCGTGACGTGCCATTGGTTGGAGCTTTTAAGGATGAATGGGGTTTTCCACTTAGTCACGACAAGACACACAATGAATTTTGGTATTCGAAATACCGGGCAGAGGATTATGCAAAACGCACGAAAGGCCGTGATTTATTGTACGATTGTCTGGTAATGAAATTTGGAATAAAAGGAAAGCTAAGCGACCGTCAAAGAGCCATTAACTACTTTATGGATCAATCTTTGCAAAGGAATCAGGCAATTGAAGACGATTTTTACCGTGCGACTAAAGAGACTTTTGGACCGAATGCTGTTGTTTTGGCTCATCCAACCTGGTGGCCATTTCCCAGTCAGGTCGAATACTATAAAAACGGTCTCGACTGGTGGGTTGCAACACGAGACTGGGCGCAAACGGATGAAAATACCCCATTTGGAGTCCGTACAGCACTTTCAAAAAAATGGGGCAGCGCTGTCTGGTATAACATGTATTATTCTTCAAATATTGAGGACTATCCAATCGCATTGTGGTCTTCGGCCCTTGGCGGTGGAAGGATCAGCTACCACCCTGTCTATCCTTCCACAGAAAAAAACAAGAATATACATTTCGATTTTTTAACGAAGCCGCTGCTGGTTGCTGAAAGCAGAGTCAGGTTACTGAACTACATCAGTCAAGCACCCTTAGATTGTCGTGTTGCAGTTGTTTTCGGTCATGCCAATACCATGAACTGGGCCGGATCACAATTCGATGATCCTGGGATGGATCTGGTGAGTAATCTTTGGCGCGAAGGCATTGCCACCGACCTTATCCCTTCAAGTGAGATAAAAAACAGCAGTTTGAAGATCGATAAAGATGGATTTATTTCCTATGGACCACAGCGATATGACGTAGTTGTGCTCTACCATCCCGAATTTGAGGACACTACCACAGGGTCATTCTTTTCAGACCCAGATCTAAGCTCAACGCGTCTGCTCAGAATCGGAACCTGGACGAAAAATTTCGATGCAAAGGAGGTCAACAGTAACGACCTGCTACCCAATAAGATGCTGACAATCACCAGCAACACAGATGTTGTTGGTACTGTTCTTGATATTTTCAAAAATCGGAAGATTGAATTACAGACGCCTGCCACAATGCTTTTAAAAGGATTTAGCAATAGTTCAAATGCTCCGCCCACAACAGGTTTTTGCCGGTTAATCGACGGCACTTTGGTGCAAGTTGCCGGAACAAATAATATTGCCGGAGATCGTATTATTTCGAACACTAAAATAAAAAACTACAACGTAGACTTCGATGCAGAAGGACTCGCTGCAGTACGCCTCGATGCACAAGGAAACCTGGAAGCGATGGCTGCGGGAGGTTTAAAAACTTTTAAAACTGAAAAATTTGTCCTTCAATTAAAGGAACGTGTGGATTTGGCCATTTGGAAAACACCCGATGGTAAATGGCATGGTGTTATTCAGGGTTCAAAAGGTAAAATACCCTCCGAACTATTAGCCATCACGAAGGATTGGAGTCATCTTGAGATTCCGGAACCTATAATTTCAGAATAGATACAACCGGGCAAAAACACTGCTTTATTGTGAAAAATAGTGTTCCTTTTATCCAACAAGAACAATACGAAACAAAAGAATTTTAAAAATATATAACCATCAAAACAAGAACCATGAAGCACTTAAACTTTCACCTCTTTCTACTGATTAGCTTCTTTGGCATTTTGATAACCCACGGTCAAAATCCAGCCAGTATCAACCCTGCATCAATTGACCTGTCAGGTGCTGCCTGGATAGGTGATGCCAAGGCGTTGCCAACCGCTGACTCGTTATTCTACCTTGACGATCCGGCACCTCTTTTCCGGAAAACTTTCAATGTCGGCGATCAGCTGAAATCCGCAAAGCTGTTGATTACTGCCGCAGGGTATTACGGCGCAACGATCAACGGAAAGAAAATAGGCAAGAATTTTTTAGATCCGGCATGGACCAGTTACGGGAAGCGAATCTACTATTCGGAATACGAACTCACACCTCAGATGATGACGGGTGAAAACTGCCTCGGCGTAGCTGTTGGCAATGGGTTTTACAATCCGTTGCCGCTGCGTATGTGGGGAACCTATAATTTGAGAAAAACACTGACTGTAGGGAGACCAAAATTTATTGCAAAACTAACCTTAACTTATAAAGACGGTCATACAGAAATCATCAACACGGATGCAACATGGAAATTCACCACTGGTCCCATTCTCCGAAACAGTGTCTATTTGGGAGAGGTCTATGATGCCCGCAAAGAGATAAAAGGGTGGAATAAGGCACCATTTCATGATCAGGAATGGTCGAATGCAGTTATTGTAGATGGACCTGGAGGCAACCTTCAAAAAGCGTTCTTTCCGGCCATTCAGCAAACCAATTTGCTAAAACCTGTCAAAATAACTTCTCCTAAAACGAACGTGTTTGTAGTCGATATGGGGATTAACTTTACCGGATTGTATAAAATCAGACTTCAGGGAAACGAGGGAGACAAAATCACCCTTCGGTTTGGAGAACGGATCTACGAAAATGGTGAATTAAACCCAATGACGGCTGTTTGCGGTCAGATAAAAAGAGCAGGGGTGGGGGGACCCGGAGCTCCTGCCATTGCATGGCAAACGGATGAATTTATATTTGGGAAAGAAAAAGAGGCTTGGTACAGTCCGGAATTTACATTTCATGTTTTTCGGTACATCGAAATTGCAGGACTCTCGAAGGCTCCTTCCCTCTCCGATATTCAAGGCCTTGTGCTGCATACCAATGTGAAAGACAACGGTCATTTTTCTACATCCTCCAAATTGCTTAATGATATTCAAGAAGTTACCCGGCAAACATTCGTCAATAATCTGATAAGTGTTCAGTCAGACTGTCCGGGCAGAGAACGATTCGGATACGGAGGTGATTTAAATGCCACCAGCGAATCATTTATCTGTAATTATGATATGCAGGACTTTTACCGGAAGACCATATACGATTGGGTCGATGTGGCAAATGACTCCGTATTTGTTGACGTTGCCCCATTTGTGATGAAATACTGCGGAATCAGCTGGGAATCAGCACTTCTCACAATACAAAATAATCTTTTTCAATATTACAACGACACCTCTGTTGTAAATGAGCAATATTCCTTCGATTTAAAATGGATGGAGAAAGTCGCGCGAATTCATCCCGAAGGTATGGTGCACAAAGGACTTGCGGACCACGAATCGATGGTACCGGTTCCTGTTGAATTGATCGGCACCACCCATTATCTGAATTGTGCCCGGATTATGAAGCAATTTGCATTAATTAAAAAGGATTCAGAAAATGAGAAAAAGTTTGACCTGCTGGAAAAAAACCTTTCCTCCCAATTATTGGAAAAGTTTTGGAAAAACCCGGTAAAATCACCCATCAACAGACAGACGCTCTTTGCCACTTTGTTGTATTACAACCTGATTCCGGAGAAAGAAAAACCCGCAGCTATCGACTCTCTTTTGCTGGCTGTTAAAAATGGTGTTAACGGACATTTCACAACAGGTATTTTTGGAACAAAATATATCCTCGAGGCACTCTCTCAGGCTGGTTATGCCGATAAAGTTTATGATATTGTCAACACTAAAACCTATCCGGGATGGGGCTTTATGATTGACAGAGGAGCCACAACCCTTTGGGAAACCTGGAAAGAAAGCGATAATACTTTTTCCAATTGTCATCCGATGTTCGGCACAGTGTCAGAGTGGTTTTACAGATGGCTGGGAGGAATCAGAGAACTTTCCGGAAATCCGGGTTTTAATAAATTTATGATTGCACCTTTTATTCCTAAAGATTTGTCGTATATGAATTGCACGTATAACTCCCCAAACGGTGTAATTATTTCGAATTGGATCCTAAAGAAACCAGGGCAATTTCATTTCAGTCTCACCATACCAAAAGGATGCGAGGCATCGGTAAAACTTCCATTTGAAAAATTCCAAAAAATAACGTTAAAGAGTGGTGTTTCTCCTGATCAAAAAATAACGAATAAGGCTAGTGCCAATTTCAAACTGACGGAAGGGATATATTTCATTGAAGTGATTCAATAAATTCAGGCATTGTAAAATTCAGAACCCATATTGCGCTTTACAAGCAAGGGATTAAGACAGGTTCGATTTTGAAGTAATGAGAAACCAAATAAAAATTTAACATAAGCAATCCCCGGTATATGTGAATTCACCGGGGATTGATCAGGACTCAAACCGCCTGACATGGATTATTTATTGGAGTGTATTCCAACTTTATTTCCTTCCGTATCCATAAAAAAAGCCATATATCCCACAGAATCGCTGACCAGAGTTCTGGGCATTAAAACTTTTCCTCCTGCTCCCTCAATTCGATCCAATGCAATTACCAGATCAGGATTTCCATTCAAATAAATTACTGATCCCTCTGTACCGGGCTTATGCATATCGCTCTGCACCAATCCACCGGATACTTTTCCTGTCGAATCGTCGGTTGGGAAAAAAGCCATCTGCATCCCCATCATATCGTGTCGTACCATATCGATTCCGAAAACCACTTCATAGAATTTCTGAGCTCTGGCGATATCAGAAACAGCTATCTCAAACCAGTTCAATGCATTTTCTGTTGTTTTCATGTTCATCAAATTTAATTAGTGAGAAATATATAAGTAGACATTAATTTCAAATAAACGTACCTCATGGCAAATAGTTTAAACTTTACAATTATTTCATTCCAACCAAAACAGAAGTAATAATAAGAATTAAAGCAGGCGGATTTCAAGGCAAATAAAGACCTAAAAGGCGGTTTTGTTGATTTTCTCAACATATGTATAGAATACTTACACTGCACATAACAAGCTGTTTTTCTGCGTATTGCATACATCGGGAATAAATAGTGTTGAATTACTCAACACTTACTGCTGTATATTTTCCCACCACACTAATTCCCAAACTACTGATATACTGAATATTAAATAGACAATTTAACCTTTGGCATCATAATTGAATGTTCATAATTATCATCTAAAAATGGAAAATTATGAAAACCAGGGTCTTTTTATTCATCGGAATTTTGCTGATTTATTACAGCACTGCAATCAGCAAAGAATTGACAACCGGAAGCAGCCCGGCACAGAAGGGTTCCATAAGTGTATTTTCTTCTCCTGATTTATATCCGCTGACTGCAAAATGGGTTAGCGAATACAGCAGATTAAACCCGGAATTGAAAATACAAATAACTAAATCTGAAGATAAGGAAATCGCCGGCAAGCTGCAATCAGGAACCGGAATAGGTTTTATATCGGATGAATCCTTTGCGTCTGTCAATAATCCATCAACCTGGAATATGGTTGTAGGTCGTGATGTGACCGTTCCGGTTATGAATGCGAAAAATCCACTTCGGGAAGAAATAATTAAAAGTGGGATCACTGCATCAGGGTTAGTTAAAATTATCGAATCAACCCAACCCCAGAATTGGGGAATGCTCCTGAGCGGGACACAAATAAAAGCAGGGGTTCCGGTACAGTTCTATTATGTAAACGACCCATCAGTAATTTCTGGTCTTGCCCATTTTGTTGGAATAAAACAACTGAAAATCAGCGGAATAATGGTGAATAACGAACAGGAGATGATTTCAGCAATCCAAAAAGATCAGAATGCATTGGGATTTTGCAGATTGATCCAAATTATTGATCCTGCCAGTCAAAAAATAGCTGAAAATATTCAACTTGTTCCTATAGACAAAAACGGGAATGGAAAGATCGATTATATGGAAGCCATTTATGATAATCTACAGGATTTCTCCCGGGGTGTATGGATAGGAAAATATCCAAAAGAACTTTCCGGCAGTATCTATTCTGTTGCATCCGTGAAACCGGGGAATAAAACTGAATTGGCATTCCTGAATTGGGTGATGACAGACGGACAGCAGTTTCTCAATACAAACGGATACAGTGAACTGGTTTACAATGAAAGACAATCACAAATCGACAGAATTAATGAATCGCCTAAATATGCATCAGTACCATCTGACACAAATGCTTTTCTGAAAATTAAATTTCTGATCTTATTGGCAATTGGAGTATCTGTCATGCTTTTGGATATTTTGGTCCGTCGGGTCAGAAACAAAAAGGGAATCAGGACCGAAGCCTATTCAGGAATTGTAACTCCGTTTGATGAAAATTCGGTGATCATCCCAAAGGGACTCTATTTCGATAAAACCCATACATGGGCCTTTATGAAAAAAGATGGCACCGTGAAAATTGGAATCGATGATTTTCTTCAACATATTACAGGTCAGCTGACCCGTATTGAAATGAAAAATACTGGAGATAAGATTAAGAAAGGGGAACATTTGCTCACCATCGTAAGACAAGGAAAGCAGTTGAAGATCTATTCCCCGTTGACTGGTACCATCGCCTCACAAAACACTAATCTGATCGCAAATTCAAATTTGATCAATACTTCCCCATTCTCGGAAGGATGGATTTATACGATCCAGCCAACTAACTGGCTGCTTGAAATTCAATTTCTAAGTATGGCTGAAAAATACAAGAACTGGCTGACATCGGAATTTTCGAGGCTAAAAGATTTCTTTGCCATGGCCGTCAGGGTTCATGTTCCCGCCTTTACAATGGTTTTACAGGATGGTGGTGTTTTGAGAGATGGTATTCTTGCTGATCTCGACCCGCAGGTATGGGAAGAATTTCAAACACAATTTATTGACCGTTCCAAATAAACAAACTGATTATTTACAAATTATTAACCTTCCAAAAAATCAATACCATGGGGATCGAACGAAGAGGCTTCTTGAAGCTGTTGGGAGCTACAGGAATAGCGCTTGCCATTGGAGAGCAGGCAGAGGCTGCTCCAAAAGGCGACAATGAAATGGAATTTAACGGAATACTTTATGATGCAACACGTTGCAAGGGTTGCCGGGGCTGCGAGTTTGATTGTGCAGACGCGCATAGTTTACCTCAGCCACCCGCCTCAAAGGATGTTGCAGCAATCCGAAAAACAGATGAAAAATGCAACACCGTTGTAAATACCTATGAAACATCCAAGGGGAAAGTGTTCATTAAACGGCAGTGTATGCATTGCAATGAGCCGGCTTGTGCAGCAGCCTGCCTCACAAAAGCCATGCTTAAGAATAAAACCGGGCCGGTAACCTGGAACGGCGATAAATGTATGGGCTGTCGCTTTTGCATGGTTTCGTGTCCGTTTGACAGTCCAAAATTTGAATACCACAGCGCCAATCCAAAGATTCAAAAATGCGACCAGTGTTTCGAAAGACTTAAAACAGATGAAAGCCCTGCCTGTGTTTATAATTGTCCTAATGAAGCCCTGTTATACGGAAAACGGAGAGACATGATTAAAGAAGCACGCAGGAGAATTTACGAAAAACCGGAATTGTACGTCGATCATATTTATGGCGAACATGAAGCGGGCGGAACAGGCTGGCTATACCTGTCACCGGTTCCTTTCGATCAGCTGGGACTAAGTACTACCTTACAGCAATCATCCTATCCGGCTTTGACAAAAGGATTTCTTTATACTGTACCATCCGTTTTTGTTCTGGTACCTACCCTTTTATTGGGAATTCATCAGGCAACAAAAAATAATCACTTAAACAAAGAGAAAGAAGATGAATAACCAGCAAGTCGCATTGGATAACGATGGAAAATCCATCCTCAAATTTGTGTTAAGCGAAATGAAACCAAGAGGTAAATGGTTTACTCCCTTTAACATCATTTCGATCCCAATCATGTTTTTAGGATTGGCACTTATTATTTACCGGTTCTGGAAAGGAATCGGTTCGATTACCAATCTGACACAAGAAACTCCATGGGGACTTTGGATTGGATTTGATGTTGTAACCGGAGTCGCATTTGCCGGAGGTGCTTATGTCCTTACTTTTATGGTTTATATCCTGAATATGCGAAAATATCACTCGATTGTCAGGGTGACAGTATTAAACGGTTTCCTCGCTTACGCCTTTTATGCAGGTGCACTGCTCCTGGACTTAGGAAGGCCCTGGCACGTAATAAATCCTGTGATCGGAAATAGTTTTGGCACAAGTTCAGTCCTTTTTCTGGTAGCATGGCATTTCCTTTTATATATGCTCGCACAGCTGATCGAATTTTCGCCGGCAATAGCCGAATGGCTTGGAGCTCGAAGAGCAAGGAAAATTCTGTCAGGCATGACACTGGCTGCAGTAATTTTTGGAATTACCCTGTCAACACTCCACCAGTCAGGATTAGGAGCCCTGTATCTCATGGCTAAAGATAAAATTCATCCGCTGTGGTACTCCGAATTTATACCCATAATGTTCTTTGTATCGAGCATCTTCGCAGGACTGTCAATGGTCATTTTTGAAGGATCAATCAGTCATAAGGTATTTTTCACACAAATCAGCGAGAAAAATCATAAAGCACAGAACGGCATCATCCTCGGTTTGTCAAAAATCTGCGCCGGAACCATGTTTGCCTACTTTTTTCTGCAGTTGCTGGTATTTATACACGAGCAACACTGGAGTTTGATCAACACCCCAATGGGATATTGGTTTTTGCTCGAAATGCTTGGATTTGTTCTTTTCCCAATGTGCCTGTTCTTTATCAGTTACCGGACCAATAATATTCTGCTAATAAAAATAGCAGCAATCATCACCATGGTTGGAGTGATTATAAACAGGCTAAATGTTACTGTAATCGGTTTTAAATGGGAGTTGGCCATACGATATGTTCCTTCATGGATGGAATTTATCGTCACTCTGGCAGTAATATTCACTGAAATATGGATATTCAGGTGGGTGATCAACCGTATGCCGGTTTTGAGGGATTCTCCATCATGGGTAAAAGAAAATGAATAAATTAATCAGCAAT
>CAYHDA010000125.1:0-12099 GCA_964355145.1 uncultured Mariniphaga sp.
ACGGTTCTTTCGTAGGACGTGAGGCATATAACACCAACGTTACGGTTGATGGTGCCAATTTTAATAACAACTTTGGACTTTCAAGCGGTAACATGCCGGGCGTTTCAGGTGAACCAATCTCAATGGATGCAATTGAAGAAATTCAGGTAGCAGTAGCACCTTTTGATGTTACTCAATCCAATTTTACAGGAGCCAGCATTAATGCAGTTACAAAAAGCGGTACCAACACGATCAAAGGATCTGCTTATTCATTCTTTCGTGATCAAAGCTTTAACGGTTCAAAGATCAGAGATAAAAAATTAACGGTGGCTCAATCTTCTAAAAAAGTGAATGGCTTTAACGTAGGAGGTCCGATTATTAAAGATAAACTGTTTTTCTTTCTGAGTGGAGAAATGGAAAACACACTGACTCCAGGCAATACCTTGCTGTCGAATGACGGAACCCGGAACCTGACAGATCCAAATGTGAATGCATTGGTAAAATCGTCGGATCTTACAGATTTTTCCGCCTTTCTAAAATCCAAATACAATTACGAAACTGGTCCATATGAAAATTGGGGCGGAGATGTTGAGAAAAACAACAAATTATTGGCTAAAATTGACTGGAACATTAATAAGAGTCACAAATTAACTGTTCGTTACAATTATTCAGAAAGTTCAAACGTATCACGCCCGAGCAGCAGCGGCGATGCAACACCAAGTATCTCAGGTGGTCGTCATGCACGGTTAGGTGGTATGTCTTTTCAAAACTCCCAATACTTCAACAGCAATACACTCCAGTCTCTTACAGCAGAGTTGAACAGTCATTTCAACCAAGTCCAGAATAAATTTCTGGTAGCTTATACCAAATATAATCAGCCGCGCCAGAGCGACAGTCAGTTATTCCCTTTTATCGACATCATGTCCGGTGATGTTACAAAAGGAAATGTGAAGATGTCTGCAGGTTATGAATTGTTCTCCTATATGAACAATGTTGATAACAATACGCTGATTCTTACCGACAATGTGACCTATATGTGGAATAAGCATACCTTCACTGCAGGTGTTTCTTACGAGCACCAGTATTTCGCAAACAGCTATCTTCGTCAGGGAAGTGGTTACTACAGGTTCAAAGATTTGGCCTCATTCAAAAATTATGCCAACGGTGTTGGTGAAGGACTGGCATACAGCGATACTTACGATCCAATCAGTTTTGCTTATACTTATGGTATAAACGGGAACACTAATCCGGTAGCAGAACTCTCTTTTGGGCAGTTTTCTGCCTACGGACAGGATGAATGGAATGCTAAAGACAATTTAAAAGTGACTGCTGGTTTACGCATTGACCTTCCGATGTATTTGGATGGTGCAGTTGATAATCCAGGGCTGAAAGGTCAGACATTCAGAAATGGTGAGACAGTTGATCTGGCATCATGGCCAAAAGCCAGGGTATTATGGTCACCACGTTTAGGCTTTACCTGGGATGTAAGAGGAGATAAATCACTTAAAGTACGGGGTGGAACGGGTATCTTTACCGGTCGTATTCCATTTGTATGGTTTACAAATCAGCCAACCAACAGCGGGATGTTGCAATATCAATTGGTAATTAACCAGGCTGGTGGCACCGCAAGTAAAGCACAGTTGGCTCGTATTCCTTTTGCCGCCGATGCTAAAACTTTGCTAAGTAATACTGCTATTTCAGATATTTTTCCACAGACAAATGTTATTGGTGGAAAGATTGCTGCCATCGCCAAAGATTTTAAGCTTCCACAAGTCTGGAGAACCAGTGCAGGTGTAGACCTTAAGCTGCCAATGAATATGATGTTGACTTTGGAAGGTATCTATACCAAAGATATGAATGCGATTTTCTTCGATAATATCAACCTTGCTCCCGCAGCATCCGTCATTATTGAAGGAGCCGGAACTCGTCCGTTCTATTCAAATACCACCAACGCCACAAAATACATTAATCCAACATTTCAGAATGTCGTGATTATGCGTAATACCAAAATTGGTGATGGTTATACCCTTTCTGCTCAGTTAGACCTTCCAAAAGTAGCTGGATTTAGTGGTATGGTAGGTTATTCACGCAATATGGGTCGTGAGGTAACCGGTAAAAACGGATCGGACCCCTTCTCTGCATGGCAGTATCGTCAAATCCTGAATTCTTCAAATGATCCTGAAGTAGGAAATTCTTTAAATAATACGCCTCACCGCGTAGTCGCTACTTTGAATTATGGTATTGAGTATGGCAAATATTATGCGACAACTATTTCTGTATTTTATGCAGGCTATCAAGGAAATGCCTATACTTATCTGTATAACGGCGACATGAACAAGGACGGAACATCTACCCATGAACAGATGTTTATTCCTTCAAAACACAGTGATTTATTATGGAAAACCCCTGCTGATGGAGATGCTTACTGGGCTTTTGCAGCACAGGATCCTTATTTATCCAAACATGCCGGTCAATATGCAGAGCGCAATGCCGCTTATACTCCATGGAATTCCAGAATTGACATCAGACTTTTACAGGATTTCAAAATGAAATTCGGCAACACGAAAAACAAACTTCAGTTTAGTGTTGACGTGATCAACTTTGCTAACTTACTCGATTCAAGCTGGGGTTTAAACAAGAATGTAATAACTTCATCACCATTAATCGTTGACGGCAAAGATGCCGCTACCGGTAAACTAATGGTTCGCATGACTCAGATTAACGGTGCATATGTTAAGACTTCATTCCAGGATCCTAATTCAGTAGCAGGAACCTATGGAATTCAGTTAGGTCTTCGCTATGTTTTTAATTAATACGGGAAATTTCAATTCCTGAAAGGGTGTCCATCCGGGCACCCTTTTTTTTGGGAATATTCCCTACCTTTGCAACTCAAATTTTATTAGCAAAAGCATGGCACAGAAACCCTCTATACCTAAAGGAACCCGTGACTTCTCTCCAAATGAGATGGCCAGAAGAAATTATATTTTTGATACAGTGAAAAATGTATTCAAATTGTACGGTTTTCAGCAAATTGAGACACCAGCCATGGAGAATTTATCTACGTTGATGGGGAAGTATGGTGAGGAGGGTGATAAGCTGTTATTCAAAATTTTAAATTCAGGTGACTATATGTCTGCTGTAAATCAGACTGAATTAATAGAACCCAACAGCTCAAAACTTACGACCAGGATTTCAGAAAAGGGGCTGCGCTACGACCTTACAGTTCCTTTTGCGAGGTACGTTGTTCAAAATCAAAATGACATTACCTTTCCTTTTCGTCGTTATCAGATTCAGCCGGTATGGCGTGCCGACCGGCCTCAGAAAGGGCGCTACCGTGAATTTTACCAGTGCGACGTTGACATTATCGGCTCGGATTCCTTATTGAATGAGTTGGAATTAATCCAGATCGTTGACCAAATTTTCAGTAATCTTGGCATCAATGTGGTAATAAAAATTAATAACCGGAAAATTCTGGCTGGAATTGCCGAAACTATTGGCGAAGCCGGCCGGATTATAGATATCACGGTTGCAATCGATAAATTGGATAAAATTGGAATTGAGAAGGTAAATCTGGAATTAGCTCAAAAAGGTGTTAGTGAGAAGGCAATTGTTAAACTACAGCCGATCTTGCAGTTAAGCGGAAGCAATGAAGAAAAATTAAACCAGATTGAGCAGGTTATTACAGGGTCAGAGATAGGTGCAAGGGGGATCGAAGAGATGCGCACGATTTTTAATTATCTGGCTGCCACATCTCTTAGGGTTGATGTAGAACTGGATTTGACACTTGCGCGAGGTTTGAATTATTATACAGGTGCAATTTTTGAGGTGAAATCGAAAGATGTTGAGATCGGTTCCATTACTGGTGGCGGGAGATATGACGACCTTACCGGAATATTCGGACTTCCCGGAGTTTCAGGCGTTGGAATCTCTTTTGGAGCCGACAGGATTTATGATGTAATGTTACAACTTGATTTGTTTCCGAAAGAGGCTATTGCAGCTACTCAAGTGATGTTTGTAAATTTCGGAGATAGGGAAGTCCTTTACTGTCTTCCGGTTTTGACCAGATTGAGAACTGCAGGTATTAGCAGTGAGATCTATCCGGATAGTGATAAAATGAAAAAACAAATGAATTATGCTAATCGTAAAGGGGTCAAATTTGTAGCGATGGCAGGTGATTCAGAAATAGAGGCCGGCATGATTACGTTAAAGAATATGGAAACCGGTGATCAGCAACTTGTCAAAATTGGGGAACTGGAGGCTATTTTGTTATCCCCTTCTCTTTAAATCATGAATTAATTCAGTGCCTTTTCAGTAATTAGTGGTGTTTTACAGTAAAAACTTGCTCTGACTAAGGGAAATAAAAAAAGAGGCTGTCCTTAAACTTACGTTTTATACGACAACCTCTTTACCAAAACTATATTTACTTAACCAACTATTTACTTTCAGTCCCTTTTTTATCTTCTTGTCCTTTACGGAATTCATGCATCAAATAAGCCCTGAATTTTGCCTCTGCACGGTAAAGCTTTACGACTTTTTCAGCAGACAGAACATTTAGGATTTTAATATTATACTCCTCAATTAATTTTCCTTCTTTGCCATGTGTTGCAGCGATTTCAATTGCTAATTTACGGTAGTCGGCTTCGCTCATTCCAGGTTTTGGAGTATCACTCTGCTGCTCAAGCTCCCTTTTTTTATCCATTAGCATAAATCGCTCTTTTTCGAGCTCATTGTAAACCGGCCAGAATTTCTGTGCCTCCTGAGAGGTTAGCCCAATATTTTCGGTTAAAAATGCAATTTTCTTGGTTTTGATTAACTCAAGAGTCTGCGGATCGAATCGCCGTTGCGTAATTCCAGCAAAGGAAATCATCAGCAATACAATCATTAATATACTCGTCTTCATATTTTCGTATTAATTGTTTGCAATAATATCAAAATCATCGTAGCTGGCTGCAATATAATCAGCTAGTTTGTCTGAAGATATCTTTTCTGATTCGAGAGCACTCATTTCAGAAAAGGCAGTTAAAAATTGTCCTTCCGAAAAATAGGAAATAAAAGCTATTGGAATAGTGCCGGAAGAGTCAGTATTTGTTAATGAATTTTGATTTTGAGCTATAAATCCCGTGTCCGAAGGAACGAATTTTTTGAATGGTACATAAACCAGCAATATGACCAAAGCAATACTTGCGGCAACCGACAAGGCGGGCTTGAGATAATATAATAATGATCGTTTACCGGACAAATATTTGTCCTCCTCAATCCTCATCTTAAGCCGGTCAGGAAATGTCTCGAAGTATCCCTCAGGCACCCGAAATGGTTCAGTTTTTTTGAATTTACCGAACAAATTTTCAATATTTTCGTCTTTTTCTTTCATTTTTGCAACTGTTTGACACTTTTGATCGTAAATGGTTTAATGATTATTTGCGATCTTCTTTTAAATATTCTTCTACTTTTTTTACTGCGAAATGGAACGAGGCTTTTAAAGCTCCGACAGAGGTATTGAGCACCTCCGACATCTCTTCATATTTCATCTCGTCAAAATATTTCATATTGAATACAATGCGTTGTTTTTCAGGCAGTTGAATTATTGCTAATTGGAGTTTTTTCTGAATTTCATCTCCGTCAAAATAAACATCAGCTTCCAATGATTCTGTCAGATAATCACTTATCTCATTCATTGATAACAATGAATGTCGTCGCTTCTTTTGCAAATGGCTCAACGACTCATTGGTTGCAATACGGAAGAGCCACGTAAAAAGAGAGGAATCTTCCCTAAAACCGTCAATATTTTTCCAGACTTTCAGATAAACATTTTGTAAAATATCATCAGTGTCATCGTGATTCATAACGATTTTTCGGATATGCCAATAAAGCCTTTCCTGATGAGTTCTCACCAGTTGCTGAAAAGCTATTTCTCTGTTTCCATCGGATTTAAGATTGGCAATAAGCTCCTTCTCGTTCAAATCCATTATCGTTGAATACTATTATAGATTGTACAGTTTCTCAGACTTTATATATGGTAAAAAGTTTAACCAACTAAAAGAGAACTCCGACTCTTATGCCAGAGCTAATGACAAATCTAGAATCTGAGCCGCCACCTAAAAATGCAAAACGAAAGGCATTACTGCTTTTTGCATCGCCGAATCCATAACCAGCGCCAATAAACCAATCAAATAAGAACCTGTCATTTATGACCCACTGTTTACCCGTATTTAGCATAATGGCAAACATCGTAACAGTTTCTTTTGCTCCGCTGCCTGAAATATTCCAGTTATCAATATTTGGCGATTGGCTGTAAGAGGAAAAAATTACTTCCGGTCTGATATATGCCCCCTTTAAGATATGAACATACCGCATACCTTTTAAGTAAAAGTCGGGACTTTTGATAAACTTATATCCAAATTTAAGATACATACCGCCCGAGGCATCTCCGTTAATGTTATCGCCGAGTCCTATTATCCCCAATGTGGCCTCTATACTGCTGCCGGGCTTAAGGCTATGTTCAAAAGTAAAACTCGTTGCTCCGAAAATTGGAGATAAAAAACCAACTTTTAAAGCATTCTTACGCTGAGACTTATATTGCGATGAATCGTACATCGAATTTTTGATATTCAACTCTTTCCCGTCGCTGAAAATTATGAGTCTTACCTTATTCTTATCAATACCGAAAATTACATCGTTGTTATAATCTTTATGTGTGTATTTAACCTCATCATCGCCGATCTCTTTGATTTTGCAGGTGATGGTGTCGTTTGTAATTTTTATAATCCGGTCCTGAGCAGTAACATGAATAGATATGAGGTTTATTATCAGAGTCAAGGAATAAAAAAGTCTCATAGAAGTTTAATTTATTAATAGTTACAATTAAATAGAAGCAGATAGGCTTGCAAATTAAAGGAAATTATCCGGCTAAATTAGTAATTTTGCACACTTAAAATAAACAGTTTTTATAATGGCTTTACAGTGTGGAATAGTCGGACTTCCAAATGTTGGAAAATCGACCCTTTTTAATTGCTTGTCTAATGCGAAGGCTCAGGCTGCCAATTTCCCTTTTTGTACAATCGAACCTAATGTTGGTGTTATTACCGTCCCGGATAAGAGATTAATCAAACTGGCAGAAATCGATCATCCAAAACGAGTTATCCCTACTACAGTTGAAATTGTAGATATTGCAGGCTTGGTTAAAGGTGCGAGTAAAGGTGAAGGACTTGGAAATCAGTTTCTGGCCAATATTCGCGAAGTAGATGCCATTATTCATGTGATTCGCTGTTTCGAGAATGATAATATTATCCATGTCGATGGTTCTGTCAATCCAGTACGGGATAAGGAAGTTGTAGATATCGAATTGCAGTTAAAAGATCTTGAAACTGTTGAGAGCCGGATTGCTAAATTGCAAAAACAAGCCAAAGTTGGCAACGACAAAATCGCTCAGCGAACTGTGGCTATTGCCGAAAGAATTAAGGCGGTCTTGCTTACCGGAAAGAGCGCTCGCACCGTTGAACTCCATGAAGATGAGGAAGCTTTAATCCATGATTTTTTTCTTCTTACAAAAAAACCGGTGTTGTATGTTTGTAATGTTGACGAATCATCAGCTTCAAAAGGAAATAAATTCACACAACAGCTCCAGGAAGCTATTGCTGACGAAAAGGCCGAAATTCTGATTATCGCTGCCGCTACAGAAGCAGATATTGCAGGTTTAGAGACTTACGAGGAAAAACAAATGTTTCTTGAAGATCTTGGTCTCGATGAACCTGGAGTCAATAAGCTTATTCATTCGGCTTACAAATTGCTTAATCTCCAAACCTATTTCACCACGGGAGCCGATGAGAGCCGTGCCTGGACTTTTGTAAAAGGCATCAAAGCCCCCAAAGCTGCCGGAATTATCCACAGCGATTTTGAGAAAGGATTTATTCGTGCTGAAGTAATTAAATATGACGATTACGTAAAACTTGGATCAGAATCTGCCTGTCGTGAAGTTGGCAAGATTTATGTCGAAGGCAAGGATTATGTGGTCCAGGATAGCGATATCATGCATTTCAGATTTAATGTCTGAAATGCATGCGTGATTTTACTTCCGGAAAGGGTGCCGTGTGACGACAGTGTGTTCATTTGATTGGAACTGACCATCAAATTTTAAAATCGATCAGGCTATTGCTTTTTCAACCGATTTTGCCACAGACTTTAAAAGCGTTGCATAATCAGGTGCAGTTGCATAACCTGCGATCGCGATTTCATCAATAAATTGATATGGATCTGACTTTACTATCAATGCTGATTCATATCGTGCATTATTTAAGAAAAAAGTTGCGTGGTCGGTAAATGCCTGTTCCGGGGTTTCATATTGTCTGAAGTAGTCTTTGACGATATATTTAAAATATTTCTGTCCATTCTTGACTACAGGGGTAACTGAAATAATCTCCGGAAATTTCAAATCACTCCTCTTGCTATACTCTGTAGTAGTTAACAGTTGCTCATTCCCGTTTACACCGTCTGTATCTTTTACTCCGAAAAACATATTACCCGGTGCCGCTTTTCCCCACCCGCTCTCCAATGCCGCCTGGGCAAGAATAGCAATTGCCGAAATACCGGTTTTCTCTTCAGTTTCCTTTGCAAAAGGCAAATAACTGGCGACGAAATCTTTTGGATTCATAACATAACGTATTAAATGTCAATTAAATGGATTTTTATTAATTGCCAAAAATACATATTTGATTATTTTCAAATCATCATATTGTTAAGTCCTTAAATTATTTTTTTCCTTCCTTTTTATTTAGAATCAGTTCTATTTCATCCATAACCTTATTCATTGCCTTTTCTGCCAATGACATAGAAGCTGTAAAAGAGGTGCTATACTGATAAACATAGAAATTCATATAGAAATGGGGAATATTAGCCCACTCAATTTTCACATATTCATCGATCACACAAATCTTTACTATTTAAATAAAAAAAATAGCTATTCGCTTGAAATAGTCACTATTGTGACGTATCTTTATTAGTGGATATTTGCCTGGCTTAAACTCTGAGATTAACCGAATTTTATAAATCCCCTTATGAAAAGCAAACAATTAAACCGGAATTTGTATATCATCATTACTACTTTAATCATATTTGCAGTTGGCTACTATCTTTACATTGAAGTATACACAAAAAACAAAGAAGACCATATAATTACGACGAAGTCCAGGATTCTTGAACAGATGAGCCACAATCTGCAGGTCAAAGTCAAATCAATGGGGATTAATGCGTCGGAATATATTGGTTATCTCCTTGAATTGTCAAAAGATAAACAATCACCGGAGGACAATTTTTCCTCTATGCTGAAACTGCGAAAAGATATTCAATATTATAATTTTAATCTGGATTATGCCAGCTCCGGATTATCTGAAAAAGATGAAGCGCCAGCCGATTCCATTATAAAGGCGAATCCTGAAGCAATGTCTGACTTTTTGTATTTTCGACTTGTCTTGGGAGAGAAATATAAGAAGTATACAAAGAATAAAATACTATTCAAGACAAGATATGATGTGCTGATGTCAGATTTCATGCAGCGAAATGTTTTCAATGATTATATACTGATTGTTGACGACAACATCATATACTCAACTCTTCCCGGCAAACCTAACCTGACTTTTAATGAACTAACCGGTGGTCAGTCAAAAAGTGAGGAAAGCATTACCGGGAAAGTCAATTCTTCTGAGTCTATCGATCTGGCAAATCAATCGAAGAAAGGTCAGGCAACGATCAAGGGTGTCACAACGCATGATATATCCATATCCAATAATCTGTATAAACTTTTTGTATGCCAGATGCAAGTAGACAAAAAAATCTGGTATATGTGTGGCCTGGTCAAAACCGAATTGCTTGATCAGTCAAAAAAAGTAATGGCCCCCTGGGTTGTCATACTTATATTTATGGTTCTTTCTCTTATTGTCCTCGGATTACCTTTTATAAAACTCAAGGTGATGTCGGCAACAGAGCAGGTTACATCGGGTACACTAATTAATTCTGCAGTATCACTCTTCTTTGGTACAAGCTTTATTATACTGTTTATTTTCTTTGTGTCCAACGCATTTTGGTACAGAAACCAAAATCAAAACAGATTGAAAAATCTGGCAAAGGAGATAAATGACTCGCTGATGAAAGAAATAAAGAATTCATGGCATCAACTCGATTTTTATGATAAAATTAGTTACAAAAGCAGTAATTCAGGCAAATCGCTGACCGACAAAGCCGATATCTTAACTAAAAGTTTGTTGAATCCGGCTGTTTATCCATATTTTGATTACGCTTTTTGGATGGATACCACCGGGATGCAAAAAGGATTACTGACTGTATTCCCTAAAGTAGATAAGCCATCAAATTTGTTTACCCGCGATTATTTTAAAAAACCCGATGAATGGATCTTTCCTGGCAACGATACCTGCCGGTTCCGTATGGAATCGATTGTTTCGGTAACCAGTGGAATTGTCAAAGTCGCTTTATCTAAACCTTCCAGAATTGAAAATATGGTAATCGCAATGACAGGACGATTTCATTCAATCATAGAGCCACTCATCGGAGAAGATTACAAGTTCTGTATTATTGACCAAAAGGGACTTGTCTGGTTTCATTCAGATAAGCTCAGAAATTTACAGGAGAATTTTATAACAGAATGCAGTGATGACAAAAGTTTAACAGCAGCGATTTACGCAAATACCTCGCGGACGCTGGATGTTGACTATTACGACGAATCGTACCGGATACATGTAATGCCGCTTGCGCCCACGCCTTTATATTTGGTGACAATGTTTGATAAACAAGCTGAACATGCATACCAGGTACAGGAACTGATGCTGACGCTTCTTATGCTCTCTTCCCTTGTTCTGTTTATTCTTATGGAAGTTCTTGCATTATATGTACTTATACCTTTTGTAAGCAAGTCCGGATGGAAGAATCTGATTTTAGATTTTATTGGTCTGAAGGAAAATCAGCATAAAATTTATATCGCTTTGAGCATATCTTTTGTTTTGATCTCTTTCTTATATTTAATGCTGACCAATCCAATAAATATTCTGAATCCCCTTCTTTTTGCCCTTATAATGGTCTTATTTCTTTTCCCATTCCTAAATTATGCAATAAACGGTTTTACGTTGAAATCTTCGGGACGAAACTTTTTTGCCATATTAAACTTTATTTTAATTGTTCTTGTAAATATCTCATCCATAAGAATTTTAAGCAATTATGATTTCAACAAAATGTTGATATTCCAGATCGCAATAATCTCAATTCTTCTTGCCTGCTTTTTCGTTTTGAGGAGCAGCTTTACAATTAAATATTCGAACTGCAACACCTCGTTTTACGTTTGTTTTCTTATGGGATTTCTTTTGATCTTCAGTGTTGCACCCTCAATTAAATTTTTTGAGGCATCGGTAAATCATGAAATGATAAGAGGGATGAAACACGACCAGTTAATCCTTTCACGACAGAGGGAATCAAGGAATAACCAGCTTAGAAATTATTACAAACTGATGGAACAAAATCACAAACTTAATCCTTCAGTTGAGGCTGTTTACGAACAGCGGTTGGAACAGGGTATTTATTCGAAATTTGCCGGTTCAACGTTTTACATTCAGGGAAAGACACTCTGGAAAGAGTTAGATGAGAATGAAAAACGTTTTGTCAGAAACAATATAGCTGCAGATAATTATGCAGGAGAGTACTTTATAAATCTTTTCCGCCCAATTTATGACAAAACCTCAACCGAGACAAAATATCTTGAAAAGGATAGTCTGATGAACGGAAATCAAGTCTGGTCATTATGCGAAAAGTCGCTTGTGTTTGACTACTTGTCTGCATCAGAGAAATATGAGAAACTTAAATCCGACAGTTGCAGAATCTATACAAATCTCGAACTTCCTGCGATCTTTGCGCCTCTGAGTACGTTAGATTCATTAAGCGGGTGGTCAATATCCCAGAAATTTGACATCATTTTTGTGCTTCTTCTGTTGCTGGTCTTTTATTCTATCTACGTACTTATTCAGTTTGGTACGAGAAAAATACTCGGTATTCCCATCATTAAAATGTATACCGAATATAACTTTGAAGATTACATTAAATACCAAATATCTGCCTTTAAACTGT
>CAYHDA010000126.1:0-4475 GCA_964355145.1 uncultured Mariniphaga sp.
AAATAATATAAAATCATAAGCAATGCTCCCGAAAATGAGGCAATGCGGCTAAAAAGTCCGATGAACAATGCAATTCCGATCATAATCAAACCGGCGATATTCAGGAAATCTGTGACTTGCAGAAGGAAAGGGGAGCCTGCAAGCCAATGATAAAACCATGATAATGAACCTGATGTGTTCAGTAAAAATCCTGAGGAAGTCCAGTTGCCCTGAAGAATCTTGGTGACTCCTTCATAAAAAAAGTGCCAGCCAATTGCGATTCGTAAAATTGTTATTAACAGGCGAATAATGGTACTTTTTTGCTCGATTTTCATGGATGGTTCTTATGTTAGCTTATTAATTTCAATAAGTGAAAACAGAACAATAAAAGTATAAAAGTTTAATGAATTTCAATATGCGGATTTGCTCTCATATTTGCAGAAAATAAATATATCTTTGGTCAGCAAAACAGGCTAATTCTATTGTCTATATCATCCTTACCGAAGAGAAATGAGAAAAATAAAACTGATTTTCTTACTGCTGATTAATTTAAGCGTTGCAGCGCTTAATACTAATGCAACAGATCTAAAATTGTTGTTTCCTGCCGATATGACCTGTGTCCCGCAACAATTTTACCGGCTTCGTACCGACGGTAAGCCGGGTCGCGAGATTAAGATTTCTTTCAAAGGGGAGAAATTGTCGGGTAAGGCTCAGCTCGAAGCAAAGACAGGGGGATTTAAGGAAATCACTGAAATACCATCTGTCGATGGAGGCCAAAGTGAATATCGTATTCTTTTACCGGCTGAAGCAGGTGTAAAAACCGCTGTTCAGGTTACTTTGACACTGCGCCAGGGTGCCAAATCATTGAAAAAAACTTTTATTGTGCCTGCATTACGTCATTGGACGGTATATATCTATCCTCATTCTCACGTAGATATTGGCTATACCAACACGCAGGATAACGTTGAAATTCTTCATAAACGCAACATCGACGAAGGGATAAAACTTGCTGAGGAAACTAAAGATTACCCTGCCGGCGCTCAATACCGCTGGAATCCCGAAATTACCTGGCCTTTGGAACGTTACTGGCAAAGTGCGACCTCTTATCAGAAGGAGCGCATCATTCAGGCCATTAAGAGCGGCTATCTTTGTGTCGATGCCAGCTACCTGAATCTGAATACCAGTGTTTGCTCTGACGAAGAACTTTTTCAGATATTTCGTTTTAGTCGCGGAATACAAAAGCTGACAGGCGTACCCATGAAAACCCTGCAGCAAATTGATATCCCCGGTATTTCATGGGGTCTGGTTCCGGTGATGGCACAACAAGGGATTCGTTACATTATGATGTGGCCAAATGGGTGCCGCGCCGGAAATGGACGCAGTGTCGATGAAAAACCTTTTTGGTGGGTGGGCCCTGACGGCACATCCAGGATACTCTTTTTTCAGCCTGGCAGTTATGGCAACAGTGGCAGCATGACGAAGGGCGGAACTACAGGTCGGCCTTGGTTTGGCCAGCGCGATCCTGAAAAGGTTCCGGCGGTAATCAAAACAGGAAGTGCCAGCGTGAATTTTCTGGAAGCTTTGTCCAAGCGTGAGAAACCTGATAATCCTTATTCTTTTTATGTCGTTTCGTGGTCATTATGGGATAATTGCCCGCTCGATGCTGATGTCCCGGATGCGGTAAAAGCCTGGAATAATGAATATGCCTATCCTCATATTGTCATCGCCGGAGGGACTGAAATTATGCAGATGATTGAGAAAAATTATGGTGAAAAACTTCCTGTTGTAAGAGGTGAATTTAATGAATACTGGACTGATGGATTAGGGACAGCCGCCCGTCTTACTGCAATAAACCGAAATGCCAAAGAACGGCTGGTTCAGGTCGAAACGCTCTGGTCAATGCTTCATTCGGGCAAGCCTGCCCCACGTGCCGCCTACGACGAAGCGTGGCGTTACATCGCGCTGGGTTCCGAGCATACCTGGTGCGCCGAGAATCCAACGGAACCATTCTTTCAGGATGCAATATGGAAAGTGAAGCAACGTTATTTCCGCGAAGCCGACGAACGAACCCAATCGCTTATGGATGAAGTACTGGCTCCTGCAACCGATCGGTCTTCAGGTGCACTCGGTCTTCCTGAAGGACCATCAAAAGGTGGTATTACTGTTTTTAATACGCATTCATGGAGTCACGACGGACTTGTGACCCTTTCGAAAGCGGAAAGTTTACGTGGTGACCGCATTAATGATGATCAGGGAAAAGAGGTGCCGGCTCAGCGGCTTTCAACAGGCGAACTGGCATTCCTTGCTTCGGATATTCCTGCATTTGGATCACGTCATTACCAGGTTATTGCGGGTAAATCATCGCTGACAATTGGCTGTAAAATCGACGGCACCATCCTCGACAACCAGCTTCTGCGTGTTAAAATTGACCCGGTTACCGGCAATATCACACAATTGACAACACTTGCCAACGGCCGGAATTTCGTGGATGTCAAAGTCAACGGAGGACTTAATGCTTTTCGCTGGATGCCTGGCGACAGCGATAATGCGCGGGGAGATTCAGCTGTTGTAATCTCAACTGTTGAATCGGGGCCTCTTGTAGTTGAATTACTTGTTTCTTCAAAAGGAACAGGGTGTCGTGCCGTTTCACGCTCGGTGAGATTGGTACAGGGTCAAGCCTGGGTTGAGATTACCGACGTGGTGGATAAATTGCCTCTCGAAGCAAAAGACGGAGTCCATTTCGGTTTTGGATTTGATATTCCAAAAGCAACAACGCGAGTCGATATTCCCTGGGGTGTGATGCAGGTTGAAAAAGATCAGTGGGCGGCAGGTAACCGTAATTGGCTCACCATGCAACGATGGGTTGATATTTCAAATGAAAAAGATGGCGTTACCTGGTGTTCGCTCGATGCACCACTTATTGAAAGCGGTGCAATGACAGCCAATCAGACTGGTACCTGGAGTGGAGAACGGAAACCATGGCTTCGTAAACTCGAACCCAGCCCGATCATTTATTCATGGGTGATGAACAATCACTGGTTCACTAATTTCCCGCTGACTCAGGACGGTCCGGTCACATTCCGCTATCGTATTCTGCCCCACGGAGCTTATGATGCTGCAACAGCCAACCGCTTTGGTCTGGAACAGTCGCAGCCCCTTGTGTCACTCGCAGCCAGTGCCAATGCTATTCCCAAGCCACTTATCGCTCTGGACGGATCAACGGCAATAACCGTCTCGATTCTTAAGTCAACTACAGAGGCCAAAACGGCAATCATCCGTTTACGTTCTGTATCCGATAAAGATGAAATGGTGAAATTGTCGTGGCCGGCCGGCAGTCCGGCATCTGTCAACCTTTGCGAAACGGAGGAGATATCCGGTCCAGAAATCAATAACAAACTATCCGTTCCCGCAAATGGAATGGCTACTTTAAAAGTTGTTTGGTAATTTATTTTAACCTTTGCCTCTCTGGCCGATAAGTGTTGAATTCGATAAAATTATTCATAAATGAAATTTGAACCTGATTATCGTCATATTCTTGAGGTTTTAAATAACCGGCGTCCGGAGCGTCTGCCATTGTATGAGCATCATATCGATGCACCGTTTATCTCAAAAGTGCTGGGAGAAACGATCTCCTCACAAGGATTGAAAACCCATGAACTGGAGGAGTATTATCGCAAAGTGATCGGATTCTGGAAGGATATGACCTATGATGCGTTCGATTTTGAAGCGGCGATCTGCGATATTCTGCCCGGACACGGAGCAATCATGGGCGGAATGGCAGGACCCATACAGACCAGAGCCGATTTTGACAACTACCCATGGGAAGATATTCCAAAGATATTCCGGGAAACCTATACTCCCCATTTTGAGGCGATCAGAAAGACCTTGCCTCCTGGAATGAAGGCTTACGGTGGCTGTGGTTACGGAATCTTTGAGGCAAGTCAGGATCTGGTCGGATACGAGTATTTATGTGTGATGCAATGTATGGATCCTGAACTTTTTGCCGACATCTTCAGAAAAATAGGAGACCTCTGGCAGATACTTTGGTCTTGGGTAATTGAGAACCATTCCGATATATTCGTCTTTTTTAGGATGGGTGATGATCTTGGCCATAAAACATCGACAATGCTTGAGCCTGATATTATCCGTCAGCATATTTTTCCTCAGTATAAAAAAGTGATCGATTTAATCCATCTTTCCGGAAAAAAATTCTTACTCCATTCGTGCGGAAATATTTTTCCGTTGATGGAGGATATCATTAGTCTGGGAATTGATGCCAAACACTCCAACGAAGATCAGATCGCTCCTTTCCCCGAATGGATTGAAAAATATTCAGACAGAATCGGGCTTTTTGGTGGTTTCGACCTGAATCTGCTGGTTTTGGAAAAGCCTGAGACAGTATTTCAAACGGTGCTTGAGCAGGGAACCCTTTTTCGCAAAACCGCAAAGGGATATGGTCTGGGATCCGGTAATTCAATTCCAGAATATATTCCTGT
>CAYHDA010000126.1:4575-11945 GCA_964355145.1 uncultured Mariniphaga sp.
AAATGAATAAAGTTCTCTTAAAATGTACAGTTGCCTCAGCTTTGGGTGGTCTTCTGTTTGGATACGACACCGTTATCATCAATGGTGCAATGCTCAATCTGGTAAAGTATTTTCAGTTATCTCCCGCATTGCAGGGCTGGACTGTGAGTTCTGCCCTGATTGGATGCATATTAGGCACTATTCTGATTGGCCCGCCAGGTGATTTATATGGTGCAAAACGGTTGCTGCAATTGTTGGCAATATTGTTTTTAGCATCTTCTGTCGGTTGTGGTTTAGCTCCTGATATTACCACTTTTATTATTTTCAGGTTCATTGGGGGTCTTGCAATAGGCGGAGCTTCGGTACTTTGTCCGGTATATATTTCCGAAATATCTCCTCCGAAACACAGGGGAGTCCTTGCCTCTACTTTTCAACTGGCAATTGTATTGGGGATTTTGTTATCCTTAATCACCAATTATCTGTTGTCGAATATCGGTGATCAGAATTGGCGCTGGATGCTTTTCAGTGGTGCCATTCCGGCTGTTGCATTTTTTCTGATGCTTTTGGTGATCCGGAAGAGTCCGCGTTGGCTGGTGAAAATGGGGCGGATAGCTGAAGCAAAAAAGAATATTGAAGATTTGTCCTCACATGAAATCGATACAGAGCAAACGATTCTGGAAATACAGGAATCTATCAACACCGAAAAAGCGGGTAAAAGAATAAATCTGTTCAAAAAACCATATCGCAAAATAATTTTCATCGGCATATTTGTGGGTATATTTAGTCAGCTCACAGGTATTGGAGTGGTGTTTTATTATTCCTCTCAGATTTTTAGCATTGCCGGATTTTCGGGGGCTAATTCAATGATTCAAAGCGTAATATTGGGTGTTACTAATCTGGTTTTCACCCTAATGGCAATGACGGTTATTGACAAGGTTGGACGAAAGAAATTGCTGCTGTTCGGACAAATGGGAATGGTAATCGTGCTGGGTTTATTTGGTTATGGTCTTTTGACCGGAAATATTACCGGTTACTGGCTGGTGGCGCTGTTAGTGGCTTATATTGCATTTTTTGCCGCTTCACAAGGAGTCGTAGTTTGGGTGCTGCTCTCCGAGATGTTCCCGAATATTATCCGGGCCAGAGGTGCCTCGGTGGGCTCTTTTGCCAATTGGGCAGTAAGCGCTTCCCTTAATTTTTTCTTCCCGGTAGTTATCGGATTTTTCGGTACAACGCAAATCGCTCAACAGTACGGAATGGGTTATGCTTTTATCTTCTTCGCAGTTGTCACTTTTATCGGGTTTATTTATTTGAAAAAATACATTGTTGAAACAAAGGGTAAAACACTCGAACATATTGAAAAAGAATCCCTTTGCTGATCTGTGATTAGATCATTGATAAATTGACCATTGATCATTGATAAATTGATCATTGATAAATTGATCATTGATAAATTGACCATCGACCATTGACTATTGACTATTGATAAATTGACCATTATACGATGACCCCGAGAGAAAGAATTCTTGCCATTCTTAAAGGAGAACAACCCGATCAGGTTCCGTGGTTTGGGGATCTCGATTATTGGGCGAATTCGCTCATAAAACGTGGATTAAAACCGGAAGGATTTATTGGCTCTGATGATTATATCAGCTGGCATCGCGAATTGGGAGTTGGCTTTTATCTTCAGGGTTACTTCCCATATAAGCAGATATTGAACAATTGTACCACTAACGAATGGAATGAGGGAGCAAAGCGGTATAAAGAAATAATTACGCCAATTGGTTCTGTGCGGGAGTGCTGGGAATATATACCCACCTCGTTTTCTGAAGGGCCCATTGAACATTTCATGAAAACGGAGGAAGATATCCCCGTCATGAAATTTATTTATGAAAACACCCGCTTTGAACCCGATTATGAATTTGCGAAGCTTCGCAAGCAGCAAATCCAAGATCAGGGTGTTGTTTTGTGCTATCTGCCGAAGAGCCCTTTCATGCACCTGATGGCGCTAGAAGCCGGAGTTGTGGCAGTTACGATCGCCGCACTGACAATGCCCGACGAATTTCAGGAACTGCTCAGCACAATGAAAATAGCTTTCGATCAGGCAGCTCAGATCGCAGTGGATAGTCCTGCCGAAGTGCTGATGATCCCTGAAAATCTATCGTCCGAAATGGTAGGACCCGAACTTTTTAGGTTATATATGTATGATTATCAGAAAGAATGGACCAGTAAGATTAAAGATGCAGGTAAGTATTCATTTATTCATATCGACGGAACTTTGGGTGGATTATTGCACGAAGAGGCAGCTGTTGGATTTTCGGTTCTTGAAGCTTTAACACCCTATCCGGTTGGCGATTTAAAATTTGAAGATCTGGCAGGAGTTTGCGGAGATTCAAAAAGCATCATCTGGGGTGGGATTCCCGGAGTCTATTTTACTGCCAGCGTAAGTGATGATGAATTTGAAAGACATCTGAAAAAACTTCTTGCCATTATGATTACTACTCCGCGATATGTCCTGGGTGTAGCCGATCAGGTTCCTCCTGACGGACTCGAAAGCAGGGTGATGCGCGTCGCCGAACTTGTCAACGCTTATGGAAAATACAGGGATTAAATGGAATCAACGTAAATCTGAAAATAATGAAAACTAAGTTTGCTCTGTTTTTATTCGTGTGCCTCTTTGGTTTGTCAGCAAATAGTTTTGCACAGCGGTCATATTCGCCGGCAGACCCCGAATACTATGCTATGGAGCGCCAGCAAATACGGTTTGATGATCAACAAATTATGCTTTTTAATTACAGGGGTTTTGTTTCTCCGCGCCAGTTTAGTATTACAAGCTTTACCAATGTACAGTTTCTTCCCTTCAGCGCACCTTCCTATGTTTTTAATCTGAATTTTTTCGATGCCGGCACCGGGAAAACAATCCGTGATGATGTCCCTTCAATTTGGGATAAATGGATCAACGAAGGTCAAGGAATTGATCCATTGGGTGCCAACTTTCGACCTAATTCACCTTTTTTGATGGTTACTCAGGATGAGACCTGGCAACCAAATGCTTATTTCAGATCAGGTACTTTTCACAAGGAAATTGAAGGTAAATGGTTAAGTTTTTCCATCAGAAGCTGTACCAGTGTCTCTTACAGCAATGATGAGGTATTTCTGAAAATTGTTCTGAAAAACCGGAAGGAAAAGCCATTGAAACTGACCTTGATTCCACAACAAATTGCCCGGCAATTAAATTGTGATGGTATCAAGGGCGCTGACAGTGCCCGTCAAATCGATCCCTTTACTTTGGGCAGTGATCAGATGCTGGCAAGAGTCTCTTCTGATATTGAAACGATCAATGAGAAGGGTTTTGAAGTGACATTGCCTCCCGGTGAATTTGTGACAGTCTGTTTTGCAGTGAAGTTTTATGCTCCAAATACAACAGCCCCGGCTATTTTCCAGAAAGACATCTTGCTCAGAATGAAAAAAACTGATCAGGTGACCAGAGAAAAATTGAAATGGGCCTATGAGAATGTCCCTAAACTGGAGAGCACAAATAAAAAATTGCAGGAATATTATTATCGTTGCCTTTTGTCGGTTCTGATGTGTCGGTACGAAAATCCCAATTATATAACAAATCCTTTTTGGGCAGTGGGCTACTGGCCTTTTACCATCAGCTGGGACACCTCCTACGCTTCTGATATTTTAGCTATGCTTGATCCCAATAGTCTTAAAGAAGCGCTCCTGACCGATTTTCGTGAAGTACAGATGAAAAAAACCTATGTGAGCTGGAAAGGAGCCGAATGGGAGAATTTGTATATTCAAGAGCCTTTTGCGTTGCAGATTATGATCGAAGCTTATCTGCGCCATACAGGTGATTATAGCTTGTTTAATGAAAAAGCCGGAAATGGTACCGTTTGGGAATGGATGCAGCGATGGGTGAATGAGTTGAAAATTAACTATACCAACAAGGATGGATTGATGGATGTTGGTTACGACACACAGAAAATAATTGAGATAAGGACAGATGGATATAATCATGTTGTGCCAATTGTCAATGTGTTAACTGTTCATTTGCTCTATCGCATGTCCGAGTGGGCAAGTTTGTTAAAAGATAACAATCGTGAAATTTATTTTAAAGATGCCGAAAAACTGAAATCATTGATGAACCAGCACCTTTGGAATGATCAGTTAGGTTGGTTCGAAAATCTTTATCCTGACGGCACAAAAGAGGCCATCTGGACTAACCATCTGTTCGATGCACTAGGAACGGATTATCTGACAGGAACACAGATTAATAAATTGGTTAGTCACCTTAGGGAGGGGGAGTTTCTGGGTAAATTCGGCGTTTATTCTATTGCCCGAAAGGATAGTATTCACTGGGATTTAATTGATTCGGACTGGGGCGGTGGCGGACAATATGCCGGAATGCCAGGACGTATTTCCCGTAACCTCTATAAGCAAGGATTTCCGGAGCTGGCATGGGATATTCTGAAACGACACATACGGTATATAGAATATTTTCCATATCTGCCCCAAAATCCAAGGACGGATGCACCTATTCAGGACCGGTCGTCTATGCCTGTTGAAATATCAGCAGGAGCAGGAATGGAAGCGATCATCTTCGGAATGTTTGGAATAAGTATTGATAAGAACGGTTTAACAATCAAACCGAATATGCATGAAGAATCAGGGGTGACGACTCTCCGCGATTTTAAATACAAAGGAAAATCAGTTTCAATTGAGATCAATAAACGGAGTTTTCTGGTTTATCATGATGAAAAATTGATAGCGACAAAGCCCTTAGGAGATTCGGTTGTGATTCATTGAAAATCAGCCGTATTATTTAAAAAATATTTAAACAGTATTTGATGAAACTTACTATCAGCTTTCTTTTTTCGCTTATCCTTATAAGTTTTCCACTCTTGGCTAAAAAACCAGGTATTCCTGTTTTTATTTCCGGTACAGAAGGTTATAAAATCTTCAGGATTCCTGCAATTATAGCTGCACCTGGAGGTGAACTCCTTGCTTTTGCAGAAGGTCGTGTAAATGGAGCCGATGATTTTGGAAATATTGATATTGTACTGAAGCGAAGTACCGATCACGGAAAAACATGGAGCAAATTGACTACGATTGTTGATCTTGAAAAGCTTCAGGCCGGTAATCCTGCGCCGGTAGTCGATTTACTGGATCCCAATTATCCGAAGGGACGGATATTTCTTTTTTACAATACCGGAAACACCAGCGAGAGTCAGGTTTTAAAGGGAAACGGATGCCGCGAAGTTTGGTGTAAAACATCGGTTGATGAGGGCCGGTCGTGGTCGGAAGCCGAAAATATCACGCTGCAGGTTCACAAACCAAATCAATTAAAATTAAATACTTCCTATCATTTCAAGGAAGACTGGCGGTGGTATGCCAATACCCCCGGTCATGCCCTGCAGTTGTCTTCATTGCCCTGCAAAGGCCGGATTTATGTGGCGGCAAATCACTCCGAAGGCAATATGCGGCAACCAATGGACGGCTATTTCGCGCACGGCTTTTATACTGATGATCATGGTAAATCATTTAAAATAAGTGCAAATATCCCGTTAGCCGGAAGCAATGAAAGCACTGCTGCTGAACTTTCCAATGGCGGTTTAATGCTCAATATCCGAAACCAAAAGGGCGATGTTCGGGCACGAATTGTTGCTGTTAGTAAAAACGGGGGAGAATCCTGGGATTCTGTTTGTTTCGACCACCGGCTGCCTGATCCTGTTTGCGAAGGATCCATTTTGAATATTGGGAAGAATAACGGAAAAAATTGGCTGGCCTTTTGCAATGCTGCAGATCCGAAAAAACGCGATAATCTAACCCTTCGCATTAGCTATGACGAAGGCTTGTCGTGGCCAGAGCGTATTCCTGTTGATCATAACCCTTCCAATAATAAGTCAGACTACACCGCCTATTCCGATATTGTGAAAATTAGTAATTCCAAAATCGGCGTCTTATACGAAAAGGACAACTATTCGCAGATTGTATTTAAAAAAATTAAGTTTAAGTGAATAGCCATATATTGATTATTAAAACTACAAATACCTGGAACTGAATACAATGAACAACAGACGGGAATTTATTAAAAAAGGTGCTTTTGCCGGGATAGCGTTATCCGGAATTGCTGCAGTTAACAACTCTCTTTTGGCTCAGGATGATAAAATATCCAAGCCAAAAAGCGATTCTGAAGATGCCTCTGAATTAGTTATATATAAGCAGATCAGTTTTAAACATTCTGAAAAACCCGGGGATCTGACTGTAAAAGCGATCAGTATCTTTAACCGTATTCTTGCCGAACGAACAGGAATTGATTTTACTCAAACTGGCAATAATAGTCTTAAAATCATCCTCAGGATTGTACCGCAAGCTGTGCCTTCCGAAGCATTCAGAATTGAGAATTCCGGAGATCATCTGATTTCAATAACTGCGAGCGATGAAAATGGTATTTTATATGGCATTGGAAAATTGCTGCATACTTCTTCTTCATCTGAAGCCGGCTTTTCTCCCGGAAAATGGAGGGGATTGTCGGCTCCGGAAAAACAGGTTCGAAATATCTATTTTGCCACTCATTTCCATAATTTCTACCATGATGCCCCGGTTGAAAAGGTGATCAGCTATATTGAAGAATTAGCTCTTTGGGGTTATAATGCTGTTGCTGTCTGGTTTGATATGCATGGATTCGAAGGCATCAACGATCCTGCAGCAGTTGCAATGCTTGACCGGCTGGCGCTTATTTTAAAGGCAGGCCAAAAGGCGGGAATGAAACCTATGATCGGGATTTTGGCTAATGAAGGCTACAACTCCAGTCCTGCCGGGTTGCGCGCAACTACCCCTAAACAGATCCGGCTCAGAGGGAAATATGGTGTCGAGATCTGTCCTTCTCAGCCTGGAGGTACTGAATTGATTATGAAACAAGTTGAGGAGGAGATGGATGCATTTGCCAAACGGGGAATTACTGTAGATTATCTGAGCATCTGGCCTTATGATCAAGGCGGGTGCGGATGCGACAGGTGCACACCTTGGGGAAGCAACGGTTTTCTGAGATTATCGAAGAAAATAGCAGCGCTGGCCTATGAAAAAAATCCGGGCATCAAGATCATTTTGTCTACCTGGCTTTTTGACTGTGTGGAAGATGAAGGTGAATGGATCGGTCTCGCCAAAGCTTTTGGCCAGGAGACACCATATGTGGATTATATAATGGCAGACTCTCATGAGACTTATCCTAAATATCTCATGAACAACGCGGTGCCTGGCAACCTTCCTTTATTGAACTTTCCGGAAATCAGCATGTGGGGTTCGTGGCCCTGGGGTGGATTTGGCGCTAATCCCCTTCCGCAAAGATTTCAGAAATTATGGGATGCAGTTGAGGATAAAGTGGCAGG